>CAZPWM010000075.1:0-16040 GCA_964590575.1 uncultured archaeon
ATCGTGCATCAATCTCTGAAAATACAACCCCGGCTTCCTTAACCAAGGCTGCTCTCTCAAGGAGAAAAGGAACTGGATTCTTTTGTGAATCCATCAACCCCATACGTCCATCCCAACTAATTGCTTCATCAATATTAAACAAGCGAGCTAGCGTATTGATTTCTGCTTTTGCTACAGTGATATTCTCACCAGATAGATAGACAAAGTATTTGGTCAAACAACAATCACTCGTATAGGTTATCGCCACCAGAAAAGATACGCTGCATTTCACCATATAATGTATCGATTCCAGTCATCTCCTTTGCTGAAACTGGTATATTACCTGTCGCAGTGTCTAGGGATTCAAGCATTTGCATAATTGCTCGTGAATACTCTGTCCGCAATCCTTCTGCAGAGGAGTCAAGAGCCTCTTCAAGGAGATACAACTCTGAACCCCATCCCACAATCTCTTCTACTTCCTCAGTGGTTAGAATATCTGGCTTGCTCAAAACATTCAGCTGTGGAAGACTAAATCGAATACTGATTGAGATTCCTAGGAGCGTCGATGAAAGATATCCTGAAGGAGTACGAGCAATATTTGAATCGAGCAAGTACAAAGAGAGAGCTGGATCATCGCCTCTGAGACTAGACACCATCAAGGGCCCTGAGTTTCGATACGCAAAAAGTTCCATTTGTCCCGGACAATCTATGAGTATATAGTCTCGGTCAGTATCAATAATCTCATCTCTTATATCATTGACACTACTAACTGCCATATCCAGTGAAGCAACAAGAGCTCCATTTGGGCCCAACCCAAATGAGCTCATTACTTCTCCATAATCCACATACTCTCTAATATCAACATCACTTGTGTATGGTGGGGAGTCCACACCAGGGTCGAGATTGACAACAGTCACACTCAAATCCGAACCTACAAGCCACTTCTCCAGTGATGCAGTGAGTAAGGACTTTCCTGAGCCTGCTGTACCAACTATAAATGTGAAAAACATCTGTAATACCGACATTAAGTTGTTGAAACAACCTCTTTGAGTTCTTCGGTACTATCACAATTTAATACAAACCTATTCTTCTTCTATTAGCAATCAAAAGATTTCAAATCAGCACCTACGCAACTCTTATAGCGATTCTGAAGGGCAGAGAGTTTATGGACAATAGTGAGGCACTTCGAAGGCTGGCAGAAGCAATGGCTGGTGAGATATGTCTCGCAGAAAATAATCCTGGTGCTGTTATGCGACGATGGCGTGAAAGATTTCACATTTCCCAGAAAACCCTCGCCAAATATCTTAAGGTTTCACCTTCTGTTATTAGTGACTATGAGAGCGGTAGACGGAAATCACCCCGGGTTGAAACCATCAAACGTTTTGTCGAAGGGCTGATTGAAATGGATGCTTCTGATGGTGGTAGGATTGCTATGGCACTGGAGAAATTAATCACCCCAGAAATCTCCTCTGATGCAATCCTAGATAGTCGTGAGTTTGGGGTTCCAATACCTGCACGGTTGCTTGTAGAACTTCTTGATTGCAAAGTCCTCACTCATCGTAATCTACTTGACAGGGACATTTATGGATACACAGCGCTTGACAGTATCAAGGCGATTATCAATTTGACCCCCCAACAACTTCTTCGGCTTTATGGGGGGACAACCCAACGCGCTGCTATTCTCACAAATGTTTCTACAGGTCGGTCACCAATGGTGGCTATCAAAGCTAGTCAAATTGGTACCTCCGTTGCAGTAAAACCTGCTGTGGTGATACTCCAGGGAGTAAAAGAATTAGACCCACTTGCTGTACGAATAGCTGATAGTATACACCTACCTTTATGTTTATCAGAAATAGAAACAGCTGATGAATTAATACGCGAAATTCGGTCGTTTGACCCTCAGATGTGATTCTTGCTCAAGATGGTGAAAAATGATGAAGTTTACTATGGAGATTAACGACCCTGTCCATGGTTTCATAGGTATTACCGAAACTGAGGCAAAAATAATCGATTCACTACCCTATCAGAGATTACGACGAATCAAACAACTCTCAGGTGGCCACTTTGTTTACCCAACAGCTGAACACACACGTTTTGGTCACTGTATCGGTGTTATGTATCTTGCAGGACTTAGTGGTAGGAGACTTCTGAGCCAAATGGGTCTTGGGGACCAGAAGCTCCAAGAAGTAAGAATAGCTGGTCTTCTTCATGATATTGGCCACGGTCCCTTTAGTCATGTCTTTGAGGAAGTACTCATAGAAAAACGTGGAATGAACCATGAGGATGTAACAGAGTGGTTAATCCTCAAGAGTGAGCTGGGTGATTTACTAGAAGCTGATGGAATCTCAAAAAACCGAATTGCTGATTTAGTTCGAGGCCGCCATAAGACCAAGAAGGATGCAATCATAGCTGGAATTGTTGCAGGACAAATTGACTCTGATAAGATGGACTACTTGATTCGGGACTCATTTTATTGTGGAGTAAATTACGGACTAGTTGATATCCATCGTCTAATTGATAGTATTGAAATCTCAAAGGACTACCAGATGTATTTTGATATCGCAGCAAGAGGGGCACTAGAATCATTTCTTGTAGCTAGATACGAAATGTTTCTCAATGTCTATTATCACAAAACAGTACGCAGTGTCGAAGTCATGTTAGTCAAATTAATTGATGCTGCAGATAAAATACTGGAACTTACCAGTTTTTCATCTCCTGAAGAGTTTTTAGAATTGGATGATATGTCACTCATATCCAGAGTTCGAAGCATAAATCCCTCAGATTCGGAGGATGCTAAAGAAGCGACAAAGATGGTCAATCTTCTTGATTCACGTACTCTTTACAAATCCGCCTTCGAAAAAGTCATTCATACACAAGATCGATTTGTTTCTAAGATTCTTACCAAAAGGAAAGTTCGCGAGAGCATCCAAGAAGAAATAGCTACCATTGCAGGAGTTAGTTGTGATGAGGTGATAGTTGATGTGCCCACATTGCCATCAGTACCATACAATCCACATCAACTCAATCCGATGGAGATAGGAATTTTTGAAATTGTCGACGGAAAGAGAGTCCCTCATAATCTCTCAGAGTATTCCAATATTGCAGAAATGATGAAAACTTACCTTGACGTCATTCGCGTGTATACATTTGACAAAAATCGAGTAAAAGTAGGGAGAGCTGCACGCGAAGTTTTCCAAGAAGTTCCTGATACTGCGCTGATACACATGTGATTGTATTTTCCCACCATATACTCTGATTTCAACTCAAACTTGGAAAGAAAATGTATGAAACATCAAATTCTGTGTGGTGGTTATATAGTCGCGACATGAATTCTACATTGAACCCAACCTTCCGCCTGGGGCTGAGGACTTGAGCGACGAACTGACTGAAACCTTACAGAACATTAAGGCTATTACTGGCGTTGAGAATGTCGTTTTGATTCAAAAAGATGGACTCCCTGTAGCAAGCGCAGGAGTATGGTTCAGTAAGGATGAAGTCTTTGCAGTAGCATCATCAACCTGTGCCATTTTTGGTGTAGCTAAACTCATACATGGTGATTTCAAATATTTACTGATGGAGTCTGATACCTCTAAGGTCTTTCTTGCCTCTCTACCAAATGACCCCGATTATTTCTTGACAGTGACAACTGCACCTCGGGTCAATCTAGCAGCATTATTCATTGAGATGAAAGACAATCTATCCAGACTATCATTCCTTCTTAGACAACATGTAGACGGAAGACTTCCCCCACTTCGATCCTATAGTCTTGATGAAACTCAGAAAGTGCTCCAAGGATTTGCTGTAGCTGAAGGTCGAGATACAAGTTACGGCGTGACACGTTCCATGATTTCACTCGACCGTTCACAAGCACTTAGCCTCAGAGCGCTTCTACGCCAAGTTCATGACTGTATCCCAAATATTGGATCTGTATTTCTGTCGCTAAGTGGTGGAGTTCGAGTTTCATTGGAAGGATTCACCAATGATAGGCTAGCCGCAATGTCTTTTGCACTTCATGATGCATCCGAACGAGTTGTACGAACATTAAGGAATAGTTCACTACAGACGGTTCTATGTGAAACCGAAGACACACGCCATTTCATTTATGCAGTTCCAAATGGTGTTTTCAGTTTGTGGGTGGACAGGGACAGTCAGAAACTTGGTCTTATGAGGCTTTTATTGAAACATTATATTGAGGAAATAAGGCGGGTCTTAGCAGCTGCAGCAGCGGTAAAACCTGCAGTTCCAGATGATTTGAAAGAATTACTATTGTCAGGTGGTTCTGATAGCGGCCTGATGTTAACGAGGAGAGAACCATGACATATTCAATTATGAACCTAATCGAGTTGATGGGTGACCAATTCCCGCTTCTACTAAACTCAATATTAGAACGGATGCCAGTAATTGTCGCAGGTGAGGACATTGAACTAGTGGATGATATCACAGAGAGTCTAACCACTTTATGCCCACATCGACATAAACTAGTATTTTGGCGCGATTTCACGTCTGAAGCTGAAATTTTCTCAGTCTGGGAGGAAGAAAAACACAATTATGAAGTGAGTAGAACTATTGTTTGTGGGCTTTCCGGGAACCTTCGACTCGCTATGGATAGAATTTCTCGTTTTGCAGGTTGGATATTAGCTATCCCATTAGGCTTCACTGTTTTGGGAGTACAAGTAACTGAGAGCACTCTTCAAGATATGACTTCTCACATTCTCAAAAACTCAAACAACTGTGGAATATTGAGGGTGAGTTCACCTTCGTCCATAACATTCTCACTTGTTAGACCGTCGAACAGTAGTCTTGAGGTTGAGAAGAAGATTGTAAATAAAATATTGATGCGAAAGAAACAATCTCTAGAGAGAATTAGACGACTTCTCACAAAATCACTACGTGGTCTCGATGTATCAAATCACATTCTGACCGCAGTCCTCAAACTAGATGATGAGTCTGAGAAACTCACACAAGATGTTTTCGAGGAAGAGATAAACAACTATGTTCATGCAGCTCGTAGAGCAGTCACTCTATTGTCAAGAATCCGGTTGGCAAGGGAACTTGGTGCATCCACGACATTAACGGAACGAAATCTCTACGAGGCCATTGGATGGGATGGAGGAGAATTACCAGATTTGATCCAGTTCATTAGAGCTGAGTGGCACGAAGATTTCTCTGATTGCGTTAAAAGTGGAGCATTGTCAGGACTTGGGGCTTGGGTAGACAGCATGTGGGGTACATAATAGGGGGTCAAAAAATGATAATCGATTATGGTAATCGTACCGTGGGACTCAAAATCGTTTTCTTTGGACCTGCAATGAGTGGAAAAACCACTTCGATTCGCTGGCTGTTTTCAACACTTGATTACGCTGAGAAGCTCACCTCAATAGAGAATACAGTGGGACGAACAATGTTTTGTGATTTTGGTACAATTCCTTTTTCACTGAGCAGCAGCTGGACAATAAATGCGCATGTTTGGTCAGCTACCGGCCAAGATTTCTACAGATCAACACGTGAGGTAGTATTAGTCGGGGCTGATGGAGTGATTTTCATCGCAGACTCTCAAGAACATCTTCTTGACGAGAATCTGGCAAGCTGGAACGAGCTAATGTCAATGATTGAAGAGGAAGAGCGACCACTTCCATTAATTGTTTGTCTTAACAAACAAGACCTACCAAATGCGGTTCAAGAAGAACAGATTAGAACGCATCTGAAAATACCGATATCTGTGCCTGTCTTCAGGAGTGTGGCAAGAGAGGGTCACAATATCATGGAAGCTTTTCAATATCTTTTCCAAAACGCTATGCGTGCAAGTATACTTACTCAACCCGTTTCATGAGCGCGAAACCTGCACATTGACAGATATCAAGCAAACCATTTATACGAACTGATACGACTTCAACCTCAGTTCCAGGTTGGGACAGTATACATCTTCTCAAAATCAATTCTTGAGGTTCATGCTATTGCTTTCAGAACAAGAAAAACCCAGTTTTGTCTTCATTACAGGGGGCGTGCTGTCTGGTATCGGAAAAGGAGTCACTACTGCTTCTATTGCGAAACTATTCCAATTCCGAGGGTATAACATTCGAATAATCAAGATTGACCCCTATCTAAACATTGATCCTGGTACTCTGAATCCAATCGAACATGGAGAAGTCTTCGTAACAGACCAGACTTGGACATTCCAACCTGTCGCTGATTTTGAATTCAAAATCTCAGAGATTGACTTAGACTTTGGAACCTATGAACGATTTACTGGGTTGGAGGTTCACCCATCACAGAATATCACATCCGGGCAAATTTACATTTCAGTTATCCTTGAGGAGCGCAAAGGAGGATTTCTTGGACGGACTGTTCAAATCATCCCTCATATCACAGACAGAATCAAACAAAGGATTTGGGAGGTAGTGGAGAAGAAACCAATACCAGATATTCTCCTAGTAGAAATAGGTGGTACCGTCGGTGATATTGAGGCGATGCCATTTCTAGAAGCTGTAAGACAGCTTGTTCGCGAACTAGGTCGAACCCGTACTGCTGTTGTTCATGTCACTCTAGTGCCTTACATGAACTCAGTAGGTGAGTTCAAGACCAAACCGACACAGCATAGTGTTAGAACACTTCAAAGCTTAGGTCTCCAACCCGACATTATGATTTGCAGAGCAGATGAAAAACTTCCAGATACCGCTAAGGAGAAAATTGCTTTATTCTGCAATATTCCAGAAGAAAGAGTTGTTTCGAATCCTGATATTCCGGTGATATACCAGCTTCCTCTCTCATTTGAAGAGGAAGGACTTGGAAACATACTTGTTGAACACTTTGGACTAGAATCAAGAAAACCTGACACCGAAGTTTGGTCAAACATGGTACGATCCTTTGAAGATGTATCTGAAACAGTAGTAATTGCAATGCCCGGTAAATACACAACACTTGGCGACTCCTACAAAAGTATCAATCAAGCTTTAACACATGCTGCTGCTGCATGTGGGGCTAAAGTCGAGATACATTGGATTGAAACAGAAGAACGAAGCACTGAAGAATGCCTTACAGAGGATTTGGCAGATGTGGATGGGGTTCTTCTAACACCGGGTTTCGGAGAACGTGGTGTTGAAGGAATGATTTGCGCTGCTTCAGTGACCCTAAAATCCATGATACCTCTTCTAGGCATTTGTTATGGCGCTCAACTCTCTACCGTTGCATTTGCTAGGAATGTTATGAGTTGGAAAGGCGCGAATACCACGGAAGTAGATGTGGACAGCCTTTATCCTGTTGTAGACCTAATGGATGAACAAAAGCTAACAGACGATAAAGGTGGCACAATGCGTCTTGGTGGCCATGATGTACATATTGTAAAAGGAACACGATTACACGAAATCTATGGTACTGATATTGTCCATGAACGGTTTCGTCATAGATATCATCTAATTGACCGTTACTTGAAGAAGATGAATGAAATGGGTTTGAAGGTTTCAGCCCTTGACTCAACTGGTCGAATAATCAATGCAATTGAGCTCATCAATCATCCCTTTTGGATTGGAGTACAATACCATCCCGAGTTCAAGTCCCGCCCAGACAACCCGCATCCACTTTACTTGGGTCTAATAAGAGCTGCACTAGAATACAAAAGGTTGAGAGTGAAAAAGTAGTGGAAAGAAACCTCGACAAGCTACTATCAAAATTGGTTGAAGAAATAGAACACATTGAGGTCACAAGAGAGCGATTTGGCGAGGTTCTCAGAAATGTTAGAAACAAAATTGATTTGGGCAAGTTTCCCGCTGTGGCTTCAAACATAATCGATAGACAGTTCTACACAAAAATTGAACCTACAAGTCTATCAGGTCTTCGAATTGCTGGTATAGATGGTGGTCTAGTCAGAAAGCGATTCAAATCTATGGATTTAGTCTTGACAAGAGGGGTCGCAGTCATATTCCAATTTGGGCCAGAAGATAGTCCAGTCGTTGACTTTTATCCTGACGCGTTTCCTGAACCAAAGATTAGTCCACTAATGCTA
Source organism: uncultured archaeon (assembly GCA_964590575.1). GTDB lineage: Archaea > Asgardarchaeota > Thorarchaeia > Thorarchaeales > Thorarchaeaceae > SMTZ1-45. Next base: position 7,979 of record CAZPWM010000075.1, read on the forward strand.
ACATTATCCAGCATAGAGCTTGACCAGCTCGCATCACTTGAACGAATTGCAGCTGAACTTAGAGTGACTCTGTCAGTTCTTGAAGAATTCCACACTGACTTAATCCTTCTTGACGGATCACTATTCTACCATCCTCGAGACCGTCCCCAAACTGGTTCTATAGTGTATGAGAAGTTCCAAGAAGTATTATCCCTTTACAAACAACTCTATCATAAAGCTCGGAAGAAGGGTACTACTTTGGTAGGCATAGTCAAAGACAGCAGGTCAACACGAATTGCTACAATACTGGGTGAAATACTTCCACATATTGTCCGTGAACCGGCAGTCTTTGAGATGATGCAAGGTGTTGATTATAGGTGGTTACTCAAAATTTCTCGAGATTGTGACCTCCTCGATACATTCCTTGAAGAAGGGGAACGGTCCTTTGCATTTCGATATTCATCAGAACTTGCTTTCAATACAAACTCAATAAGCGATGATATCTCTGTTTGGGCATCCTCAATTTGGGTAACATATCTAAAAACAGCAAGAGATGACCTACCGATAAGAATAGAATTTCTTTCGACTGAGGATGGTGACACTACTACGACAAAATTAGACAAGGCACTATCTGCAATACTCCCACTCTCTTCACAACATCCTGAATATGGTATTCCCACACCGATTCTTGAGGCTGATGCTCGTGCAAAGATAACTGCGAATGAAACACGGTTAATTATCGATAGGCTCATGGCACTATCAGGACTTACCTATATGACACTTGAAAAAAGACGTTCACGAAACCCGTTTGGAGGTTGATTAATGACTGAATTTCCAACAATCACACGACTTGGCACTGTTGTTTCCACTGACTCTGGTCCTAACGTTATGGAATTCTCGTTCGTGCTCGAGGGTGGTCCTCGAGAGATAATTGCACGACGTGGTGAATTCATATCAATCGTGACTGATGCTGGAACTGTGATTGCCAGAGTTCAGGATCTCGTACGTACAAACCGTTACTATCAACATGCAGAAGCAGTTCGTGAATATCAATCAAGAGGCGAACCTCTACGGTCTATATTTCCTACTGATAGATGGCAATACACTGTTGCCAAGGCTCGAGTGTTAGGTATATGGAGTAATGGTCGAACAATTCGACCATATTTCGCGGTTTCTCCGGGAGCTGTTGTTAGAATAGTCGATGAAGATGTTCTCGCTCGCTTCCTGAAGTTAGATTTAGAAAAAGGTCTTCATCTTGGTCAATTAGCATACCAGAACCTTCAGTTTACTCCATCGCTTGACAGCTTATTGTCTAAGCATCTAGCTATACTAGCAATGAGTGGAGCAGGGAAATCATACTTTGTATCTGTTCTTTTGGAGGAGCTACTCTCCCGACCAAAAGATAGAGGTCGACTCTCTGTGGTTGTTATTGATGTACACGGCGAGTATACATATCTGAAAGATGTAACCACAGAAGCGCTTGGAATATCAAAAGGACAATTCGAAGTAGAACATATACGTGGATCGCACTTTCAGATTCCCGTTCAGATGCTCTCTGCAGAAGCGATAGGTGCTCTTGTTTCCGATATGAGCTCAATTCAAGTCCGCGATTTACGACGAGTAGTATCTGAGATGAAGAATATACTGAAAGAAGGATACACGTTATCGGATATCGTAGAATATGTACAAAATGACGAAAAAATTAGCAAGAATACACGCGAAGCACTTTCTGGTTGGTTGATTAACCTTGATGAAACAGGTCTTTTTGGCAAGGAAGCCGCTCCAAATCTTAAGACTATTGTAAGACCGGGAAAAATTGCACTGGTCGATCTTAGTGATTTCATCAGTCTCAAGAAGAAACAGATTATAGTGTCGTACTTGGCTAACGAACTTCTTTATCTGCGGAGACGTGAAGTAATCCCGCCATTCTTACTGGTTCTCGAAGAAGCACATCAGTTTTGTCCAGAGAGCCGGCATGAGCTTGCTTTGCCAAAGAGTCGTATCGAAACAATTGCACGAGAAGGTAGAAAATTCCATGCTCTTCTTTGTTTGATATCCCAAAGACCTGTGAAACTCTCCACAACGGTTCTGAGTCAATGTAGCAACCAAGCGATATTTAGATGTACAAACCCGTATGATTTAGATCATATTGGTAAATCAAGTGAAGGGATCGACCGGGCATCCTTGGATGCAATCACCACCCTCGAGATTGGAGAATCACTATTTGTTGGTGAAACAGTATCAGTTCCCACATTTGTGAAAATTCGCCAACGGAAATTTGAGCCAACTGGTTCAATCAAGAACTTGTCTGAGGCTGTAAAGAAGTCCGATAAATGATGTCCCTCCCAGTAATCCTGATAAGACGAAAGAATGGTGTTCCACTCGGGAAAGATAAAAAATGAATCGGGGGTTCTAATCAATTGTCCGATGAAGAACTAAACGAGATAAAACAACTAATTGATTCAATGCAGTCAAACCTCGTAGAGCTTTTTGATCAACTCCGTGAATTACGTAGTCGTCTGAACATTGTTTCAAATATGACATCAGAAACAACTCCATCTATTCTTCCACTGTTCTCTGAAGTCAAGGCACCAAACTCAGATGCACCTGGCACGACATCAAAATCCCTTGTTGAAGATGAAGAACTTAGCACCACCATTATAGAAAACGAGACGCCTAGTGATATGATGATACCCGAAGATCAGGAGGGCGGAAACAGTGCAAAAGTGAATCGGGTTCTTGATCCAATCGCCCATGAACTGCGTACTGGAGAGGCTCCTGCAGAGATAATTTATGAATATTTACAAGCTGCAAGAGAATACCTAATTGATGATGATGACGGTGAGTCTAAAAAAGGGAAAGTTGCCAGAGATATGGATATTGTCCTTAATTTTTTGAAGGCTCGGGGTAAAAGAACAATTCGTCCAGATGAACGTGATAATATCCTGAAAAGAATACGTCGTTGGAAAGCTCATTTAACAGTATAATCTTGCTCTCCAACTGACTAACTTCTAAATAGTCATTATTGACCAAAAGAATTATTCTAAGTCAATGATGATACGCTTTATCTTGGTCCATGAAATCTTCTTGAGACCGTGCTGGCCAGGTTCGTACCTACAATCCAGTAAATCTGCTTCTTTCAGAATCTTAATCTGGGCGCTAGCATTAGCCTCAGTTCCACCGAGGTGTCTAGCTACTCGTGTCACGTCTTTCTCTCCTTGAAGCAAAATCTTCAGTATTTTTAGTCGAGTTCCTGATGATAGAGCGCGTCCAATTCGTAGTATTGCGTCGTCGTTATTGATTTCAAGTGTTTCGGACAGTTTGTTACACCTCGAATGAGTGTTGCGTGGTTGCTCAAGCAGGGCTTTATTATAGTTGTTGTTTGAGGATGGTCTAGACAGCAATAGTGCAAGATTGAACCAACAAATAGGTTCATAGGTTTTCTCTGATTCACTTGGATGAGCGCTGAGCCTTATGGATAATGATGGCGTATTCATCATAGGTTTTGATATACTTCCTTCTCATAGTGCAAGTTCTAAGAGTGCCCCTAAATTTGCTTGCGTCATTACTAGAAACGAGATAGTTCTGAATGAATACCCTGAAATATCTAGAGGCGCACTACTGAAACTTGTTCGTGAGGTTTCTCCCAAGTGGCTCTGTACCGACAATATCTTTGAAATAGTCCCAGATACAAAATCACTCTTTCATCTCGTGGATAGAATTCCACCAGAAACCAGAATTGTTCAAGTCACTGGAGTGCCACCTCACCAAACACCTCTCAAGATACTGGCAAAACGTCACGGTTTAATTGCTCGAGGCAAACCTAACCCTCTTGAATCAGCCCATATAGCTGCAAAGTTGGTTTCTAGAGGTATTGGTTATTCACTAGAGTGCTTTGGAGAGCAGACGGAAATCAAGGTGACTCGAGGTCGCAAACCTGGACGCGGTGGACAGAGTGCAAATAGATATCGTCGCAGAGTTCACTCACAAATCCAACAGATGACCCGTTTCATAGAATCCACGTTAAAAGCTGCAGAAATCGAGTATGATCTTGACATTCGTGCATCTGATTTTGGCTATGCTAGCGCAAGGCTTGTTACATATGCACCTTTACCAGCCGTTCGTAGTCTTGTTGAAACAAAACGTGGGGGCGACTTCAACATAATTATCTCCCCAGTTCGAAAAAGAGTTGAGTTTCTTTCTCTCGAACCTCGTCCTGTAGTATCGGATTTGAAACCGAAGTATTTCATTTTGGGTATCGATCCTGGGACCACGGCCGCATATTGTCTTCTATCATTGAATGGAAAAATCCGTGAACTGAGAAGTAAAAAGGGACTTACAAGAGCAGATATCATTAGAGAAGTATATGAAAAGGGAATTCCCGTAATCGTGGCTTCAGATGTGCCTCAGGTTCCTCACTTTGTCGAGAAAATTGCAAGTACAGTGAATGCTCCTATTTTCACTCCCAATAAACCAATTGCGGTTTCAAGTAAACAAGAACTAGCTCGTGACTATAGTAGCGAGATGAAAATTCGTAACGCTCATGAACGAGATGCATTGACAGCTGCGGTCTATACGTACAAGAGTCTCCTTCCGAAATTTCAACAGATTGACAGAATGATCCTTGATGAGCAGATATCAGTTGACCGTAATTACCTAAAGGCTTTGGTGATTAAGGGGTCTTCAATCAACGAAGCTTTAGCCAAGATAGAGAGTGAGGAATCAGAACCAATAGAGAGTATTCCAGAACAACCAGCGACTGAAGAAGAATCTTTGACTCAAGAACGATATGACTCACTAAAAGCGAAAACCGCGCAATTGGAATCGGAAAACAGACTGCTAGGTGAAAAGATTGAGGACTTGCAGCGATTTGTAGAATATCTGAAATTTAGAGAGAGTGAGCTTTCAGACAGTCTCGAGATTGTCAGTCGTGAGAACCACTGGAAAATCAAACGAGATCGTGAAGTGGAAAAAACCAAATTCACGTTGAAAAAAACGCAACGTGAAGCAGATTCACTTAAAGAACAAGTAGACACTCTAAGTAGACGGCTTGAACGCTTAACGGGAGTAAAACGTCTAGAAATGCGTGGAGACATGCTTGCAGTCAAAGTAATTCCCCACTTCACACGTGAGAGTATCGAGGATTTCATCAAGAAAGTAGGCCTAAAAAGTGGTGATGTTGTTCTCTTTGAGGATGCATCAGGAGGAGGTCCACAGACTGCTGGAATATTGATAGATCGAGAGATACGGGCCGTCGTTGTAGATACGCCGCTTTCCCATCTCCCGCAAGATGAACTGATTAAGGCACTCATACCAGTCGTAGATGCTAAACAAGTTGAACTTCAAAGAGTTGACGAATTTGCATTCATAAGTCGAGGGAAGTTCGACCAACAACTCCAATCATTCATTCGGACTGTACGTGAACAAGCTAGACAAAAGGGAGAAGAACAACTTGTAGAGTTAGTGGAACGATACCGTCGCGAGATTGAGCGATAGATTTCCCTTAGATGATGACTCGACTCCAAGATTGCTGGAATCTGACTATTCAGGAATCTGAATCCACAGAATATTGTTACCTCTTATCAGAATTTGGCCATACTTGGCTCTGATTTCTTCATTTTCAAGTTCTTCAGCGTCTGCAAGTGTGAGGTTCATATATATGTCACATCTAGTTAAGCGCCCTCGAAAGATTCTCTGGTCTTTCAATTTTATCGAAACAATATCATTGAGTTGGTCTTCTAGGGCTTTTATTGGCATTTTCTCAGGCACTCGGGGCACCTCTCAAAAGAGGCCTTCTAAGTATATTATAAAGCCTTTGCTAGATAACGTTGTATCTCTATATGGTCCAAACGTAAGAGTCAACTGGTGATGAAACACACGATTTATCCAGAACATAACATTTCAGGTAAGTGAAAGATGACACTATACTGTCTTGGAATTGAAGGAACCGCTCACTCATTTGGTGCTGGAGTTGTGACCAGTGAAGGTAAGGTTCTTTCAAATGAATGGGATATGCTTAAACCGGCTCAAGGTGGGATTCATCCACGTGAAGCTAGTCGTCATCATTCAGAGCTTGGTCCAGGAATAATCAAAGAAGCTGTTAAGAAGGCAGGTCTTGATTTTCATGAAATTAATCTCATTGCTTTCTCTCAGGGTCCTGGATTGGGTCCATGCCTAAGAACCACTGCAACAATTGCCAGAACTCTTTCTCTCAAACTAGAAACTCCTCTTGTTGGTGTCAATCATTGTGTTGCTCATATCGAGATTGGTTGTCTAGAATCCAATTTCAATGATCCCGTGACCGTGTACGTATCTGGTGGGAACACACAAATCATTGCTTTTGCGGGTGGTCGATTCAGGACTTTTGGTGAAACCCTAGACATTGCGATTGGAAACATGTTAGATGTACTTGGTCGCGAGCTGGGGATGGGCTTTCCTAGTGGACCAATTGTTGAAGAAGAAGCAAAGAACGGTAGACAGTATCATAGTTTACCTTACTCGGTAAAGGGAATGGACCTGAGCTACTCTGGTATGCTTACAGCTGCAAAAAAACTTCATTCAGAAGGTGTTCCCATTCCTGACATTTGTTTTAGTGTACAAGAAACCTCATTTGGAATGCTAGCAGAAATTGCAGAACGAGCAATAGCACATACTAAGAAGAATGAGCTACTTCTGACAGGTGGTGTCGCTCGAAATAATCGCCTCACCGAAATATTATCAGGTGTTGCAGAAAGACACGACGCACGGTTTCATCGAGTTTCTCCGTCCTTGGCTGGAGATCAAGGTGCGATGATAGCTTGGAATGGTATTCTCCAATATAATACAGGTCATGAAACTAAAGTCGAGAACTCTCATGTACTACCGAAATGGCGTACTGACGACCAAGATATATTGTGGAGGTAGCTAGTGTGAAACAAGTATTAGCCAAGGGAGCTGAATCCATTATTTACAAGGTAGAACAATGGGGATTACCCCTTGTTTTAAAATGGCGTCAAGGCAAATCTTACCTCTTGAAAGACATAGACTCGCAACTCAGAAAATCACGCACTAGTCGAGAATGCAAAATGTTGACAGTATCAAGAACGCTTGGAGTGCCTACTCCCGCAGTATACTCTGTGGATCTCAACAAACACATAATCACAATGGATTTCATATCAGGAACTCAGTTCAAACAATTAGCAGGACAAATACCACGTTCTAATCTTATTTCTCTAAGCTATGGATTTGGAAAGCTCATTGCTACTCTTCATGAAGGTGATGTAGTTCATGGAGACCCAACCACCAGCAACGTCATTATAGACGATAAATCACGCATGTGGATTATAGACTTTGGCTTGTCTGAGATGAATGCAACCACTGAGATGAAAGGAGTAGACCTTCATCTGATTCATAGAGCATTGGAAACCACCCACTGGGACCTTCAAGAAACTATGTTAGATGCCACACTTGAAGGGTATGTTGAAGTCTTGGGAAACACTGCTGAACTCACACTATCAAGAATGAAGGAGATCCGTGAACGCGGAAGATATCACTAGCTTCCAGTCAAATCAATTTGATAGATGAAATCGCCTCGCCACAAGGTAATCTTTATATCCACAGCCTTAGGCCGTGGGGCAGACCCGGTTTCTGAGGGTATCAATGGACTTAGAGGTAATTCCAATGGCAAGAATGCACACAAGACGCAAGGGCCAATCTGGTAGCAAACGCCCCTCCACATTGAGAGTCCCAGAGTGGATGGACAAGGAAAAGGATGCCCAGTGGGTGGAAGCCAAAGTAGTTGAACTTGCCAAAGCTGGAAATGCTCCTTCCATGATAGGTAAAATTCTCCGTGACCAATATGGCATACCTCTAGTTCGAGTGATTGCAGGGAAGCGCATAATGGACATTCTTCGTGAGAACGACCTCCAGAGGAATGTGCCTGAAGACCTTCGAAATATGATTGCAAGAGCTGTTACAATCCGCAAACACTTGGAAGAGAACAAGAAAGATTTTGTTTCCAAGCGAGGTCTTCAACTGGTTGAAAGTAAAATCCATAGACTCTCGAAGTACTATCGCAAGAAGAAGGTATTACCTGCAGATTGGA
>CAZPWM010000076.1:0-15910 GCA_964590575.1 uncultured archaeon
TGGTGTTTTGCAACCAATTGCTTGGGACTTGGCTCGCGTATTTTCGAAAGACTATGATCTTCGTCAGGAGATGATTTGGTGTCAGGATAACAAGAAACTTGGTTGTTGGGGATATCCCACCACATACGTATCAAACGTTCATCATCATTATTGCATCATTCTCCAGAAGAGAGAAGATTACTGATATCAAAGTGCAAGAATAGATATGTCTTCAATCCCAATGTTTCAACAGGGGTGTCCTCGTTAATGGAAACAGCAACGATCAAGGAAATTGATAAGGATAGACTTTATGCATTAATCAAAGCCTTTCCAGATCTTTGGAACAAAGACAAACCATTGCTTGATCCCGGATTGATTCCATTACTTGACAAATATGGAGAAACGGATGAACTCTTTTTTGGTGTGTATCTATTCGCTGTAGTTCGTGGTCTTCTCACGGTTTTCGTTGAATATCAAAGAACTCAAAGTACTGCAACCTTTGAGATTCATGGTTACATCATAACCGGCAATGGAATTGAAGGAAGACATCAGTATGCTGAGCAAAAATTAAGGGACATAATTCTGGGACATGCTGGAGAAGCTTTCACTAAACTAACTGCTATATCTAAGGATAGAATCTTTGAATGCCCTAGTTGCAAAGCGAAATATTCACTCATGACTATGAAAATGTCCAGCGATGGTCGCATTGAGTGCCAGAATTGTGGTCGTCTAGTGGATTTTAAAATTAAAGATAAAAGTTAATCGATGTGGATTGACGGTAATCTACTTACCACCGTTATCACTATATTCTTTCACAGCTAAAATGGATATGAAGGTGGGATGGAAACCGAATGGAAGCATTGGAGCTCTATGATATTGATGAAGCTGAGTATAGGAGTCTCCTTCATGAGATTCCAACAATATGGGAAAAAAACAGTAGTTTCTTTGACACGGGACTAAACCCATGGTTTAGTAATTTCGGGGAATTAGATAATCTGATTATTGGCGTCCACATATTTAGCCATGGTAATGGTGCCCAGATGTTCATCGTTTTGACTGAATATCTGAGAGATGCTCGTATCGCAACTTTCAACATCAACGCGAGAACCACAACTGGATGGTTTGGTCCTACTTCCTATAAGAAAGGTGAGATAAAATTCAGAGAGATGTTGGAAAAGCTCACCTATGATGAAATTGAGAAGTTTTCCATTGAAAATCAATTTCAGGAATCAGATGAAATTTTCATCTGTCCAAATTGTAGTGCACAATATCTCATGAGAGTACTTCAGATAACAGAAGACGGGAGAATGGTGTGTCAGAACTGTAACAAATCATTTGACCCCGTTGAACTAGATGTTGCACGTAGGTCAGCTTCGCACGATTCTTAAGGGACAATAAATAGACTTCGATACATGCCTATCAATATTCGTGAATTAACTCTCGAGGACCATGAACACATCAATATCCTCTGTCAAACCATCTGGGATGGAAACGATTACGTTCCAGAGAGTTTCCCTAAATGGATAGCGAATCCTCTAACAAGAACTATCGGACTCTTTGAAGTTGATGAGCTTGTCGCATTTGGTAATATTGAGAAAATTGCTGATACTGACATCGCATGGGTCCAAGGTCTAAGAGTAAAAGAAGGACACCGGGAGAAGGGTTATGCGACAGCAGTGACGTCTGCGTTGATTGATATCGCAAAGGAGCTTAATGTCAAGCACCTATGGTATGCCACCAGTTCACAGAATGAGTCTTCAATGAGAGTGGCAAAGAAGTGTGGGTTTCATCAGGCGGACATAACCGGATACTTCCGAATCTACAGACCATTTCCCGATCATCCTAAACCAAGTCTTAGTATAGTACCGCTTCAGGTGAGTCCTGAGCGACTGAATGAGTTGCTAATAGCAAATCCGGACCTGGTGGAAAGCTCAACGGTCCCATTAGCTTGGCATTTTGATTTCAAGACGCATGATGGATTGACTCGACTCCTGAATGATGCGATTATAAAAGTCATTGTTGATGAATCCGGGAAGGTATCAGCTCTCTACTGTCAGATTGAAAGAGGTAGGAACACTGAGAAAACAGCAGCCTTCACAGTATTTGCAACAGACCGCTCCGTGTTTGTTGATATCATGTCACGAATGATAAATCAGGCTGAAACTGTTGAAGCCGACCGCGCAGTCTTCTTCCTAGGTCCACGGGTGACTGAGTGGGCATTGGATTTGGGTTATGTGGCTAATGAATTCGTAGACCGAAAGTTCCTTCTCTATGAAGTGAACCCAGCTGAAAAATAATACTCTCAGCCGGATCCTCCAGTCATTCTTTTTCTGATGACAAGAATAGCTATGAAACCTGCAACCGCGACGATTGTGAATACACCCACCACAATTATGATGAACATATCAGAAGGCAAGCCGCCCCCTTGCACGATGACCTTAATGGTCATTGTATTCACATTCCCATAGTTGTCATATACTGAAACCAGTACAGGGTATGTTCCAGCTCGGAGCTGTATCACACTGGTCAACCAACCGTCCGCATTCATGATGAATCTTGTATCGTTCACACTATAGTGGTCAATACCTGAGTAGTCTTCTGCGGATACACGTAGCTGTAGAACGTCACCCACAGTGATAGTGATGTTCACATAGAAGTCAATCCACTCCGGAGCGATTGTATCCCGTACAATAACAGTTGCTGTTCCTGTGAGCTCGTGGCCAAAGAGATCTGTGACAGTTAATGCTAGTCCATAGTCTCCAACATCAAGGTCAGCTTGATTTGTGAGTAATCCATTCGGCGTTACTCGGAATAGACTATCATTTACCGAGAATGTGTTGATCCCGGTTTCATCATAGACCTCAAATTGGTATTCAAGGTCTTCTCCGGCTTCAACATAGATTACTCCAGGTTCAGTTAGCCATACTGGTGGGCTCGTATCGGCTTCAGGGAAGAAGCTCGTATCGACAACCTCACCATATGGTTCCTGCGTTGCTACCACACCGTTACTCCTGAAGACTGTGATTTGATCACCATATGTAGGATTGGTAAGAATCCAGACTGAATATCCGTTCCAGATCGTGAAACTACTTACATAGTAGACCATGAACCAATTGTCAAAGACCATTGGATCGCCAATCTCAGCGTGGTGTCCTGTTGTAGATGGAGAACTCAAACAACTCATGAAGAAGAGTCGTGAATTATTCCAACCCAAGGTATCATAGGAAACGTATCCATTCAGAATATTGACATGCATTGTTGCATTGAATGTATCAATGGGAATGCCATTATCATAGAAGGTGAGAACAACATGAACCTCAACTTCGTATGTTGAAACCATCCCGATGAAAGAATAATTCATCTCATTTTGATAATATCCATAGTCCCACAACCAGTCATAGTAATCTCCTGGTTCAGGATGTAAAATTGGGACAACATTGATTGATTCAAAAGAAACCGAAGCCGCGGCGGTGGTGTCATCCCACCACACAGCAACTATAGAGATCTCGTTTGTTCCATTTTGAAAGACTGGAACCATGAATTCTTGTCTTCCAGCATAAAACATCGTGGTAATGTGTTCATCATTCACATAAACATCAATGTAATCCAGCTGGTCCGGTAATTCAGTACTGTACTGAACCAGAACTGTTCCTCCACTTACTACCTCACTTTCTGTTGGATTGAGAATAGTAAACTCTCTAGGAGCTTCAACAGGAACAAACCGGCTTTTAGCATTATTACTTGTAGAGTACTCGTCAGCAACTACATCTACATAGGCTGTGATATTGTAGGTTCTAACATTATCAGGTATCCATTCATAGTATAGACTTTCACTGTTGTAGGGGTCAAGTATCGGAATGTATAGTGAGTCCACTTGTGAGTTATCGATGTAAATACTGAGATAGAAGCTGTACTCTGTGTTGTTGCCGTTGTTGAACACTGTGGCTGTGATCACAGTGGGGATATCAATCCAAGCACGTTCTGGTGCAACTAATGAAGCTGAGAGGTCATGCTCTGGTGCAACATATGTGAATTGAAGACCGAACTCTGAAACACCGCTAAGAGATGTGTACGGATATGAGTTATAGTGGATTCCATCCCCATGATTGAGTCCAATAGTCCCATCATACAAAGTGTACGTTATGAGATAATTGAACTCTATGAGTCCGGTAGCATATAGTACAACCTGGAAAGTCCCGACATCTGAACCTCCTAGATGTTCATATTCATTGAACTGAATCACAAACCTATCAGCTGTCTCCCATAGGTAGATGTTGTCACTGGCTTGTAGGTCATCCCATAATGGTGCCATGCAATAAGCATGACCAGGATTAGCACTTGGAAATTCAGGATTAACAAAATCGTATGGTTGTGGATTAGCAAAACTCAACCAACCGTTACTACTGACGAAGACAGTTTCAAAGATATCATCATAGAATGGGAAGCTGAAGGGTAAAAGAACTGGAATATATGTGTCATCTCCTGAAATATGGAGATTTACACCATTTGCAACAGCATCATACCAGCTATAAACACCCTCAATCATCATGTAATCCTTGAGGTACTTAATGTTCACCATCTGAGTTAGTACGTTATTTACGTAAGAGTCCTCTTCAGCAACTGGATCTACGATGACTGTTATGTTGTAGACTGTTTCAATGGTTGGTGTCCAAAAGTACTGGAATGTTGCAGCGGTACCATTCTCAAGTAGAGAAACTGTTAATGAATCAACCTCAACACTATCAATAAACAGTCTTGCAGTCACGCCAGACTCGTTAAAGAGACCCTTGTTGTGCACCGTGACATTGAGTATCACAGTTTCACTGGGATTACTTTGTTGAGGAGCCTCCAAACTTACGGACAAGTCATGGTCTGGAATAACGTACTCTGACCACAGCATCGCATTGTACACAAGTTGACAATCGTCTGTGTTACCCATATACTCTGGAAGGTTGGAGATGTAGACTATTCCACGATAAGTTAGAATAGTCGCATACAAAGATGCGTCATTGGCTAGATATGATGCACCTCGAAGAACACTGCCATCCCACAATGATGGTTCTGGGAATATTGTCCCACCAAATGCGGGACTATATGGATTTGATACACCTGAGAAAAGTGGATGTGATGTGTTATCAAGATGGATAACGAGAGGATCAAATAGTTGAGCATTCATCGTCATCCCATCAGCCAAACCGAAGAATGGACCCCACTCTGGATTCATGTACATAGCAGTTGAACTGATTATTAGTCCATGGCCTTGTTGGACATAGTCAATAATCGCATTTATGGCACTAGTTGCATATACAACAATTGGATATGCTAGATAGAGAACATCTGCATCTAGTTCAACTAATTTCTCAAGAGTAACTGTTTCTGTTTGGAATGTTATGTAGTCGATAGAGAGAGGCATACTTCCATAATCTTGCCAATTGATCATCAACTCATCCCAGATGCAATCCTCGGGCATATCTGTTCCAACTCCAGGTAAGATTACAACATTGAGACGCACTGGAAGTCCTATTGTTGAATTCTCATAATCTACCAAAGAACCTGAAACAAGAATTAGACCACCATCATTAGGTGTAAGAGTAAGGTCAATCATTCCAGAAGAATTCGTGTATCCTTGAACTGAATTACCAAGCCCGGTTGCATTGATATAGCAGTTATCAAGTGGGAAGTGCTCATAGTAGTCTGTTGCAGTTACTGTGATTATTTGAGTCGCGTAAGGTTCAAGGAAAGCAGGTGATGCACTCAGTGCTACGATAGGTATGTCATAAACGATGATTTCTGCTGAGTAATTCAAGAAACCTCCTTTTGTCACATCCACCGAAATTACACCTTCACTAACTGGAGTAATGTATAAACTACAAGTTCCATCAGGTTGGGTTGAATTGGTTGCTAGGATTCCACAACCTGCAAGGTTAACTGCCGCATTGTTGATTGGAGTGCCTGTGGCAGCATCAACCACTTCAAAGTAGATTGTTTCGGAGGTTCCTGTCTGCATAGCATCATCAGACACTGTCACAATGAGCGATGGTTGAAATAGGAATGCTGCTGCATTCTGAATCAACAAGTTCCGTGAAGCACTATCTGTTATTGCGTCAATTGAGAAACCAATGAAGACAACACCACCAAGTCCTCCAGCAGGTGATAATCCGCTGATTGCGGTACCACCAACATAGCTACCACCATATGCTGCTGCATGAACAGATCCATTAGCGGGGTTGAAGACATCAGCATAAACGGTGCCTAACCCATCAGCAAGCGGTATATTTGTTGGCATACCAGACATTATCGGATGTCCACTCTTAACAAGTTCCAGAGAGCCAGTATTCTCAGTCTCTTCAACTCTTTGTACGTGAAACAGATTTGGAAATCTCGAGTCCTCACTGCCATTAAGCATTGAAAGTATGAAAGCACCTTCGAAAAGTATGCTACCTCCACCTAAATGATAGTCATAGAGCATATCTAGAAGATAACTTGTCGGACTGTTCATTGGATATCCGATATTATCTCCAGTTGTCACAACGACAAGATCGAATTCATTGAGATACTCGAGAGTAGGAACGATTTCATACAATGGGTAGAAAACTGATACATTGTACTCATCCTGAAGTGCAAGTACATAGTCTCCTGGATTTGATGAATCTCCAAGGTTCTCATCAGCCCATCCACCAGGATACTCGATCATATCCCATCCCGTATCGTCTGAAATTACTAACACATCACCTCGATTTACACGTAAGCTAGTTTCCACTCCACCGAAAGTAGATCCGTTGTCTAGTTGAATGTAAAGTCGAAGGTCACCAAATGCCGTAAGATTGAGAGATGAAGAGTACACTCCGCTAGAAACCGTGAACGATGACGTTTGTATAACACTCCCTGCAGAGTCAATTAATGATGCATTTCCTGAACAATCAGCATTAGTAGTCCCTGAGAATTGTAAGAAGGTATAGTAAATAGGATCACTATCCAGTTGTAGAGAGACGTCAACAGTACCAACATTGAACGATGTCACTCCCGTATATTCAAAGGGATCATCAACTTGAGTTTTGACTTCGTATTGTCCAGGACGGTTGGTTGTGCTAAATGAAAGTGTATAGTGGCCGAAGGGATCTGTGATAATCGGACTACTAGTAACGACTGTTCCCATTGGATCAGTCACAGTAACAACAGCATGTGCATTTGCGAAAGGTATGTTGTTGTATGATAGGCACGTTACATTCAACTCGACGGACTCTTCTATATCAACCTCAGAAGCCTCAGTAGTGAAATTCTGTTTCCAGTACATGTTCATTGAAGGGTCTCCGAAGTAGATTGCTTGATAGACCGTTTCCAATGCTGCAGGAGATGACATGTCAAAAGTCGTGACCATATGATTGAGTGCTTCATGGAATGCTGTCTTTGGACTTGCTTCTCTTTCAGTTACCGCATTCTGAAGGAAGTAGTCCCAGAACACATTATGGAACCCGTCAAAGGCATCATAAGAAGCCCAAGCAACTCGGGTAGCCCCGATGTAGGCCGCCGCTCCACCCATTGGATTTCTGAAGAAAGCTTCAGCTATTACGGGTTCACCAATCTCATAGTCGAACGCTGCGGTCTCACATGCCATAGCAAAAGCGAACATTGACTTGTTTCCATTTGCCAACCCAAGTACATCGGAAGTGTATAGGGCATCTGACCACTGATCGTATGCACCATGATCAAAGAAGTCAATGATGCCGACACCAGAGTTAATCTCTGAAACAATGTCTGGTGTGGACAAAGATCCATCAGTAGAGTAAAATCTGGAAACGTCAAAGAATGAGTCGTAGAGATATTTTTGGTTAAGCACGCCCTCAGTCATTCCTGGACCGTCTCCATATCCAAAACAATCATTGGCAATAAGTATGAAGTCGTTCATCCAATCTCCAGAGATTGGATTACTCTCATATTGAATAATAAGGGAGAGTACCCTTTCGGCTTCTTCCGTTGTCTGGATGGGTATTCGACCAACCTTCAGTTCAGGGAAAAAGTCTACATCATCATCCATTTCTCCATACTGATTGTTGTTATTATCATCCCAGTCACCATCAAGACACTCATAGTAGAGATCGGAGGGCTCTGTACCATTATCGATTCCAGGACCCCAATACGGATCAATGACTTCTCTGACTGGCACGATATCACCATCTCCAATCAGAAACACATAGGAAGTTTGATTCTCAGTATATGATGCATCGATGAAATTGCGGATCATCTCCGCCTCATCATAACCGGGATATGTAGAATAGATGTCATCCAATGTTTCAACAAACACATTGAATCCAAGAGCAGTCTTCCAAGCAACAAAATCAGTGATGGCTGACTCGAACCCAGGTTTGATAATGATGGTGTAGTTGGAGTTAGGATCTCCTCCACCATTGAAGCTCAAATCGCCGAAGGTAATAGGAGTATCGAAGGTTACCTCAATCACTATTTCCGAGTTAAGCACTCCATTCCCTTCTGCAGGATTATACTGAAGTGGCTTCACTGTGAGGAACAGTCCTTCCTCAGCCCCTTGCTTCACATACCGATACTCGATGAGTTCTGGATTCAGAAAATTATCCTGATTGTAGACATCGGGATTGAAGAAGAGTTTGTTGTCGATTGTAGTTCCTTCAAAGATAGCAACTGGTTTGGGACCCGGTACAAGATCCAGTTGGGATATCATCTCTGACTTAACACTAACAAAATCAACATCGATGATGCTTGCACCATCTGGAATCGCAATCAGGAAGTTCTTGTATGGAACGACGGGGGAGCCATAAATCGTTGACAATTGAGCACCAGACATCATGACCGATTGAAACTCACCTTCCTCAAAGGAATAAGTTACGACACTGTAGCTGTCTATATCCACTCGAAGGGTCAATTTTGAACCAGTTATCTCGTAAACATAATTGAGACCTACTCCACTGTCTTCTACATCAGTCAGCGAATGATGGACAGAGGATTGTGGTATCGCACTATATGATTCCAACAGACCTCTAAGGTCAATTGGATCTCTTTCAGCACTCTGTTGTGCTGAACGTGGATCCAATGAATCAATAATGGTGGATTCCGAGATTGTCCGATCTTCTTGTAGATTGTCTACTATCATTCCTTCAGATGCTGAATCAATGATTGGTGCAATCCCAATGAAGAATGAATTTAAAATTACGCAAATTGCCAAAGCACTCAGTGTACTTCTCATTCGAGAACCGGTCACATCAATTTCCTCAAATTTGTTATATAGCGTGTCGCCTGAGGACTATTGCTGAAATTCCTGAAATTGCTTCATAGCTGCCCATCCCGTAGCACGACAATAACGGTTGGGATTCGAAGACTTATAAAATCAAGCTTAAATTTGTTTAAAGAAAGAAGGGGAGGCTGGATTAACCAGCCTTACTAATTTGATTCAAAGTGGACTCTTGTAGCTGGATTCAGCAAGTATAGGAAACAGATCAAACTGAGACCTACTCCAGGCCAGTTTTCTCCAATTGCATAGAGAACGATAGCAAGAACATTGAATATCACAGCTATCATCCAACCACCATAGTCCTGCTTCAGAATCATGGTGTATACCCAGAATCCTATCAAAGCCATTACTGCACCTAGGAGCGATAGTTCATTCTCCCAAATTGCATATTCCACACCACCTACTATCAAACCGGTAATCGATTCAAGTAGGACCAACCAAGCAGCAATTTTCACTTCTTGGGGTCTGAATCCTGTAGAGGCACCCGAGTCAGCCATTGGAATCTCTGTCATGGTTTGTCACCAAGGATTACACACAATTTGCGAGGGGCAATATTACTCTTTCGTGAGGTCTTCATTCTCTGGGTCATCTTCATATTCATAGAGGATTGACCAGTGTGGAGCATACGAAATGGGTTCGAGGTCTCTTGCTTCCAGTTTAAGCGCCTCCACCTCCGCCACAATCTTCCGAAGTGTGTACGACTTGACACCCTCCCATCTGAAATAGTCGTTCAGGTCTCGAGAGAACTCGCCCTGATATCTCCCACATTTTCCTCCACAGAACAGCTTAGTCTCTTCTCGGACTTCCAGTACGCCCCCACACCATTTGCAGACTGCCTCCATTCCATGGGCATGCATTCGACCATCGATTAATTGAACGAAGAGGACTGTGTCGTCAAGGTGGATGACACCCCACTCCTCATCCTTGCTGGTTGTCTTCTTCCAGAGCTTCCTCTCTGGTTTTGGTTTCTTCACGAACGGTTTGGGTGAAGCAATGGGTTTAGGGGTTTCCTCCTCAACCTCGCCAAAATCTGATAGTCTGCTTTGGAAGCTCCGCGTCATGTTAATGTGTACCTTTGAAGGATAGATAAACTCCTTTTCAAATTCATCACAAAGCTTTTCTGACGCTATACGGGTATGTCCGCCAGCGTGGTCAGAGGATTTCCTAGATGAACCTCGATTCCCATCAATGATTCAGTGAAACATCAAAACGTCCGATTCACGTGGGAAGTGAAAGGTATGTTTCGAACGAGGATTAGGCATAGGAATTTGATGTTGCTTGCAGTTTGTTTTATGGGGTTGTTTGTGTTCTCTGCGTTTGCTCCACTTGACAATCCAACAACAGTATTTGAAATGACTCCTGAAATGGTGAAGGAGAACCATACTCCAAGTGCGATTGATTTCTCAGCACTATGGAATCGGACGTATGGAGGATTTAGTCAGGATAGATTCTATGATATGGTCCACTGTGCAGATGGAGGGTATGCGTTTGTTGGTTATACTGAAAGTTTTACTGAAGGAGCTAAGAATATCTGGGCTCTTCGAACAGACAATGATGGCAATGTAATCTGGGCTAATTCTTTTGGAAACACCAGCGGTGATGATACAGGTATGTCAATTGTTGAATGCGAAAATGGAGATTTTATTATTGGAGGATTTTCCTATATCGGGGCAAATTCTGATGCAAGAGTTGATCGCCTAGATAAGGATGGAAATCTTCTCTGGACAACTCTAGTAGGTTTAGCTGCAACTGATGACATATTCGTAGATATTATAGAAACCACTACTAATTCCATAATAGCGATAGGCCAAACTAGTTCATGGGGAGCAGGAGGTCTTGATGTACTAGCTCTTTGTCTGGATGCAAATGGAAACGAAATCTGGATGCGGACCTATGGTGGTGGGAGTGATGATCATTCCAATTCAATCGTCGAATGTGATGAGGGTGGTTTTGCTATTCTTGGATATACTATGAGTTATGGTGAAGGATTGTTTGATTATTGGTTACTTCGTTTAGATATCGATGGAATTCTGTTATGGGACTACACATACGGTGGTTTGAATAGTGATCAAGGTATTGACCTTGTACAGAACGTCTTTGGTGGCTTTGTGTTAGCAGGTCAATCTAGAAGCTTTGGAGATGTTAATGGTGACTTTTGGGTAATGTGTGTTGATAGTAGTGGTAATGAAATATGGAATGCTACATACCCTGCTGGAGGTATAGATTTTGCGTCAGGTATCGTGGAATGCGCCAGAGGGGGATACGCAGTTATTGGAATAATAGACTACATTTCTGGAGTAGATAAGGCGAGTTTAGTCCGAATAGATACCGATGGTACTCAACTGTGGAGAGGTTTCTATTATGGGTCGAAAATTGATCATTGCTATTCCATTGCAGAAATTTATCCCGAAGAGTTTGCACTTGCTGGGTATACAAGCAGCTATGGAGCAGGGTCTTTTGATGCATGGCTATTGCTAATACCTGGAGTCCCTCGATTCGATAATCCACCACATGAACTGTTTGTGGAATATGGGAATAATCTTGGTGTTAGTATATTTGTTGAATCCACTGCAGACATTGATTCATGGTGGCTGACTGGTGACTCTGGTTTTCAAATTGCAGCAATTGGTTATACTGAGGGTGTAGTATACACAATGACTTTTCCAGATGTAGGTTATTACGAAGTTTATGTCCATGTCAACAATACCGCAGGTCATGAAACAGAACACATCATTTTCATCTATGTCGATGATACAACTGCACCCTATTGGCAAGATTTTACTGCAGAGCACACCTTGGAATTCGGTGACCAGTTCCAATATACACCTCGTGCAGGAGACTTGTCATTTTTAGGTGAATGGTTTCTCTTTGGATCGAGCTACTTCACCATCGATACCAACACCGGTGATATCTCAAGTGTTGGCACGCCACCAGTTGGTGAGTACAATCTTGAAATAACCGTAGGGGACATGTATCACAACACACTGGTTGATGATATCCAGATAATTGTACAAGACACAACAGCGCCTGTCTGGGAGATACCTCCTCAAGACCAAGCAATTGACTATGGTGCGGACTTTGTCTATGACCTTGGCGCTTCTGATCTTGCAGGGATATCTTCATGGTCAGTCGACAACACCGAGTTCTCTATTGACAGTGAAGGTCGTGTAAGGAATCTGATTACTCTTGCGTCAGGTGAACATGCAGTTACAGTTTCTGTGAGTGATATCCATGGCAACATATTGCAGACACAGTTCACGGTTACTGTTGGTAGTGCTCCCACACTGCCAAGTGGAACACCTGGAATCTTTGATTCAGTAATTCCATTTGGTGTGGGGGTAATAGCTACTGTTGCAGTAGTTGCTGTTGTGTGCGCGATGGGAAGAAGGCGTACTCCATCTGCAAAGTAGTTGCAAGTATTGAATCTATCAGTGTTAGGAGGTTATCGATTGAGGCGATTTGGTAAATACAGCAATTGGACGTATCTTAGCATTATCTGTATATTTCTGATTGTCACAACTCAGATGTGTCTATTCTCGACAAACGGGTCTCAGAATCGACACATTCAACAGAACTATGCACCGGAACTAGCAGATACAACTCTGGACGATTCACCACCTGCACTTGCATCAGCCGCTATGGCGTATGATGAAGAATCAGACAGGGTGGTCTTGTTTGGTGGGTCGAAAGGGGCTTTTGATTACTCAAATGAAACATGGTGTCTTGATTACAACAGTAATACTTGGACAAATATGACTCCTCCAAATTCACCTGTTGGTAGATCCAATCACCAAATGGTCTATGATAGTGAGTCAGATATAATCATCATGTTTGGTGGAGATGCAGGAGATTTTTATAATGACACATGGACATATGATCTGAACTCAAATATATGGTCTGAAATGTTCCCTACGACGTATCCGGATTACTCTCATGGCACCACCATGACATACGATTCAAAAGATGATCTGGTCATCCTCTTCGATGGAGTAGAGGGAGAAACTTGGACATACAATGCTGATTCAAATATTTGGACAAATATGATGCCAGAAGGTAATCCTTGCTATACCCGATGGCATTCACAGATGGTCTATGATGATGATTCAGATATTTGTATCCTTCATGGGGGAGGTGGTTGGGCTCTTGATTTATACCTTGATACTTGGGCTTATGATTACACTTCTAACAATTGGACCAATTATTATCCGACAGCTACACCAATGCATAACATTCCATTTTACATGACATATGATTCACATGCAGACAGAGTTATTCTATTTGGAGGAGATGATGCTACTTGGACTTATTCCAGTGAATCAAATACATGGTATGAGATGAATCCAACGTGCAGTCCACCTATGTCCTATTCAGCTTGTATAACATATGATTCGGAGTCGAACCGGACCATCCTCTTCAGCGGAGATAATGGGATTGCTAACATATGGGTGTTTTCCTACGAGGATAATACTTGGACTAACATGGCGTGGCCTTCTGATGATGGAACATTCTGTTTCATTGCATATGGCGACACAAGAGGGGATTGGGGAGAGTCAGTTTCATCAATTCACGGAGAAATTGTGGAAAATTATATTCAGCACGATCCTGAATTTGTCATCCACACTGGTGATATGGTACGACAAGGAGCTCAGCAATACCAGTGGTCAGATTTCAATGATACTATTACTATTCTTAGAAGTTTAGATTTACCAATCTATGGCACGCCTGGAAATCATGAGGTTTATACAGAAGATGAGACTCCTCCCGATGAGGACCTCAGTAACTACCAAGACTTCTTCGATTATTCTGGAGTAATTGATCAACCGGGAGAAACAGAACTGCACTATTCATTCAATGCAAATGGAATTCACTTTGTGTTCCTCGACACCGTCCATGGATGGGGTAATGATACTTACATATGTCCCACGGGGCAGATGGAGTGGCTTGAAAACGATCTTGCAGCAGATTATGAGTTCATCATCATTTCGTTCCATTATCCTCCTTGGTCTGTACTTGCAGAGAGACCTGATCGCTGGGAACAAGCTGCGTGCATCCGCAGTGCTTTTCATTCACTCTTTATGGAATATGGTGTTGATATTGTTTTCAATGGACATGACCACCTATATTATCATACACTTAGAGACAGTATTCACTATGTTGTGACTGGAGGAGGCGGAGCACCACTAGCTAAAATTCAAACTGAAGGTACTGTCTGGCAGACTGGTGATGTAGGGTTTAGTGATTATCACTATTGCGTAGCAAGTGCAGAAAACGGACTTCTCAATGTTGAGGTGTTTTTACTAAACGGTACCATTGCGGATTCCTTTAGTTTGAATCTCCCATTACCAACTATCTCACCCGTAATAATTCAGGGGATATTAATCATCTCTTCAGTGGCTCTTGTAGTAGTAGTCACCGCTGTAGTTTGGATAAAAACAAAAAAAGAGTAGGGTTAACAAGTTAACCCTGTTTTTCACCCTATCATCAGCTTATATCCTAATAACGCTAGAGAGGTCATACCCACTTTCTGAATCAAAGAGACCCAATGAAGACACATCAAATAAATCGCCCCCATATACTCAGAATTCGAATATGGAATGTTGAGATAGTTATAGGTCTTCCACAGTAAGCACTGATGATAACATCCTACATAGCTATTACTCTAAGAAAAGTAACTATTGTTAAAAAAATAGCCAAGATGAAAACAAATAACCAACAGTTAATGAATATGTAGAAATTTTAATGACGACCGAGATGAAGCACTGGTCAGTCACGTGATTGAATAGTGAATTCTTTTGAGGCCTACCAAATTAGTGAACGGGGATTCGTATTTGCTAGTTCTTTGAAAGAACCTGTAATGATTTGAAAAAGTTCAAATTCCTTGAGGTCTCTGTTTGGGTATGGGAGCGGAAAGTTTCGATAGGAAGACAAAAAACCGCATCATTATTGGATGTGTCTTCGTTATTGCTGTCATTATCACTGCAGTATTCATAGTACAGACTCAGAACCAAGAAGTTCCGGTCTTTAGTAACACGGAATACAACGTCAGATCATATCCATATTATTTCAGAGCAGCCTTTGAAGTATCGGATCATTCTAGTTTAGATGCACATCTTCGGATAAAGATGGAGTGTCAGGGGCTTTCGAGTACAGAAGGTACTTGGTTGAACTATAGGATCTACCTTGGTAATGTATCCATTTTGGACACCTATCACGATCCTGAGAATTCAACTGTCGATTGGTTGATGAGTGAAGATGGTTTGACGTTAAGGGTTAGTGGGGCTACAGTCCAGACTTCATTTAATGAGGTCACGGATTTCATTCTGGCACCTGGTGAATACGTCTGGGTACACTACATAACTTCACAAGTGACTGTCACAGCTGATGTATTTTCAGTTACTCTATCCATTGTATATCGATGATGGACCAACCAAAATGTTGGCTATTTTGGAGTCGGTATCCTATTGATTTAGTTGGAGATATCATATGGATTGAGAAATCATGTTCGCTGACCTAGAGAATGAGGAAAAATGTTGAAGGAAAGTGTTTCTAAATTGGAGTTCGACATTTTGTGAAGAAATTCTCGGCAAAATAAGAAACGCTCTTAAGCAGGATTTAGAGAGATGCAAATAGAGGAGATATTTCTTGACAGATTACTAAATCCTGCTTAAG
>CAZPWM010000077.1:0-14960 GCA_964590575.1 uncultured archaeon
GTTGTTCTACCCAATGTCACAATAGGAAGAGGATCAGTTGTCGCGACGGGTTCACTAGTCAATCGAGATTTACCCGAATATTGCCTTGCAGGGGGAGTTCCTGCTAAGGTCCTTCAAGAGAAAGCATTCAATAAACGCCCAAATGATGAAGTAAGAGTCCAATTGATGAATGAATTCCTCGTTAGATTAGATGATATCCTATCGAGTAAATATGGTAAGGAAAGGAAAACTATAGGGTGCGACGGGTTGTCATACCAGAGCGGACATTGTTTTGCATTTATTCCCGAGTTGAAAGAAACTCTGATGAAAGAGAGATATACGAAATCCAAAGCTGTTGTAATAGCATTTTCAGCTGACAAAACATCCAAAGAGATATTCAAGAGTGGGAATGGTTGTCTCCTCGTACTTGACGACATAGAAATTATTGGAGAGATAGATGACTTCTCGACCAAGATTGTAGACCAGTTTAGAAGATATGGAGTCCGTTTCAAGTAGTACCGGAAACAATATCTTGGATAGCAAAAACGAGAAATCAGAGTGATATTCATGCAGTGGAAGGTAAGGAATTTTTTGGTTTTATCAGCACATACAGATGATATGGAGCTTGGTGCAGGAGCTACTGTAAGATATCTTATCGAGAGCGGCGCAAAAGCTACTTCAGTGGTGTTTAGTGATTGTAGGAAAAGCGTGGACACATCGAAATATCCAGAAGATGTCCTTAGAAAAGAATGCAGTGCTGCTGCATCCCATCTGGGTATTAAAGATCTCAGAATCCTTGACTTTCCTGTGAGAGACCTCCCAAGCATGAGACAAGAGGTCCTTGAAACAATCTACCAATTGAGAAAGGAGAAGCATTTTGATTTAGTGCTCACATCATGGAATGGAGACCTTCATCAGGACCATAGGATAGTTGCAGAAGAAACGCTAAGGGCGTTCATGAAACAGGATACAACAATCCTCTCATATCCGATCCCAGGAAATTGTCCTAACTTCACGCCTCAGGTCTATGTGCCTGTTGATGACGTGAGTCTTGAAAAGAAAATCGAAATGCTGCAGAGCTATCAATCGCAGATAGCAAAACGTATCTATTTCGATAAAGAGGGGATAAAGGGGTGGATGTCATACTATGGCATTCATATTGGTGTTGGATATGCAGAAGCATTTGTACCGCAAAAGACAGTGATTAGCAGCTTCATTAGAACCAAAGGGAAATGATTGTTTAAAACTCACGCATCCCTACAAAGGAGAACATCTCTAACAAAGCAGTAACAGGATTGTTCCCTCTTCCATAGAATCGTTCTACATCAGAATCATTGAATCTCCACGTTCCTCGTTTTCGTTCATAAAAATAGCCTTTAAGCATCTGAGTACCAAATTGACGTAGAATAAACCTACGAATAGACCTGATCAGAACTGCCCAGAAGGGACGACCAACATAATAGCTTAATCGCCCCTGACGAAACACTCCTGTTTTTGAGAAGGCTCGAGTCAGTCGATCAATATTCATAGGTACTTGAAAAGTTTTCACAGAGTAATCAAAGGAAATAGCTTTGATGTTGAAAAGAGTGTCCGGTGCAATATCCCAATATTTGTCAATCTTTCGAACGATAGACCAACGTACGAATTTTCCACCGCCCATTGGAAGACCGACCCGGCGCTTTCCGACTTCACCTAGGGGAATCCCTGCAACAGCACCTAATCCAGGATCTTTCTCCATAAGCGATAGCAATCGTGCATTATAGTTGGGACAAGGATCATTATCTAAATCCATAATTCCAACATAGCTAATTCCTGTTTTTTCGATTCTGTCTCTCAGACGAGGAAGAGTTCGATCATAAGCCCGTCCAATTGTATCAAGATTTCCCTTCATCTTTGGAGGCATCGGTTCAATCCAAATATCGACATCGGGTATTAACGAGGCACATTCTCTAATGATATCGGCAGATCCATCTGTCGAGCCATCATCAATCCATAGCCAAATTTTGGGTTTCTTGCTCTGAGCAGATACTCGATGAAATGCCTTAGGTATATTATTCCTCTCATTCCATATGTTAGTAATGAGTAGATAGGTAGAATCAGTTTCCACTAGCGTACAGGAATCTTTACAGTAGCCACAATATTTGTGAAAGGGAAAGCCATTGAGGGGTACATTGGAATTGGCATCCATTTAACACAACAGCTCCTGCTTAGACTAATTCAAGTGTCTTTAGAAACATCGCCATATGTAAAGCTCGTACTGATGGCTTTTCGGGAAAGGTTTGATATTCCTTCAATCCTTTTGTGGTAAACCATTCTTTTGGGCTAGTCTTTTGAGGTGTTATTGAATTCAAATATTTCTTACTTGCAAGATATGGAGAAATAGTACCGCCCCATCCAATCTTGTCCCAATTTTCCCCTCTCTGGGATAATTCTGGTGGGAATCTATAGAAATCACGCATTAATGCTCGGATTGGAGCCTTGTTTTTCTTTATGAGGGGACCATATTCGTGAGTCTTCTCCATTAACTCTTTGTCCATATATGGGAACAAGACAGTTACTCCATTTGCAAGTGCTGGATGCGAAATAAGATTTGCATAGTTGCCTTTCATAGCCCATAGAATCCACCGGTGAATTTCTAGCCAGAGGTCACTTGACCTAATTTTTTCCTCGTAGATTTTGGATAAATCAATTGAACTGCTTTCGACAAATCGCGTAGAATAGTTTGGTGCGCTATTTGCTAGAAGGAATGTCTTATTTCCGCCCCACTTTAAACTCGCACCTCGATAGAGCCTATTTGGAGTCAATTGTGGAATGTGAGGTACAAAGTGGATTTTTCCGCGCGAATAGTATCTCCTATGAATTGTATATCCAGCAAATAGCTCATCGAGACCAAGCGCGTTGACAGCTATGGTAATATCGTCCTGCTTCATGGCATGATGAGCCATATAGACTGGCACAAGGCTGTATGCTACAATCTTCGAATGTGCAAGTGCTTCTTCTATATAGGGCACTTGAGCCTCAGGACTTACATCAATGACTTTCAATGGAACATCCACAAAATCAGCAGCCATCTTCGCAAATTGAAGCTCACTGCGTCCTTCGAATTTCCAATCTGTATGATACGCAGTTACCTCAATATCTGGATAGACTTTCTTCATTAGATATAAGAGAAGACTTGAATCAACACCACCAGATAGAGTGAATCCAATCTTTTTGCCAAGATGTGGTTGAATAATATTCCTTGTAGCATTAATCAAGAGAGATGAGAGCTCTTCCAATTTCTCTTTTGTCAGCGGTTGGTCAGCTTGACCTATACTCTGGTCAGGCCAGCTAATATCAGGAGATAGATTTGAATTATTGAATATGCTGAGATCAAACATCTCCCCTCCTGTCTGAAGAACAATTTCCAAGGCATCTCGATTTACATTCATTTATACTCCCAAGTTGAAGACCAGAGTTATGCAATATAGGCATGCCGATTTCTTATCACCATTTTTTATGATTACATTACTTGAAGAATTGATTCAACCATGTGTTGAGAGCGGCGATTCTAAAAAGCATGTTAAGTATATCACTATCAAGGGAGAGAAGATTTTTACTAAGAGCTTGTTGAAGCGAGTGGATATCGATATAGTTCGCGAGCATAGGATGTTGATTCTCAATCAGTTTCGTAATCGGTAATACTTGACCAGCTGCAATCCAAGTATTCTCAGGCGTAGCGAATCCTATCTTATCTGTCCGAAATCTTACAAGTGGAGGGAGTTCATTTGATAAAGCCTTACGGAGAATCCATTTTGTTACTCCATTTCGTATCGCATATTTCGGTGGAAGCGCCAGGACATATTCCATAAGGTCAGGATCTAAGAAAGGTATTCTTGTTTCAATTGAGAAAGCCATCGAGTTCCTATCTTCCCATTTCAATAGGTGCTGTATGTTTTTAGTCACATACTCTATGAGAGCAACCCTCAGGGACGGTGGTCGTGGAATAACAGGTTTCAACACCTCACGCTCTCTGAAGTTTTTCCAAAACTCCTTTCTCATCAGTCTACTTTTTCTGGAGTAAACAAATCGTTGGAACCAACTAGGCATAAAGTGCGAAAGAAAAGTACGAATAAAGAAGGAGTTCTTCCTACGAATTTGAGCTAGTAGTTCTTTGAGGAAAGTAAGGAAATTGCCTTTGAATAGTAATTCAGCAAGATAATATCCAGCCATATAGTCATACCCTGCTAGAATCTCGTCAGCCCCTTGACCATCTAGGAGTACTTTCGCTCCATGAGCTTTTGCAAGTTCCATTACACAGTACTGAGAAAATGGAGAAGCTCCAGTTACTGGCTCTTCTTGATATGTTATGAATTCATTGAAATTCCTACTAAGCCTTTCAGGTGTTGGAGTTGTGAAATGTCCGATAATCCCACAGGAGTTAATTATGGATTCAATGTATCTCCGCTCATCCTTTGCGTACCAGTTTCCAAACACTGCAGAATATGTTTGAAAATTCTCTCGGTGTTCGTCATCAATCATTCCAGATGCAGTCACGACTATACTTGATGAGTCAATTCCGCCACTGAGACATGAGCCAACAGGCACATCGCTCCGAAGTCGCAACTCAATGGATCTTCTGAATCTCCGCTTTATCTCTTCAATGTGACCAATTTCAGTCCTTTTACTAAAATCCTCATCGTTCTGAGTCTTTGAAACCGCATCCTCAAGGTTATACCATTGATGAATATGTAAGATGCTGTTCCTTACAGTCAGATAATGACCGGGTGGTACTTGATGAATGCCATTAAAAAATGTGGAATAAGTATGCTCAACTCGTTTCCGTTGAAGAAAATCATATACTATACCTTCATTGATGGTAATATCATCCAACAGTGGAAGTAATGGTTTAATCTCAGAGGAAATAGCGATGAATTCTTTCGTTTCCATATAATAGAGTGGTTTGATTCCTATTCGATCTCGGACTGCTAGGAGTTCTTGTTTCTCCTCATTATACAACACAAATCCAAACATTCCATTCAGTTTTGTAATCGATCCAGCGCCTTGTCTTGCAATAAGTTCTAAGAGTACTTCAGTGTCTGATTTTGTTCTAAATTCTACACCGTTATCTTCCAATTGTTGTTTCAATTCAAGATAATTGTAAATCTCCCCATTGAAGACAATATGTGAGCCACTGTCATGAGAAGTCATTGGTTGCTTTCCAGCATCACTCAAATCGATGATTGCCAATCTACGGTGACCAAGGAATACAAAATCATTGACAAAGGTATCGCGACCATCAGGACCTCTATGCTTCATAGAATCTGTTAGAAACTCCAGACGATTCTTGACATCTTCTGATAGCTTCTGACCCTTTGAAATTAGAGCAAGGATGCCGCACACTGTTTGTCAGAAAGGAAGAAAACTGGAGTACCTATAATGATTGCTGAAGGCACTTACTGAAGCTCGTATTGTTAGTAAAACTTCAACCTTTTTAGAAACAGGTGGATTTGTCGCTTCAAACTGAAAAAATAACGAATGGCTTCATCATCGCACCGCCATCTTGCTCTACTCCATTCAAACCAATAGCCCCTTAGAAATTGTGAACCATACTGATGAAAGACTAGAAATTTCAATCCTTCAAGTAAAACTATCATAAAATTTTTTCCAATATAATACGACCTTTGTCCATATCGATATCGCCCTTTCTCTGAGAGGATAGTCATTGGAGGGGATTTTACAAATTCCTCTCTGATTGCTAGTCGATATCCAAGACTTTGTGCTTTGATATTAAAAAAGGAGTCAGGAGCTAAATCCCAGTATTTGTCAAAACTAAATAGGATATCCCATCGTACGATCTTACCCCCACCCATTGGTACTTTGAGCACATCATAAGAATCACCTTTGATTCTTCCTGATGAAACGCCAACATCAGGATGAGCCTCCATGAAGTCTATCATATTTTCAAAATAGTCTAGTGGAAACTCTGTATCCACATCGGCAACTGAAAGATAGTCAGCTGATAATTCTGTGATAATATGTCTATGTGCCTTATTCCATGCTCGGCCAATTGTGTCCAAATTGCCCTTCTTCTTCGGAGCTATCTTAAATGGCACAATGGAAAGACCAAATTTCTTCGCTTGTCCGATAGCTATGTCTAGACCATCGTCGGTGGATCCATCATCAATCCATACCCAATGAATAGGCCTAAGTGTCTGATTTGCTATATTCTCAACTAGTTTCTTTACTCGTTGTCCCTCATTGTATATGTTAGTAACTAAGATGTACGACACAAACCAACACCCGGAGCTAATAGACATGTGATGCATCCTACTAAATTCTGACTCTTCTTAAGCAATTCGCATTCTTTCTTGGTTTGGTCAAACTCATCTTGACTTTGAACAAGAGATTCAGAATCCAAACATATAGTATAGAATCGGATAGTGATTGATTTAGAATTCAAAATTAACTCAGTCATATTCATAAAAACCAGAAGCTTGAATAATCAACTAAATCTGGCAAGGAGTGTTTCATGTTCCATGGTTGGTGGTTCTCAATGCGAATTGCTGAGATTTCTGATCCACTATCGTTCCATACTGGGCAATGGGTAAAACATCTATTGGAAAGAAATGTTGAGTCATATGTGGTATACATAGAAGAGTGGATTGGTTCAAGTGTCAAGAGAACTCCTGAACTCAACTGTGAATTACTCCTTTTGAAAAAACCTAGTAGAACTAAACTTATCTCATCAATGTTGAAGAATGGGCAATTCGGTGCTTTAATCAAAGGATTAGAAAATAGGACATCATTACACAGCGAACTTGAATTCTATGGACCTATGCTTCAGAAGTATTTTGAAGAATACGCGATGGACATTGTTCATGGGCATCAACTTACATCAGGAGCTCTTCTGGCTCATGCGTCAAAATTTAAACCCACAATTATTTCCGCGTGGGGATCAGATTTGGTCCTAGGACCTGAAAAATACCCGTATCTACGCCCGCTTATCAAGAGCGCAATTAAATGGGCAGATGTGATTCATACAGAAAGCAATGTTTCAGCTAATATTGTTAAACAAGCTTATTCTGTAGATGATGATAGATTTTTCATCTCATCGTGGGGTGTTAATACTGACATTTTCATCCGAGATGTAGATACTGAGAATTTCCGCGAGAAGTATGGAATAGGACATCGACCTGTCGTTATTAGTTTCCGGACACTTAATCCATTCTATAGAATTGATTTGATTATTCGTGCATTTGCTTTTGTAATAAAAGAGCATCCAGATGCAATTCTCCTTATTGGTAGTGACGGTCCTCTAAAAGATAGTTTAGTTTCGCTCTGCAAGGATTTAGGGATTAATGAAAGTGTTATCTTTACAGGCTATTTGAAGAATGAAGATGTAGCGAAAGCATTTGCTGCTAGTGATGTCTATGTCCAGTGCCCAATCAATGATGGTGTTTCAATTTCTGGGATGCAGGCGATGTCAGCTGGAGTACCTATTGTGGCGAATAATGTGGGTGAAGTCGCTGAGTTTGTGGAAGATGGGGTGAGTGGATTCTTTGTGGACGAACCGGAGAATCCAAGAGATTTTGCAGAGAAGATTTCCCTCATCTTGGGTGATGATAGTCTAAGGAAGAAGCTGAGTTCAAACTCAAGGCGAATTGCACTAAAAAAACATAATCGGAAATTATTCTTAGACAAGTACATTACACTTGTCGAAAAATTGAAAGAACAATATCAGCGTTAGAATTACATCTGGGTCTATAACGAGGATTTTTTCACTTTAGGACTGAAATATGCAATGAGAAAATCATGAGAATTGGTGAGATGTGAAACTTCTGATTTCGTTCAGATAGCTTTTGCAACAATAAATAAAACAGATGAGAGTTGAGCCGGAGTTGACACTTTTGCTAATATGCGAGGAATTTTACGCCATAGTAGACCATCCAATTTCCTGTATTTTACGCCAATTCCTCGAGTTCGAATGACGTGAAAACCGCTGCGCTCAATCAGAGTGAGCAGTTGCCTACTAGTAAAACTATGGCGATGGTGATCTACTCGATTCACGGGTGAATTAAGAAACAACAACCCATCATTTTCTATAACTCGTCTAGCTTCTGCTAGAACCTTAGCAGGAAATAGAACATGCTTTATTACAGACTCCATAATGATTGAATTGAAGCTGCTATCTTGAAAGGGCAAATGCTCACCCATTGCCCGAGTATCAACAAATCCTCTTGGGAAAGGATCGAGAGAAATTGTGGAACGTTTTTTACTTTTAGCAGCCCCGATATCTAGAGAGGGGGACGGTATTTCTCCAATGAATGAAGTCCATTCTTCATACATAATATGCCAAAGATATTTTTGGAATCGATCTACGTTGGTTGTATGACCCCATTGCTGAAGATTGTCACTCAATTTTTTCACCCTTAAAAGAAAGACATGGACAAGTAATTCAGCTGGTCTTCAAAATCTCCTTTAGCTTTGCAGCTACTCGATGAACATCATCCGCGGTAAGTTTCTGGTGAAGTGGTAACGTGACGACTCGTCGACCAATTTCCTCTGCGACAGGATATGATTCATTTGAGTATCCATGTTGTTGGTAATAGGTGAATCTATGAATGGGAGTATAATGAATACTTGTTTGAATACCAACCTCCTCAAACTTCTTTCGTACCAGTGCACGCTTTTCCTCAGGAACTAAAACTGGAAGAACATGATGACTATGAACTACATTTGGTGGGATTGATTGAAGTTCTACAGGAAGGTCAGATAGAAGATCCCTGTAGAGTAAATAGATCTTCTCTCGTCTTTTATTGAAATCACCCAGTTTCTTTATCTGTACGATGCCAAGAGCTGCATTTATCTCTGTTATTCGATAATTATAACCAAGCTCGACCATATCATAGAGCTGGTCATATGATTCCTGGTCTTTCTTGTTATGACGACTCCAAGTTGATTTTGTAAGACCATGTGATCTTAACAATCGAAGTTTATCAGCTATGCTCTTGTCCTTGGTCGAAATTGCGCCACCTTCTCCTACAGATAAATTCTTGTTTGAAAAGAAACTAAATGCTGTAACATCAGCAAGAGTTCCAACTGATTTGCCATGGTATTTCGCACCTATAGCATGCGCGGCATCATCGATAACCCGAAGGTTGTATTCCTTTGCTATCTTATTGACAGCGTTCATTTCCGCAGGCAGTCCAGCAAAATGAACAGGCAGAATCGCTTGTGTTCTTTCAGTTATTGCATCTTTTATTTTTTGTACATCGATATTGTATGTTTCAGGACTTACATCAACAAAAACGGGTTTTGCACCTGTATATAGGATAGCATTAGCTGAGGCAACAAATGATAATGGTGGAACAATTACTTCTCCAGTCAATCCAACACCCTGTGATAGAAGACCTAGATGCAAAGCCGCAGTACCATTACTTACTGCAACTACCTCATTAGCGCCAAGATATCCGGAGAGTTGTTTTTCGAACTCGATTGTCTTTGGGCCCATGGTTAACCATTCCGATTTGAGAATCCCAATAACTGCATCTATCTCATCTTGGTCATATGATAGATCGGAAACCAAAATTTTCCGAGAATCTTCGCTCAAAGAAACACACTATCCGAATCAGGGACTTGCTCATTGTCAAGTTCGTTTATTGTTTTCAAGTAGTCATCCATTCTACCAATATCACGCCATGGTTCTGTAAATTGATATCCAACGACTTTTTTCCCTTTTTTGAGAGCTTCTGGGATAAGTTCAGTCATCTGAAATAGACCTTCATTCGGAATCAAAATTAGTGTTTCAGGAGAAACAACATATATACCTGAATTGATCAGGAAGGTAAATGTAGGTTTTTCTGATATCTCCGTGATGTTGTTTTCAGAGTCGAGGTCAACGACTCCGTATGAAACCTTCCTGTCGACTCTTTTCAGTGCGACTGTCAGGTCAGCAGACTGGTCAGAATGGAATTTCATCAGATTTGAAAAATTAAGGTCTGTAAGAAGATCAGAGTTCATCACTACAAATGGAGTATCAACCTTACCTTTCAGTTCAGATAAGGGACCAGCTGTTCCTCGTTTTTCGCGCTCTTGGATGTATATAATTTCCACTCCAAAGCTTGATCCTGAGCCAAAGTAGCTACTGATCATTTCTGCTTTGTAATTCACCATAAGATAGAATTTCTTGAATCCCTGTTCCTTCATTCGGGAGAGAGTCACTTCGAGTATTGGTTTTGAACCTAATGGGAGCATTGGCTTTGGTACAGCGTAGGTGAGCGGTCGTAGACGAGTACCTTCGCCACCACAGAGAATTGAGGCAATCATAGCAACACCCTATACATATCCTTCCTCTGGTTTGTAGAATGACAAGTAGTTGCGGTACCACTGCACGGTTTCTCGTAAACCATCTTCAAGTTTAATTTCAGGTTTCCAACCAATGAGCTTCTTTGCCAGAGAAACATCTGCACAAAGACGACTAACCTCACTTTTCGATGGTCGAATTCGGGTTGCATCAAAGACGACTTTCGCTGAGGATTCAGTAACGTTAGTTATCATTTGAGCTAATTTCTCTATAGGGACTTCAACACCGGTGCCAAGATTGAGGGTCATACCAAAGAGAGTTTCGACCTTCTCCGCCACCTCAATGAAACCACGAACGGTATCTTTGACATAAAGAAAGTCTCGAGTTGGTCGAAGGTCCCCTAGAAGTATCGCTTTCTGTCCCAGTGCCTGAGTTATGATAGTTGGAATGACAGCTCGGATTGATTGTCTTGGGCCATAGGTGTTGAATGGGCGTACCGTGACCACCGGTGAATCGAATGCCCGATAAAAACTCTCAGCTATTTTGTCTGCGGCGATCTTACTAGCAGAGTAAGGAGATTGCGCTTTCAATGGGTGTGACTCGGAGATTGGTACTTTCTCAGCAGTTCCATACACCTCACTTGTAGAGGTATGGATTACAGCCTTTGTCCCTAAATCTTGAGCGGCTTGGAGTATGTTTAGAATGAAATATACATTATTATCAAAATATTCTCGTGGATTCTTGTAGGAATATGGAATCGATATGACAGATGCAAGATGAAAGACAACATCCACATCTTTCATTGCAGCTCTACAAGCATACGCATCTTTTAGATCCCCCATTACAATCTCTAGGTTTTCATGTTCCCCATCGATATACTTTAGATTTCCAGTTTTTCCTTCAGATGTATACCTAATGAAAGCTCTAATGTTAGCACCAGTCTTCAGTAGTCCTTCAACTAGGTGACTACCGATAAAGCCTCCAGCACCAGTAACCAGTATAGAAGAATCTTTTAGATTCATTGAGGTCATCCCAACAAGAGCCGTCACGTTGCATCCGAACATAAATGATTCGGCTGTATTGCAGATTCACACTTCTATGTATGATTATTATGATATACGAGTGTTCTCGAGAGCTGCCTGCATCTGTTCATGTGCAGAACTTTTCAAATGAAGATAAGCGAAAAAGCCAGTTCTTGCATGACTCCTACAGGAACAAATATTGAGACTTCTTAAGGGATTACTCTTTTCTCTCAGCAGTTTGGGAATCCCTAGATGTGCTGCATGCGTCACAAAAACACCTTAAACAACAGCTGTAGCAGCAATTCGACGTTTCTCAACTCTTTCGATGTATCCAATAAGTGGATTTGATATCCACCAAACAGGTGGTATCTTCCTTAAGAATTTCTTCAAATTATCCAAATCTGAAAGTTTCATGACACCTGTGAGTAAACACAAACTCAGGAATATATACCAAAGAGGTGCAAGAAATAAGAGCTTCAATAACGAGCTGAAGGTTGTTGTAGAAATTAGAGGTATGAAAGAGAGACCTGCAACGATTAGATTCGAAATTAAATTAGCAGCAAAAGCGAAACCCAGTGTGACTGGAGCGGCAACTAATAATAAAATCGCACTTCGGAATAGTAGATTCCTTCCAATCGTCAAGTGTGTTAATTTCCGATTGGCGTAATGATATGCTAAGAAGAGCGGAATTGATAAGACCCAGAGAAATGCTAGTGTAATAACTCCGAAGAGAGGTTGCATTATGACAATCCAAGCTACCTGCAAGGTCACATTGAGTATTCCAAGTACCAAAAGTACTTTCATTTTGTTCAAAGCTATCAAGGGATTTGAGTAAAGACCAATTATTGTGGAAAACAATAAGCCTGGGGCTAGAATCTTTAAGAATTGTGCGGCGGAAAGACCACCTGTTGTGTCTAATGCCTTTACACCATAGATACCACCCAAAAGATAATCACTAAAACTAAAGGTAGCAAGAAAAGCGAAGATCAAAGTGGGTATAATGATTCGGTTACTTTCGTTGAATCTTTTTAGTAAATCCTCGTGCTCGCCGCGTGAGAACATGCCAGTAATATTTGGTAATAGTACAGCAAAGGGAACGTACAGAAGTGCCCGAAGGGTAGCTGAAGTACTATCTGCGATAGAAAATCTAGCCATATCTGTATCAGTTCCAAAGAAGTTCACAAGTAGAGGTATCACATAGTTACCAAATGAGGCTATTAGAGTAAGCGCAAGAAATGCTCCTGCAACTCGAAAAAGAGGACCAACCACTTCTTGAGATCCTGATAGAGTGAAAGGAATATTCTCCAAACGCAATTCTCGTGTAATTTGGATTAAAGCAATAGCAAATCCAAGGAATAATATTAGTAGATACATATATAGAATATTGATGAGCGTAATCGTTGCACTAACAAAGAGATAGACCAATATTGCAATACGTGATCCATTGTAAACAACATCCACAATGAGATTTCGTTTCATTCTCTGTATTCCCGAAAAAAACGATTTTGCAATGATGATGTAGGCATTTGGGAGCATTGAGAGAAGAACCAGAACCCACAAAGTCCTAAGCTCTGTGGTAGTTTCAGGAGAATCAGCAATAAGAAATCCAACTTGCTCAGCTAACAAAGTGGTTAACAGGGTGAAAACTAGATAAACTGAAGTCACAGTAAGCAATGAAATTGCAAGAGCACGTCCTATATTCTTAGGTTCATGTGAATGTGATGAAACAGAACGTACAACAGCAGTTGTCAAACCAAAAATAATGACTACTGAGATTAATTGATTCCAGTACATAAGGACTTTGAGATGAGCATAATCTGACAAAGTCCAATATTCTGTAATATCAACAGCTCTCACAAGAATAGCACCTGAAACGAGTCCAGCAACAAGCAGTAATACACGAGAAGCTGATTCAGTAATCAAATTCAAACTCATACTATCAGCTGCAATAGTGGATTCCATTTCTTCGATCATGACTGGCTCGCTTCCCCCTTTAGAGATGAAATAACTGTTTCTATGGGATGAAACCTGCACTTCAATTTTCATCTAATTATCATATAGAAAATGGTTTTTGACTTGTGTTGAAAGTTCCACATAGCCAGAAACCACATAAGTTCGACCTTGTCATTAATTTTTTGAATTATGAATCAAGTACTTATGATTGCATACTATTACCCTCCCTTAGGTGGAGTTGGTGCACTTAGACCTCTTCAGTTTTCAAGATATCTTCCTGAATATCGATGGCAGTCTTCAATTGTGAGCGTAGCTAATGATTACTCGTATAGACAAGATAGATCACTACTTGATGCAATTCCCAAAGATCAGCAAATTGCTCGAGCTTATCGAATTCCAATTTTCGAAATTATACGCCGGTTTGCAAAAGGACCTTTGAAGAATTATCCCTTGGCCTATACATTCCTTGATCCACAATTCGATTGGGTGCCTTCTGCGATTCGAGCAGGACTCAAATTATCAGAAAGCGTCAAATTTGATGCAATTTACGCAACAGCTCCGCCATACTCAGTTTTACGGGTTGCTAAGAAGCTAGGACAGAAACTGAATTTACCAATTCTTGCAGACCTCAGGGACCCTTTTACATGGAACTTCGGAATCAAATGGCCAACCACGTTACACAGACTATTCTATCGCATATATGAAAAACGACTTCTAACATCCTTTAATGCAATAGTGACTGTAAACGATACAATCCGTTCCAAGCTGATGGCATCTATTGGAGAACATTTACCTCCTGTAACAGTCATACCTAATGGCTATGATCCAGCTGATTTTCAGATAACTCAAGAACTTGAAAAACATAAGTTTACTTTTGGATATGTTGGCTCGCTCTATGGAGGATTGAGTGCAATACCCTTCTTTGAAGCGTTGAGTCTTGCAATCAAAGAACAACCAAGAATAAAGGATGATATTATTATTCATTTTATGGGGAATATAGACGCAAAGACGTTAATGTCTGATGCAAAGAGATTCAATGTGGATTTTGCTGTCGAGTATCTTGGTTTTAGACCTCATAAAGAAGCCATCAAGTTGATGCAGCAATCTCACATACTACTAGACTTTGGAGCGACTGTCGAGTCGTCAGCCATTCCCGCCAAATTGTTTGAGTATGGTGCATCTGGACGTCCAGTTCTGAGTTTCTCAAAACCTGGGAAACTAGCGGATTTCATCAGACAGAATCAATATGGATATTTGGTTAATTGGTCGAGCCCAGTAGAAGGTTGTTCGAAAATAATCGACCTCTACAATTCGTGGATACGAGGGGAGGAGATTCAAGGAACACCGAGAGATATTTCGAAGCTATTTAGCCGTCGCTCTTTGACAGGAAAACTGGCTGATGTTCTTAACTCACTGATAGAGTAGACCATGAAATACTCGAGAAGATTGACTCAGTTTGTACAAGTTTTTCTTAAAACAAAATAGAGATTCACAATAGACGAGGTAGAAAACATGACTAGAGTAAGTCAAGTACTAGCACCAGCAATAAGAGACAAAAAAGATAGTGGAATTATCAAAGGAAACAATGGTTACTTCTATGTAGAATCCCCAGTCAACGAATGGGTGTATTGGGGATTCCCAGTACAAGTCGAACAACGTAAAGTCATTGATGCAATTGAAGTTGAAATCTATGGAGGAGAAATTGAGCCAGGTGGTTACAT
>CAZPWM010000078.1:0-14768 GCA_964590575.1 uncultured archaeon
TTGTCGACTCCACGGATGCATTACAGGCAGGTCAACTCACAGAAGAACAGGCAGTAGATGGCCTCAAGAGACTCTTGGAGAATGACGACTTTGTTGAGGGTGCTAAGATTATAGAGGTCCGTGTCAATACAAACCCCGTGTGTAGAATATCAAACATTGACAGTCTGCTACAGCAGAGTCAATCCAGAGAGCCTCTTAGATGGACTCGTCGAATGAAGATCGGGTTTGTTGTGTCCCTTGTGACAACTCTTGGCGTCTATATCGCGATGATCGGTCTGCAATTGTGGGAACCCATTCGATCACTGTCTTGGCTTGTCATCGGCATTGCTTCCTGGATCTTGCTCTACTACCTCATTAAACAAAATTCCCCCACATTCTATAGAGTGATGTGGCCCTTGGGACACGCCTGCATCTTTGCAATGGGTTGGTTTATTCTGATAATACCCCTCGGGCCATTTTTTAGCTCTGTCTTCCCTCCCTCGCCCGACATCTCATACCGCTTTTTCGCCGTATTCGTGTTTTGGATTGGTCTTGGGTCTTGTATGGTGATAGGTGGCATCCTGGGTGACCGCCTAGGAAAGAAACGGAACTACAGACCCTACATGTTGCAGACCGGTGAAGCAAAATGGAACGAATAAATACACAGACCGTGTACGAGCTGGTCAAGGAGTGGACATTTCAGCCTTGGGATGGAACGCGATATAGTCACATCGTTGAAACACTATGGGATTCCATTGAGGCTTGTGGACTTATTGAAGGACCATTTGGTATGGCCATGACTCTGCTTGAGTCATATGTTGTTGATTCCGCCGAGGAAGTAGACGCAGGATTGCTCAATATGAATCAGGCAGTAGAAGGTCTATTAACACTGTTGCAGAATGATGACTTTGCCAGGGGTGCGAAAATCATAGAGGTCTCCGTCGAAACAAATCCAGTGTGCAGAATATCAAACATCGACAGTTTGTTGCAGAAAGATTGGCCAATCGGTCCTCAGAAACCTCAGTGGTGGAAACGAAGCGTTCGGAGTTACTGGCTTTCTGTGGGAGTCGTTTCCTTTGCCGTAATGGCCATCATCTACGTCATTCTGATTGGCTTTGGAATACTGCCACCTGTACAGCTCTTCCTAGCCGTAGCAGTTGGCATTCCAATGTACGCAATGAGTTACTATATCCGTAAAGTGGCTACCAAGAGAATGTGGAGAACAGTGTTCATTATGCTTGGAGCTAGTGGTATAGGATTCTGGTGCTTGATAGTTCCTTCGACTTTCCTCTTCGCCCCAGTCATTCGATTGATTCCCTGGTGGATAGGAATGCCCCTTCTTACGATTCCATCTACAGTCATCGGAGCATTCATAGGCGACTGGATAGGCAAGCGTCGAGATTATCGACCTTACATGTGATGTATGACCTGCAAAGGTGCTCCAACCCCGAATCCTTCCTTCAGTAAGA
The DNA here is from genome assembly GCA_964590575.1 of uncultured archaeon. Lineage (GTDB taxonomy): Archaea > Asgardarchaeota > Thorarchaeia > Thorarchaeales > Thorarchaeaceae > SMTZ1-45. The sequence continues at coordinate 1,449 of CAZPWM010000078.1, forward strand.
GCGATAATCTTCGGCACTAGGAACAATGTTTCGAGCGAAGGTATAACCGCCAGATGATCCCCATCTGTGGTATTAGAATGACAGAAAGACTCAAACCAAAGTGTGTATGATGAAGTGGACGGTTTGGGAGATTCATAATCTACTCACTAAACCAAATATACACTTCATCCACATAATCAGGATCTTGGAGTTCAAAATCAATATCGTAATCCGAGTATAGATAGAAATCGAGATCCTCAGAAGTATCCTTGTAGTAGTATTTGACTTCCAATTTGGTTGTGGTTTCTGACTCTATGTGAACCCCCGCGGAGAACGCCACTCCTTTTAGGCTTATTTCAAAACCCAGTGATGTATAGTAGAGATTTGTCCATTCATACTCTAATAAATCGTAACCACTACAACCATGGTCAACAAGTCTATGATAGCTGTAATCTCCTGCAATACCTGTTCTATCATCTGCCCATACTTCAAAGTTTTCTAAGTTGTCAAATCGTTTAATTCCTTTTCCATCCAGAGCCTCAGAATCCACTAGAATCGCTTTGTAAAATACTCTTCTTGGCGTTATGTAGCAATACACATCCCAAGTAAGTCTATACTCATAACAAATGACACAGCTCATCTGCTCATCATCTGGTGTTCCCCAGCCTTCGGTGTGCGCTAAGCTTGCATCAAAACCTCCGGTGGCATAATTTCCTAACCCTCCTCCGCCAAATTCCAAATGAACCGATGTAGTTCTAGACTTAGTTAAAAACGCATAGCTTTCATTGCCAGGAGGGTCATAAAGTGCGAAAACAGGAATCCATGAGTCCTTAGTTTCCCTTCCAAGGTACTCAATCCATATAGCATCTCCTTGTTGAGCTGGGGTAAGAACGACCAATGACATAACAGCAAAGAGAACGAGTAGTTGAAGCGATCTCGCTTTAAGCTTCATGAAACCTTTCCTCCAACCCAACAATCAGTTGCTTAATTATGTATAAATCATGTGTCAATTTGAATATACATACATTTGAAAGATAAAACATTCAATTTAAAAGTGCCTTCACGGTAATTAATGAGAAAGGTGTTTCAAGTGGGTATGCATCTTGACGAGTAAGATAACTAGAACACACGCAGGGTTAGTGGCAGGCTTCTGGATCATATTCACCATCGTAGCCACTCTGGTCGGTCTATTAGTCTTGGACCTGGTCGAAGAGAGTCCCTGGCCGCTGGAAGACTCCATAACAGTTGAGCACACGGATGGAACAGCGGTGAGGAGTAGCTCTGACCGTGTCGAGGTCAGCATTGATGAGAACCCGGAGACCAACGTGACAACCATACTGACATCCATTGAGTTCTCGTTCAATGTCTCATCACGCTCGCGACGTTTCAGCTTTGGGATGAACTCCACTCATTTCACGCCGGGGAGCAACTACATAATCAATGATTACAGGGAAGTGGTCCTTTATTCAACTACCGACTCCAAGAGCTGGGATTTGCATTATGAACCTCCTGGAACCTGGATGGCAATAACTATTGGGTTCGAAAAAGAGTATCTCTTTAATGAGAGTAACCAGGAAGAGTTCACGTTCCATCTTGAATGGAACTCAACTTTGAGTCTTCTTAACATACTCAATCGGACCTCTGACTTCACTATTCTCATGCATTTCGCAATGAATCTTGAGGAGATGCTTGAGCCCTATATCCCGCTAGCAAGATTGTCACAAGTGTTGGCTACAGTCGGAATAGGGGGGGTTCTAGGTGTGATTTCAGTGCTCATACTGATGGACGACTATGGTGAGTCTCATAATATGGGGAAGTCAAGAGGTGGCGACAAAACCATTGCGAAACATCTTTCGAATCACGTAGTCGGTGAAGGTCCCCATCTGAGGTCAAAGTCTACGCCTTCTTAGACTAGTAGGAAGGGGATTCACTAGTTCCTTCTCCCGTTGGAACGGAGGAAAGGTGATATGATCCGTATTAAACTGAATCCAAAACTTTTTGGCTCGTGTTAGGTAATATGTCAGTGATTGCATACGACTGCTTGAGTCTATTCTCATTGTCTGATAAGACGGTTGCGATTCTCATAGTTGGTTGAATATTTCTACCACGTCTTCGTATGCTCTACCATAGCTGTAAGCGTGAATTGTGCTCTGTTTATCTATAGTGTTTCTAATTTACATAAATTCATATTATCGGTCCTAAGGAAACATGGATATACTGTGTTGAACCTAATTGAAATACGAAGACCGTGGAAAGGAGAAGTAGTATCCAGCAAGATGCATGTTGGGGCTCACGAGTTTGATTATTGATTTCTGATAGTATTCGCATCCTAGTGAGCAGAAGAGTCGCGGTAGTTGTATTTTCCCTCTTCGACAAGGAGGCTTTGTAGTAACTGAAATTGAGTCAATACCTTGGGAATAGAGTGAACACCAACTGTCAGGCGAAAAAGATATATGTAAAGTTTACTTTACGTATAATAGGCTTTACATCACACAGACCCACGAAGTCAGTGTGAAGCCTGAAGGATGTTGAAACATGAGGGTGAGGATGACGAGAGATAATCATATTGTTGCGCTATTATCTGGTGCCATTAGTGTTACCTTAGTCATTCCAATTGCTATCAAGTATAAGTCAAGTGTTGAGGAAGCGAAACAATATGACCAGTAGAAAAATCGAGATAAAAACCAAAGGACTTTCCAAGTCTTTTGGAAGTGTCGTGGCACTCGATAACCTCGATCTAGAATTATTCACAGCCAGCAGGTTCGGATACATTGGACCTAACGGAGCTGGGAAGACGACCACCGTTCGAATACTCTCAGGGCTACTCAGACCAACAAGTGGTGATGCGACCGTCTGTGGCTTTGACATTCGCAAAGAAACAAATAGAATCAAAGCCGTGACTGGTTTGTTGCCTGAAACTCCAGGACTTTACTCAAAGTTGTCAGCTGTGGAGTTCCTCGAGTTCATCGGTGCTCTGTATCATATAAGCGATGAAGTCTTGGACTCTCGAATCAATAGGCTCCTCTCGATATTGGGTCTAGAGGGGAGACAGGACGACCTATTGGAATCATATTCTTCTGGTATGAAACAGAAAGTTCTCGTGGCATCCACGCTCATCCACGAACCTCGATTGGTATTTCTCGATGAACCAACCTCTCGTCTTGACCCAGCAGTCAGTGCTCTGGTCAAGGACCTTATCCTGGCTCTAGCCAAGGAAACTGAAACGACGTTCTTCATTTGCACGCACATGACCGATTTTGCTGAAGATGTATGTGACGTTGTTGGCATACTCAACATGGGTAAATTGGTGGCCTTAGGCGCTCCCGAACAGATTGTAACTGACACTGGTGCCAAGGATCTTGAGGATGCATATCTCAAGATTATTGGTGGTAAAATTGATAGAGAGAAGCTCCTTGATTGGAGGTAAGAGGTTTGACCCGACACTGGATGGTCATAGCGAAGACTGATTTTCTCGTATGGAGTTCTAAGGCGAAGGGCAAGAGAGCTCCAATCTTTGCAGGCATTCTCCTGACTGGTGTTTTATGGGCGTTCTACGTAGTCCCAGAGATTTGGCGATTCGTCATCAGTGGCAACCTGCCAATCTACTCCCTGTTGATGGTGGCACTGCCAGAACTCATTCGAATAGCCATGCTACTCTTGTGGATGCTTGTCTTGATCTACCCCATTTTATACGCGCTTCAGGAGATCAAGATAGGCCAGTGGGAGATAATCCTTAGCTGTGACGTTTCGACGAGGTCTCTGCTTGTGGGGACTTTCGTGGGAAAGATACCCAGTTACGGACTGATGGTGTTGTTTCTCGCGCCTGTATTGATTTCGCCATTCATACTCGCATATCAAGTGACTCTTCTTGGTCAGATACTAATGTATAGTTCAATCCTGCTGGTCTCATTGTCGACACTGTGGATGTCCAACTTCGTCGCACTCGCAGTCCAGGCAAAGCTAGGAGAGTCGCGACGTGCAAAGGATCTGGGAAAGGCGCTCTCAATGGTGATTGGATTAGCTGCTGGTCTGCCAATCTACGCGCTGGTATACTTTGCCGGGCCTCTGACAGGCATTCTAGGGATGAATGTATTTCTTCTATTCCCTTTCATATGGGGTGCAGACATGACATCATGGGCGGCAATCCTGTTCAGTCCAAATGTCACTCCAGAGATGCTCCCCCTCTTCAAAGCTGTTCTTGGTTTTGACATCCTGACTGATGTGCTGTTGCTATCTTTATTCACATTACTTCTCGTGGGTGTTGCGTTCAGAGCAACAGACAGAGTATTCACCTTTAGACTGGGAGTGAGAACTGAAACAGTCACAACTATTGTCCGGGAGAATGTTGTGATTCGCGGGGTTAGAAGGCTCTTCCCAGGACATTTTGGTGTTCTGGTGGTCACGAGTCTGAAAGACTTCTTCCGGAAGGCAGAGAATCTATCAAGACTTGGGTTTATGCTCATGATGACAACGGTCATGCCTCTTGTGCTGAATTTCTCATCACCGGAACCCCCCACTGATGATCCAATCTTTCGAGTACTCATGCTGATGATTCCTGGAGCGATGATGCTCATGGTGGTCGGAACAATGACATTTGGTGGTGTAGGCTTCATTGAGAGCAAGGACCACCTTTGGATAATAAAAAGTGCACCTCACGGTTCGATTGAATTTGTGGAGGCGAAACTTGTCAGTTTCTTCATCACAGCTACGCCCATGGCACTGATACCAACTATTGTGGTAGGGCTACTAACGGGTCTTGAAGTGCAGTTCATCATTCTAATGTTCATCTATGATTATTGTCTGTTATGCTGCTCAATCATGGTATCGGTTGGTGTAGTATCATTCAATCCCACCTTTGAGAACACTAAATCCCGCTCTTACATCTTGAACAGTCTTGCAACAGGACTCATCATCTTGAGTACACTAATTACCTCACTGTTAATCGGAGTCTTTTACTTCGGACCAGCATTACTGGAAGGTTTAGGTCTTTTGGGAAGCATTGTGCTACTCACAATCGTACCTCTGGGGATAATTGGGCCTCTTCTAAGCAGAATGGGTGCTAGACGTCTGGGGCATCCTAGCAAATCATAACTGAGAAGAACGGAAAGTCAGATCAATCTAGTGGAAAGAAAAAACAAAAAACGCCTCAGATTGCAGATGGGCAAGAACAAGCCAATGCGTTCTTGATCCCCCCCTAGTTAATAGTAGATTGTATAGCCTTGTGGAATGACTGGCTCTTCTCTAGAATTTTAATTGGAACCATAAGCGCGATTCCAAGAAACATGGTTACCAACCCATAAGCAAACAACCCAGAATCGGGCGAAACAGGATCTACTTCAATTTTGTATTCTGCTGTTTCGTTGTGAGTTGGCGTAACAAGAACACCATACCAACCGGGTGAAAACGTTTCTACTATAGTTTCATAATAAAGGGTGTTCTCTGCAACATAGATAGGGCTCACGTTCTCCAGCGATGCATCTCTTATAGCTCTCAGTATATCTTGCCCTGTCAGAACAAAAACAGTGAGTTCAGTCCCCTGTTCAGACGACACCACTAAATGAAAGCTACCGCTTGTTCGGAACATACAACCCTCGTAGTCGTCTAGATCAACATACGAGCCTATTCCGAAATTGTAGTAACTTAGTAAGGATGATGCGATGACAGCAATACCAAGAATGACCAATGTTCTAGCTAGTTTCATATTTCATCCTCCTAAACTTCTATTTGCTCAAAGTATACAATACAAATCATCAGTAAAGAGATTGCAATCGCGATTGTTCCGATAACATACATCGCTAGTTCGCTGAAGACAACATCCGTCACCCAATGGAAGTTGAAGAAATCATTGATAGGCGGCATCGGATTGAGTAGATTCTCCAAAGGTGTGAATTCTTTTGGTAACAATTGCATCACTCCGATTCCCAACCAGAATGGGACTCCTATGAGCACTCCCACTAGAGACTTCTTGACCAAGAGTGCAATCAAGGTGGATGACGTTATGACTAGGAGCATGAAAGCCCACAATGCTCCCAGTATCAAAAACACATGATCAAAACGAGGAATTCCCGGACTAATAATGCACACAGCTACAAACATTGACATGGATGTCATTAAACCAAACAGTCCGAGCGTAGCAACTACTCTGGTCAATAGTAATCTACTTCTTCCGATTGGGTAGGATAGCTGAGTCTGGAATGAACCATCCTCGAATCCCCTTGCTATGCTGAACATGACAAGTGTTGGCAGCATAAAAGCCACTATGCTAGCCAGCCCCAAAGCAGAGGTGGAGTAGACTGAAACTGCAGCTCCGCCAATTAGCTCAATATAGTGTTCATAAGCCTCAACAGCATTCCATGTAGGGTCGGATGAAATCCATATTCCTGGTCTAATATTGAATGTAGTGTTTTTCACTAGTGTGATGCACAAAAAGAGGACGAATGCCGCAATTGCCTCCAGAAGATTGTATCCAAAGGTGACCTCAATCTCAAAAGCTAAACCAGCCCAAATGTTACTGACCTTGTTCTTCAATTCTCATTACCTCCTTGTACGCATCCTCAAGTGTGCCCGCATGCTCGAATGCATAGACCCTAATCCCAAGCAACTTAGCAATCTCCTCTACTTTGGTCTGGACCACTTCCATTTTGCCTTCTTCAACTGTCACTGAAATTGTATTTGCTCCTGAAACGATTGCTTCAACAATTCCCGATACCTCTTTCAAAGCCCCAAAGAGAGCTTTAGAATCCGACGTGACAATTCTGAACCTGTATTTCGTATGTTCATCGATAATATCAAGAACCGCCCCATTCTCCACAAGTTGTCCTGCTCTGATGAACGCTACTTTGTGACATGCTCGCTCCAACTCCGAGAGAATATGAGATGAGATGAAAAACGAAACTCCCAGTTCTTGATGCAGTTTAATAATCAAACGAATAACCTCATCTCGTCCTAACACATCGAGGTTGGATGTTGGCTCATCGAGGAACACCAGCTCAGGATTTCCTATCAGGGCTTGGGCAATTCCCAATCGTTGATGCATTCCAGCAGATAGATTACCAATCTTGCGACTACTTGCGTCTGAGAGACCCACAAATGATAGTAATTCAGTAGGTTCTCTACTTGAGCCATACAGTTTGCCAACTCTTGTGAGATATCTCTCAGCTGTCATATTTGTTGGAAACTTAGGACGCTCATGCAGAACGCCAACTCTCCTTCTGATTTTCAAAGATTCTTTGCAAGAATCATGGCCTAGAACTGATGCTGTACCTTGGTCAGGACTGATCAGTCCAAGTAACGTACGAATCAGAGTGGTTTTTCCAGCACCATTTGGTCCAATGAGTCCGAATATACCAGGAAAAACCTCAAGGTCAAACCCGTCTAGGGCTTTGACTTGGCCAAATCTCTTGTGTAGGTCTGTCACCTGAATTATGGTCGAGCTATCTGACATTGTGATTCCCCGCACACTATATATCGCTTTACATAGTATGTTATACGTAGTAGTATGCAAAACGATATATACATATTGGTCATTGATGTAGAAGTCCTGAGAGGTGTTATTGACTCCGGAGGTCACACTATGTCAGAGGAAGTAAGGGCTGGAAGCCCAGAATTGGAGTACGAGAAATGGTCCGTCCAGATTAGACGGGGGGCTCTTTCCATGGCCATTCTTACAATCATCCTAGATGGCGAGTCCTATGGCTATGATATAATGAAGAAACTGGGTCAGGAGGAATATTTGGCACTTCAGGTTGAACCTAGCACTACTTATCCTCTTCTTCGTAGACTTGAAGATAGGGGAATCCTTGAGGGAAAATGGTCAGACACCTCAGGCAAGAGACGACGGCTCTACTATATCACAAAAGGAGGGAGACTAATCCTACGCCAGATGGTTACTGCATGGCGAACCCTGAATGACCAACTCATGCAATTAGTGAAGGAGGCTGGTCTTGAGTGAGCGAGGACCCGCTAACGATAATCGAGGCGTATCTGGTTCATGTGAAAGTGCAATTACCGGAGGCCAAGGCTGACGTAATCATTACAGAGCTCCGTGGGTACATGATTGAGATGACTGAAGCGCTATCAGATGGAACTATGAACGCTACATCAGCGAAGAAAGTAGTTGCTAGGTTTGGAGCACCATCAGAGCTAGCTAAGGAATATAGCTCGGACTTGTCAGAAAGTGTCATGGAGGGGTTTGACCGGGAATTCGAGGAAGACTTACCAGACCAACAGGAAGATGTGTCGCCAGCTCGCTATACGACAACATTTCTCAAATTCGTCACAATCACCATGCTTTGGTTAGTCATTTGTTGGGCATCAGTCACTCCCTTTGCGTATTGGTGGATGGGTTCACTAGCTATTCTTGCACCAGTCCTCCAGTTTGGAATAGTGACGATTGCGTTCTCTGCACGTCTGCTAAGATTCAAGATTAAAAAAGTACAATTGAGAGATGTGATATTTGGAAACTGGTCGGGTTTTCAAAAGTGGGTCACGCTACCTGAGAATTTAGCAGTTGAAACCAATAGAGCAAAAGTCTTGGGTGACATTGGACTTACGATATTAACAGCACTTGGGTTTGTAGCATTCAATAATTACAGCGACGGTGCTTTTCTGATATTCTTTTCATTTCCAACGTGGTTATTCTTGTTGGCTCATCTTCATTATGCAATCCGCAGAATTCGGAATTCTGATCCTGCTTCATTCATCAGACGAGAATATGTGGTGAACATCGGACTAGTACTGCTCCTTAACGTCACGATTGCGTGGGGCTTTTATCCATGGAGGATGGGACTTGCGGTGAATGTATTCCTTGTTTGGATTTCACTTGGTTACAGTATGCTCAATCTGTATCAGATAGTGGCGCGGATGCAAGACCTTTGGTTGGTGGCTGCAAAGATTCCAGACGGTTATTCTGAAAAATCATCAAAACTCTCACCAGAGGCAAAGCGCAAGATGCTAGATCAAACAAAGAGAACTGCTCTAAGAACTATCGGTGGAATAGGTGCAACGTTCTCTGCAATTGTTATCACTATACCTCTTATTCTGTTCATTACACAAACTAGCATCTCTTGGAGCCGATGGAATACGCATGGCATCTTCATAGTTTTATTCGCTTCATTCGCCGCATTAGTATCGATTGGATTAGCGTCTGGATATTTCGGAACGCGATACTATTTAATCCGGTCAAGAGGACACACATCAGTCTTTGGTAAACGAACCAGAGGAGAGGCTGTTTTTGACCTAATCATCGTAGGAGCAGCATTGTTCATTGTACTTTCTAGTTGGTCTTACTGGGCTGGACACCTCGTGAGCGAAACAATTTATCAGACTTCTGGAGCAAATCCCATGATTCGATTATTACTCGATACTGCAATTGTAGCATGGGGGCAGTTCTTGGTCATCGCAATAATAGCCCGTATAGCTGCGGACATTGGTAACCTCAGAGAGCATAATAGTAACTTCACGCAAGAGGCTATGGCATTCTCTGGGGATTTATTCTTAATCGACGCGTTACTCATGACAGGAATTTACATCATGCTACTTACATACCTAGAATTATATCAACCAATTTTGAATGAGATGTTTGCGATTCTGATGCTTTCTTATACAACTTTAATCTTCTTTGCATTTCAAAAGTCCACAGCAAGTATAAAGCTGAAATGGAAGAAAGAGTCTCACCGTACTTATCAGGACAGGCAATAAAGATTTTCAAGGGTAGCAGTTATTCAATATATCTGCACCTCCAGCTTCAAACGCTTTCTCTCAAATCTCAGCAAGCTTGCCAAACGATTCCTTTGACATGGTGAGGTCCTCACATTATATCATGGTCTGTGTCGCTTGTTCTGAATGTTCTGTTGCCTTGGTAATTCATCAAATACAGACTGTAAACGCGCGTTTCTTCACATCTGTGGATATTCCTATAAGTTACGTTACGTGCTTCATACCCATGGCCAGAAAGACCTATCGAGATGCCCAAGGATATCTCAGGTTCATTAACTCCGGAAAACTTGTCCATCGTTGGAAAGCAGAGAAAAAGCTGGGTAGAAGTCTCAAGCCTGGAGAAGTAGTCCATCATCAGAACAAGATCAAGGGGGATAATCGGTATGGTAATCTTAGGATATTCGATTCTCGCAAAGCACATCAAGCCCACCATATTAAAGAGGCATGGACACGAACAAGACGAAGCAGAACTTTGAAACGCTGACAAATGCGAAATATCAAAATATTTTAATATCGCGATTATTCGATAATTGATTACATTGTGATAGAGAGTAGATATCGCAAGAGAGCCCGGTGATAGGAAAGTGGCAGCTGAAGAATTCAACTCTGTTCCAAAGAAAGAACTTAGCACCTTTGAGAAGTATTTGCCAGTCTGGATTGGTATCTGTATGATTCTGGGAATCGTTCTATCTTTACTGGTCCCAGAGTTAAGTGAAGCTATTAATTCATGGCAAATAGCAGGAATATCTGTCCCTATTGGGATCTGTCTCTTCTTGATGATGTATCCAGCTATGTTAAACATCCAGGTTTCTGAGTTGAAGAAGCTTGGACGAAATCCAAAGCCCATTATCCTCACACTAGTATCGAATTGGATTGTTGCTCCAGTTGTAGGATTTACATTGGCTCAAACTTTTCTTCAAGGAAACGAGCAGCTAATTGTGGCGGTTATTCTATTAGCATCAAGCCCCTGTACAGCGATGGTATTGGTCTGGGGGTATCTTGCAGAGGGCAATCAAGAACAGAATGTAATTAATACGACTTTGAACACAATAACCATCCTTGTCCTTTTCGCACCTCTAGTTGCATTGCTTACGGGAATCTCCAACATATCTATTGACCGGTTATTATTGGTCATTTCAGTTATGGTGTTTATCGGAATCCCTTTGGTGGTGGGAGGAGTCACAAGAAAATCACTTGTGAATTTGAAAGGAAACGATTGGTTCCAGAACAAGTATCGTCCAGCTGTAGGGAACTTAGCCCTCATAGCACTTCTAACTACATTGGTAGTGCTCTTTTCGCTAAATGGAATGGTGATGCTCGAACACCCAGACCTACTTGTACTCGTGTCAATCCCACTTTTACTTGGATTTGCCATAGTAGTAGGTTACAATCTTCTCATAACACGTTTAGCTGGATTAGCCTATCGAGAGGCTACAATCACTGTCATAATCGGATCGTCAAGTCACTTCGAAATCGCCATTGCAACTGCGATCTCAATTTACGGAGTCGGGTCCATTGCAGCGCTCGGTACAACAATGGGTTTGTTTTGGGAAGTTCCAATAATGCTTGGACTAGTATACCTAGCTAAGTATTTACGAAAGAGAGAGTTCTGGACAGGTAAGCCTATGTGATGGAGGTCAATTAATGCTAAATGATAGATTAGTCACTTGGAGACTCGAGTTCCACAAAGCTTTGGCCAATCCAATCCGGCTTCAGATTGTAGATTTTCTTGCTGATGGTGAGCAATGCCAGTGCGATATCTTTCCGAGATTTGGCTTTGCACAATCAACTATCTCGGCATATCTCACCAAATTAGTAAAAGCAGGGATTCTGAACTATCGAAGGGATGGCACTCGAAAAGTGTACAGTATCGCAAGTCCAGAAGTCATGAGCATTATCGAGAAGATACGGATTATCGCGGACAGTTACACATCCAGATAATGATTGAGAGAATCAGGATTTCCCCTTCATCTCCGACTGCACGTAGGTTACTTTAGCAAAAATATTCTTGTCAACATGACTGTACGCATCTTTGACGTTTAATTCACGGAGATCATAACCAAGCTTCTGGCACGCCCAGTCAATCCATGCTTCACGGGCTTCACGTGCAATTATGCTTGCAGCTGCAACAGCAATCTCATCTTCAGCCTTTGGACGTTGTACCAACTCAATCCTACTGAGGTCGAGTTTCAATCTAAGAAGCGCTTCAGTTTTGACCCGAGCGAACTGGTCAATGACAATCTTGATGGGCTCTTTTCTGGCTTTAACAGTTTCATAGACTTCTGCTATTACCTTAGTATGCGCCCATGCTAACATATCGTTGAGGTTCTTTCCCTCTTTTCGGAATTCTTCAATTTGAGAGTTGAACTTTTCAGGAGAAATGAGTAACGATTCTACTTTGAGAGCATTCCTGCGCACAGTTTTGGAGAGTTCTGCTATTCGTACGGTAGACAAACTCTTACTGTCCATAACACCGAGTGCCCTCAACATTGTGGTCTGTTCTGGAGTTAGAGCAACTGCAGCGACTGTCATTGGACCAAGCCACTCTCCTTTACCAGCCTCATCAGACCCAATGATCAAGGTCGTACCAGAAGATGAGTCCACCTCCAAGATTGCATTCTGAACTGCAGCTGCTGAATGAGGCCCATTGCTGACTATCTTCCCACTTGTATATCCGATGATTGCCTCCCCAGCGAACATTATTCGGAAGGCTTCATATTCGCTTTTTGTAGCAAGATCAGACGACTCATTGGAGTCAAGAAGTCTTCTGTGAAGCTCCTCTATCTGTGCCGAGTCAATCTTGATTACATTTGGCTTCAATATATTCTCCCCAACATATCTCCTCGTCAATGTGTATTATGTCTTAAGGTGCTCTTCTAGAATTTGTGAATCACCGTACTGAGTTCCTTTGAAGAATCATCAATCGATAAGACTCCATAGAACCCATTCATGACTGCGGAAATTACAACGCACCTTGTTCTGTTAACCAGAAATTCGTGATGCATGTGATAGTGCCCAGATAATGAGAGGGAAACCGGATTTTCTTCGAGGAAACTATTGATTGCTCTGCTCCCTGTAGATACTCCTATGGAAAAACCAGGGACGATTCCGGGCTCATAAGGTGGAACATGCGAAAGCATAATCTGAATGGACGCTCCCTCAATCTGGGAAAATGCAGTCGCAAGAATCTCGTGTATCCTTTCCTCTGAGAGCTCGAAGGGACTGGTATATATATCCAAAGCAGAGAAGTCCGAATCAGACCATTCTGTGACCACAAACTTACCGTTCTCGTAAGAGATACCAAATGTGCTTAGGGTTTCCATTGCTCGATTGTCAGGCGCTAAGCTTGATGTATCCTCAGTCTTGAAAAACTCACGGACCTCGGAAATGGTAATCGAAGTCTCTTGGATGCCTCCGACTCCGAAGAAACCGATGTCGTTCAACCTTTTTCCTTTACAGTGAAGGTTTATTCCGAGTTCATCAAAAAATCCTCGTACTTCTGGGAGTGGTCCGTTACCAGGTATTGCGACCATCCAGTTACTTGCTTCTTTGATCTTAGTCAGATAATCAATCGATTGAGGGGAGAACTTCCTGAATGTCATCAAGTCACCCAAGAATAACACG
>CAZPWM010000079.1:0-14526 GCA_964590575.1 uncultured archaeon
TCACAATGGTAAGGACTTCACCCGCATCAAAATCATCCCGCAGATGATTGGACACCTAACCGGGGAGTTCAGTAATACGGGAAAACCTGTGAAGCATGGAAATCCAGGAATCGGTGCTACAAAGTCTTCTGCGTACGTACCGCTGAAGTAGAGAGATTCTATTGAAGAAAGTAGAGATACTGAGATAGAGTTTCAGTATCATTATTCAACTTGATGTCTTGCGTTTTATTAGAACAAGCACTACGACGATGACAACAGCTGACCCAGCTGCAATAACTATGATTATGACAGAAGTCATTGGAGTTTCTGGTGTGTCAATCGGTGGATTAGTGTCTGTACCAGTGCCTGTTGAAGTGTCCGTTGATGTAGTTGATGTCGTTTCAGTTGTACTACTGGATTCTGCATTCACTGTGATAAAAACAGTATCAGTGGCTGAGTTTCCAGCAAGATCCCAGAAGATTACTGTGAAGGTGTATGTACCTTCTGAAAGCCCATCTACTACATATTCTAATCCATCACTCCAAGAGTCAGTTGATATCAATATTCCATCTCTATACAGCTCATAGTAATTCGGGTTCAAATCAGTGCAATCCCAAACAATCGAGTGTCCTGTAGTTTCCTGTTCGTATTCAATATCTAGCGGTGCTGAAAGATATGGACCTGTGTTATCAACTGTCAAGGCCATAGTAATTGTATGATTATTCCCAGCAGAATCTGTAGTTGTCATTTCAAACTCATAATATCCATCGGGAATGGAAGTTGAGTTAGAAAACATCCACTGTACAGTTGTAGAATTAATCATTGTGCCTGTAATTGGATTTTGGAAATATGAGGATATTGTACCAGACGTAAATGTAAGAGCAATGATATATGAACCACCCAAACTGTTAACATAACCGGTGATTGTGATATTGTTTCCACTCTGATACAAATCTGTTGTTGAAGTTAGAAGTGGTGCAGTATTATCAACAAACGTAGTGTCTGAATCCATCACTAGAATCGAGTTGAAAACAGCTCTTGCTGAAACATTGTGGACACCATCTGAGAACTGTGTCGTATCCCAATAGTAACTCCAGGAATCAATTCCAGATGCATATCCTTGGGATACTTCATCAATGAAAAGCTCAACCTGTGATACAGAATCTATAGTGCCAACCAGCTTTACATTGTCAACATATACCCCCTGATAGGTAACAGACATGTCGCAGTGGAAATAGAACCCAATTCGAGTCGCTTCTGATGGAATTAACAGGGAGAGATGCTCCCAGCCAGTAGTGCTATCTAGAGAGTAAGGAGTGATCCACGTGGAACCGCTATAATATCCCGGACTGAACCAATCGAATCCAGCCTCAACATCGACCCAATAATCAAAAGACATGGTGGCAGAATCAAAGTCACTCACATCAATGTAGCAATATGCATAGGAGTCTGCATCATTCTCATATTCGGAGCCTATGTCCCAGATATCGATATCATCTACTGTCATACTGCCAGTATAATCACCTTGGAATATGAAGGCAAAGTAGAGTGTTGAACTTATAGCATCCTCAGGCAACATGACTTCCTGTTCACCGATAAACGAGCATGTTTCACCTACTGGAGCCCACCATCTCTTAAGGTAAGTAAATGAGCTTCCATCAGTGGAATACAGAACACTGGCAAAGTTACTAGCTTGCGCGTTTTGAACTTCATAATCCATCCAGAATGTAAGGTAGAGTTCGGTCGCTGATGACGTGTCGATTGGACCCTTATACGCCCACTCTTTCACATCATATAATCCGCCTGTAGAACATGTAATTTCATATTCTAATGGAACACCAGCGTTTGTCCAAGGATGGCTATTTGTGCCTGCACTGTATAGACTCCATCCTGCAGGCCAGCCCAACCACAGTAACGGATTGAAGTGTTCAGTGTAGATGGCGGTTGAAGATGGAACTCCTCCGCACCAGAGTGATCTTCCTCCTGAGTAACTGTGATATGAATCTATACCCCATAGCTGATCACCATTATCAGGATTGTCATCATATGTGAACCATGAACCTTCAAACGAACCCGGTTCGAATCCTACATCAAGAACAGTGACATCGGATTCACCCTGAGCTGACCCAGTAATCTCCACAGTCCCACCAACATACGTAGCTAATGAATCAATCTCGATAGATGGGATACTTAGAAATACGCTAATTTCACCCCTAGGTTGATTGTCCCATATTGTATGAGGTGTTTGCAATGACGTTGCTTCGACGTCCCATTCAGTGGAGCGAACGCTAAAGCTCTCAAGTACACCTGAGTCTGGCCATACTGAGTCTCCAATCTCGATAATGAACTCGTTCTCTGTGTAGGTACTTAGATAGGGTGAAAAATCACTCAGATCAATCAAGATATGACTGCCTGGAAAAGGATAATTCTGGTATAATCCAGAGTCATCAGACATGATGAACGAATAGAATGTTTCTGACCATTCAGTCCATCCATTTTGATCGAGGCGAATATTGAATCCTGAGTTTAGAACATCTCCACGCTTATCATGAGAAATCCTGAAAGAAGCTATAAGATTCGGAGTGTATGGTTGACCAATAACATCGCAATAATAGAAACAGCGTTGAGATAAAGCAGAATCCTTGATAGCTTCATATGACATCCACCAAAAACCATTATCGCCCCAGCCTGAACCCCAAGAATTGACAAGCAAGAAGGCCCCCGGTCCATCTGCTGTTGTCTTTTGATCATCATAGCCTACAATACAGACTGCATGACCGCCACCTAATTCACCACTTGCATGGTCCGTAACGTAGATGTTATTTACAGTATCAAAACTGTAGAAAGCAGTTCTTGTGAAAATGCCTGTGGTTGCAGTATTTCCAGCAGCAAGATATGATTTCAATACCTCTAAATCATCATCATCATATAGATAATCCCAATCCGTGGTTGCGATTTTGTATCTCATTGCTTCATTGTATGCAGTTTCTGATGGCCATGTCGTATAGTCACTTGAGCTATATGGCATTATGGACATTGTAGCACAGCCAAAATCATTGATAAGAGAGGATGCATCCGAAAAATACGAGCCCGAATCATCACCGAAATTAATCTGATTGTATACAAAAGCTG
Source organism: uncultured archaeon (assembly GCA_964590575.1). Classification (GTDB taxonomy): domain Archaea; phylum Asgardarchaeota; class Thorarchaeia; order Thorarchaeales; family Thorarchaeaceae; genus SMTZ1-45. The sequence goes on from CAZPWM010000079.1 coordinate 3,112, forward strand.
GACTAAATTGATGGCTTGGATTGGTTGTGTCCCAGAAGCCATTTGCAGCTGCTACTTGGTGTGTAAGAGAGTAATAAGCCCAAGCCCATCCAACACATGACCCTTGAAACCCTTGGTTTCCTACGGGTGGAAGACCGACAAGGTTTGATGCACTTGGAGGATTTGCAGTGTCAGGAGAGCTGCCAGCTACTAGGGAAACCGGACTCGTTTGAGCACCTCGTCTGGAATCTTCAAAATCAGTCATGTCCTCAAAGAGCAGTCCAGTTCTCCTATATTCTGAGGTGAACTCTGGCTCAGTGTAAGTATATGTTTCCTCAATATTTTCAGGGATAGTTAATGTTTCTTCAGTAACTACTTCTAAATTGGAAGACACTATATCCTCTCCGCTACTAGACAGAGATGTTCCTTCCATCTTGAAAGGAGTCGATATTGTAGCACTAATTGAAATCATTGGAACCAACATCAAAAGCATAAATGAAACTACAATCAATTTTTGTCTCAAGGTCAAATCAGGTACCCCACCACGATTATGAATCTTAATTCATCATAATATTATATATTCCTAACTAGTCTATAATCTCCGGTGTTATCAAATGAAGTACGATACAATTTTCGACAACCAACAAGCCCGTTAAGCATGGAAACCCTGGAATCGGAGCCACCAAGTCCTTAGCATATGTACCATTGAAGTAGCAGGGAGAAAGATTACACAATTCCACAATGGTTGACCCATTTTGCTAGTTTCGTCTATAGCGTTTCCAAACAAGTACTGTGATCAGAGATGTTATGATTAGTGGTATTGCCACGATACTGACAATAACAGCTATATTCGGAGGTTGAGGTTTCTGAGGTTGCGGTGACAGGTCAATGCTTCGTGCGTCACCTGGAATCGTATAGGGACCAATTCCTGAATAATCATCGTACCAGTTAGAAATCCAAACGTTATCTACACCATTATCTCGTGCATTACCCCAGCTATTTTTTGAAAGCATATTGAGTGTTATCGTGTTGTTCCTGGATAGATCTAGAACATCTATTCCAAAGCCATTATTTGTGATTGTATTGTTTTTCACCAAGCAACCAATGCCTTCAAGGTATATTGCGTCTTCACGGTGTTCGGTAATTGTATTGTTGGCAATGACGCAAAACCATGCAGGACCAGACCCACCCCACGCACCAATCCCAACTCGACCAGTACATTGACCCTCTACGGAATTATGATTTGCTATCGAGTAGTTACTGTCTTGAAAATATAATCCAGCTCCGCTGTACTCGTGCAATATATTGAATGAAACATTACAATGAATTGATTCTACAATAATGATACAGGCATCGTTTCCCTTGATGTCAGACTCATAGACTCCGCACTTTTCACAGTCATACATCCACACACTCCAATATCCTCCATTAATTTCACAATCAATCACATTGCAGTTCGACACATTCAACAAGAAGACTCCAAACGTGCCATGTAAAGAAGTATTATCAGGAAATGGAGTTAGAACGCACCCTTGAATGTTGACAAATGCAGATGTCCCGGTTATATTGATACATGTACGTGTGTCACTGATAGAGTATGCATCTATGAGAAAGGGATTATTTTGTGTGCCATTCCCAGGCAGTCCCAACTGTGTGAAATTGTCGATATGATTGATTACGATAGGTGAGTGAGGAGTGATTGCGCTTGTAACAATGCCTTGATAGTTCAGAGGATTAGAATATGCAGTTTCTGTTATGATATTTGAAACCATCAAAGAATAACATACAGCAATCACTAATGAGTATAGAAACACCCGCCCCTTCATATTTCATCAGCTCTACTATACACTCCTGTATCTAAATGTTTTCAATCTTAGAAGGTCAATATACTCAAACCTAGTAATGGTATGTGAATTCAGCTCACCCATGGGTAAGATTAAACATGGAAACCCCGGAATCGGTGCTACAAAGTCCTCTGCGTATGTACCACTGAAATAGTTGGTGAAGGGGTCAAGAGACCTCTTCGTTTTCATCCTGGTTCTGGATTAGATTTATCTCCCGTCAAGACATAGTAAGAATTGAGAGTGTGAATGAAAAGGGGTCTAATTTCCATGGATAAATCTACGAGAAAAAGTGTATTCATACTCTATATCATTCTCTTTCTCATATCCACCACCACCGTATCGATGATTCAAATCGGCATGAATGTGTCTACTGAATACAATCTCAAAATTGATTATGAGAAACACAGGTGCACAATGAATAGCTTTCCTTGGGATCATAGCTATACCAGAGTTGTTGTCGATATGCCTGTCATGGTTAGCAACCGGGAAACAGTGTGCGATTTCCGCATTGGTAACTTTCCTTTTTGGGTTGACACATCTGGCTGGAGCAATGGTGCTCTTGTTACTATTTCTGGATCTACTTATACCATCTCTTCAGAAGGTGTTTGTTGGAAAGCATATCGAGAAATTGATGATTCATTTTATGATACTGTTTACTACCATAAAGACACAGGGATATTCTACGAGAGTTATACTAATCGAGCTTACATGGATACTTTTAGTTTTAAAGGTTACACTGAAGATACAAAGATACTGAGTAGTAACATCGACGGATTTGCGGCAAGAGTGACAGGAAGTAATGTAGTAGCGAACATTGTCCTGCTTAGTGCAATATTCACTGAGGTTTTGATAGTTCAAAGGCTATACTCACGAAAAAAGAAGGCGAAGACTTCAATGTCATAAAAAACCCTTGAAATGAAAAGGTGGCAAACACACGGGAAATCGTGGTAGGAGGGGGAGTTTTCGTATGAGGGCATTGCTACGAAAAACAAGCCCGTGTGTTCGCCTTTGCTTATTGCCAGTCTTCAAGGACAACATATCCATGAACATAATTCATCTCATTGAACCGGTCATATACTTCTGCTGATGCCTTCTCAAGATCGTTTATCCTGAGGGAGTCACCAACTCCGTCTAGCAGCATTCTCCTGAATCTTGAATTCAGGTATTCATCCAGCTCTCGAACTGCTCTGAATGTTACTTTCAGACTTACTTTATCCTCACTGTGTTGGTACACCTCTACTCTTGCGTTACTGTGTGATGGTCCTTTGCGTAGCTCTTCCACGATTGCTAGAGCATTCCTGATGTCCTCCCAGACTGTCAGGGTCTTGCTAAGAAAATTCAGGCCCTCAGTGTCGGGTGGTGTTGGCGTGGCGATATCCCTACACATTTTCCTATAATACAATACGTGTGGAACGAGATAACGATGTATCTCGTAATCTCCGAGCTAAGCCGGACAGAGACCTCAGTGCCATTTGATTGCATCGAGAAGGGGCTTTAGACCAATTGGCACCTTGGTTTGCGTCTTCAATTTTGAAGAAGCTGTGAGTGTCACATCCGAATCGATACCAAACTTGACGAGATTTGGATTTAGAAAGAGTGGCGAAATATCTATAGTTTCCAGTTGATTCTTCTCTAGTGTCAGATTTCTAAGCTTCTTACACTTGCTCATGACAGAGAGATCTATACTCTTGAGTTTGTTTTCGTAGAGATGGAGCGTCTTTAGATCTTTGCAATGTACTAGTGGTGTGAGATTAATCGTCTTAATCCTATTGAATGACAAGCCCAGATGCATCAGACTTGTACACCCCTCTAAGGGTGTGAGGTCAATCTGTTCAATCTCATTACTACCTAGTGAGAGCTCTAGAAGCGAACCGCACTCTCGAAGTGGAGCGAGGTCAATACTCTGAATCTCGTTCCCGGATAGAGTCAGCGCTTCAATATTGGAGAATTGTCTGAGAATTGATAGATCGGTGGTACCAATTCGTCTGTCACTGAGATCAATGCTTGTCGCATTAGGAGGGAATCGCTCAACCACTTTGCCACCTTTCTTAGTCTCGCTCCAGATGGTAATATCTTCCATTTCTGATTCATCCAAGGTCTTCACATACATTCCTCACTTATAATCTGGTACGGGTAGTAATTCCGACTTCTGGTTAATGATGTAAGTTCTAAAGCACCTATCTTTTTTAGATGGAGTTATTTACTCGGACTTGTTTTGTAAAGATACGACTTCTGGAGTTGATCTAGTGAGTCTAAAGGGTCCATTACGTGACAAGAAGGCCTACATCAAGACAGTCTTAGAGCCTCTAGATGTCCGAATCCAGAGTATGAGGAACCGGACTGTTGGTGATGCAATTTCATACTATGAGATCATTTGGGACACTCCATCCGTTGAACCTCGGACAGGTGAGATCGAGGTCACACTAATGTCACGGTTTGATGAGTTATTGTTCAGGGTAGTACCAGAAAGTCTGACGAGTCAACGGGTCGTACGCAGAGTAACGAGTAGAAGCACCAGAGTCCTATTCAGACACACTGCGAATTTAGAGGTCTCTATTGATACATCAGCAGTCTGACTTGGAAATCATCAATCTTTATCTTCATTCGTGCTCAGTTCGACACAGGATAAGTTTCGTGGTGGTTATTGTATAGAATGAATCAGAAGAAAGGTCTTGGATTAAGAGGACCAGTGGCATTAGCACTGGGAGGAGCAATCACTGTATTCCCATTCTTAGGATTTGCCCAGCTATTATATGAAGGAAGACTCTCTTTCCCATATGAAGGCGCAGCAATGGGAATGATGCTCTATGTCACCGTCCTCACGTTCTTTGGTTTGTTAATAGCAGGAATGGGGCTCCAGATGATTTTAGAGGATAGCAAGTAAGGCTTATTGCTCAAGTTAGTTTACGGATAGCTCGCATATCCTCAATGAAGAGAAATCCAAATATCAAATCGACAGTAACGAACAGAACAACCCATATTGATGCTTGTCCAAGGAAGAACCATATCGTAGGTATTGCGAAGACCATGAATTTCTCAAAACATGCCATCAAGATAAGACCGTGATTTTCCTTCATACTTTTACTAACAAGGTAGAAGCCTATTCCAAATACAAAGACCATACCCATGAAAGAATCGAACCAGAGCATTGTGTTTGGTATATCAAGATCAAATGTCAGAAAATAGTTAATGTCAATCCTCGAGAGCGCAAAAAATGAGGTCGCGAGGAGCCAGTTCCAAATCGCAGCTGCAAGAAACATGAGTCGATGATATTGTTCTCTATCCAATAGGGTTTCACCAATCGGTACTTGATAATCTAAGATATAACTCCAGCGTCTATCTTTCCTATGTATAATCTGCGGGATTGAAACTGAAAAAAGTGGTCACAGGAGAGGTCAGCAGACCCCTCCTGAATGCATGTTTCCTACTAGTTGTGGATTTTTGATTCAACGGATTTTCGTAAAATAGACCACGAGAACGAGGGCTACAATTGCAACTCCCACAACAACACCAATGAGAAGCGGATCAAGTCCCGCCTCAGGGGTTCCAAGGGATACAACAAACTCAGTGAATCCAGTGTAGTTGTTACCGATGAACAAGCTGAAACCAGTGGCGGTCAGGTCCTCCGAGAGTTGAACAGTCGCCTGATCTGTAAGGGTTTGACCCCCGTTCACTGCAATTGTGGAGTCCAGAACATTTCTGGCGCTATCAAGAATCAATACTCCTCCTTTGCTACCAAGACGAGGACTCAGACATTCAGTCCGAGTAGACAATGTAAGATTATCACCTGTAGTCATTCCACCAGTTATACCAGTCACCATCACATCGAGTCTGGGAGTCATTTCAAGCAGATATTCAAATGCAGCAAGAAGGTCTTCCCAAAGCGGATTGATACCTGCCTCGACTGGATTGAAATAGCCATAGATCTCTTTCCACTCACGGATGATGTGTGTGTTATTATTCACAATGATCGTATAAGCTTCGGCCAAGTCTGCAGAGGCATTGTGATATATCTCGAATGTAATCGGCACCGTGGTGCCTCGTTCATAGTACATCCACCCCTCCCATCCGCCGCTTGTACCAGCTTCCTCTGACATTTGTGAGGGAATGTAACCAAGATACTCATTGAAGCCATCTGGCAAAATATCCGCGTAATCGGAAGCTATTTGATAATAGAGGACGGGTTCGGTCCAGTCTTCATACTCATCAGTAGGGAAGTATGTTGTGTTGATTCCGGAATGGAGCGAATATGCCATAGCAAATCGGTGATTCAATGCGAAATCGCGAAATGCCTGAGTTTCATTTTCTGAGAATGGTTCGGTTCCACAATAGACCTGTGTGATTGGATTTTGTAGGTCCGGGTTGTTGAGACCCCAGAAGACGGGATAGTTTCGATTGAGGTCGACAAGGCCTACTTCATCCTCATTGAATAATGTATCATTATCATTGTCAATTCCTTCCCAATACTCCCAATCGTAGTCAAAAATACCGGGAGTTTCTGTGGGATAGTCTTTCTCATAAACTAGGAAATTAGAGATCCATCCATCACCGTTGGTATCCTCAACGTCATCCTCAGAGGAGTAACCATCGTCATCATTATCGAATGGTTTAAGGTTCTTACGTAACCAGTGATTTCCTTGGTTGACAACCATTTCCAGAGCGTCGGGATTGAGGGTTGGGATAATGAAAATCTCCTGAGTGTCAACATACTCGGTAATGATATCATCGACACCGTAGTTGTTGAGCAGATGGAGAATGAATCTCAAAGCCATCTCTACAGTGATCTGCTCTCGTCCATGATGATGTGCAACAACCAATGTCTTTGCCTTCTGGACGGTGTTCATCTCGTTTGTTATACGGAGACATGTCAGATTGCGTCCTTGATAACTCTGACCAATTATCTCCAGGTCTACGAGTTCTGGTACAAGACTATGAATATTCTCAATCTCCTCATCCACCTCAATAGGGTCATGGAACTGCTCATCATAAAGTAGCGAGATATTATCCCACGTTCGGGTCACGGAAGGTGTGACTACCTTCTCTATAATAGGTACAGTTCCTGTTTGCTGAGAAGCCATCACCTGAACAGGTGCGATGGTCAATGCCAGAATCAGAGTGAGTAGTAAAATCCTTGATCTGGTTTGTGTGATCTTGGTTCACCTCGTATTTTGCGCTAGCTCGAAGGTTCCCAGTCAAACCTCCTGACAATCTCATGTTCTGGGACCTAATAGCAGACTCTCAGAATACTAGCATAGATGTAATATGTTTGAGGTTCAAAGTAATCCTTGTCCCTTTGGTTCTAGCTATATCCTATAATAGCCGTTTCTAACCTGTTTCTTTAGAGTGAGTGAATCTCAACTGAAAGAAACCTCTGTGTTCCGCCCCTCTCTTGCCAGTGTCACCACCTCTCAAAGTCCATAGGACTTCAAGATTGGCAAGAGCATTGTCAACGTTCATCGGGATGAGATCCCTCCTGAAGACCTGGCCTCTTTCTCCTGTCCTGAAGCTAGAACATCACTTCCAGCGACAGAGAGAGTTTCCACAGTTCTTACCACGGCGGGGTCATCATCACCCTTCCCAGCATCATCACTGAAACTGAGAAGACTCGTCTGAGCACGGTGAATAACCGCGGACTCTCCGAAACCTGATGTAAGTTTCCTCATGGAGAGTAAGAACTTCCCTCTGGAAGACTTCCTTCAGGCTTTCAGTCGCGCACGTCGAGCTTTGTCTAAAACCCTAGTCCACAAACCTAGTCCTATCATAATTTTCTGTATTGATACAAGCATATGAACTCATACAATTAGTATTGTACGAGCTGTGAAGGAGTGAGTTGGATTGATGAGAGAAGAGAGTTTTATCAAGAGATAAAGTCACTTTCCACAAACCATCTCTATTGTTTGGTGAGTTCAAAATTGCCGTATGTCCCTGAATGAGTGAATGATACTCATAGCCGTTTAGTTTCACGTAACCTCTTGCGGTTTTTTTGGTTTGAAACAATGTACATAAGAGGGAACGGACAAAGACTCTAGCGGCGACAGTCCATGAAGAAAGCAATCATCGTCTATGAAAGTCTCTATGGAAATACGAAGAAGATTGCAGAGGCAATTAGCGAGGGTATAAGCAAAGTGGAAGGTGTTGAATGTCTGATCAGAAAGACCGGAGAGATTCACACTGATGACCTCTGTGATTATGACGCAATTCTGTTTGGGTGTCCAAACCATAATCAAGCGCCAGCGTTGAATCTAGTACGTTTTATTGATAGAGCTGCGATAGTTCATCTCAACGCGAAGATTGGCGCAGTATTTGACACATACACTGGTGGAAACAAGGATGTTGCTGTTGCTAAGCTAGAAGCGATCATACTGAAGAAACTTCCAGGTATTTCCCTTGAAGGAAGATTATCAGCTAAGGTCACTGGTCGAAAAGGACCACTGGCCGATGATGAAATGTCAAAAGCGAAAGAGTTTGGGAATAAGTTTGGAAAGAGGATTTTGGAGTAGCTTCCTCATAATGCTAACAATTCATAAGCATTGGTGCATAGATAGATTCTGGATTTGCGCAGGTTAGGAGGTAAACCTTATGCAAAGGAAAAAGATGCTATTTGCGATGATTATTGGTATTACCTTGTTCATCACTGACATGATGGTTGGATGGATGTCATTCTCTCTTGGTGGGATTTGGACTCTCTTTCTCATTGTCTTCATTGTCGGAATCCTTGCGGGTGACATGTCTGGAGGATTCGTTGCAGGGATATTAACTGAGCTATTGGGTGTCGGACTATTAGCGATATTTCCAGAAATCTTCTTCCCTGAAATCACTATCTCAGCAACAGACATTCTCTCTCGGATGTGGCTTGTCATGGCATTATCACTCTCGTACAGAATGAGATTTCCCGATGCACCAGTTCCATGGATTGAAACTTTAGTGATCATCATATTGCTAATCGCACTTGCCCCTATTGTTTATGCGATGGCCCTTCTATTCGGTCCTTTGGGTGGGCTCATTGGCGGTTTCATCTATCGGAGAATCTTCAGACCAGAGGGAACTCCAGTAAGAGCTTCCACTCAGGCACCTCAAACGTCAGCACCACAACCGCCTCAAGATGAACCGGTGGATGATGCATCACTCCCAGAAACAGACTCTGACGACGAACCATCTGCTCCAGATCTTGAACCATCCGAGTGAAGAAGAGATAGAAATACAACAACCCAAATATGCACTAGTTACAGTTATAACATATTATATGCTATTAGTATGATAAGAACTTACACCAGTTCTAATAATCCCAGATTTCAGTGCATGAGCAGATGTCAACTGAACGACCTGGAGAAAAACCCTGAGATAAAATAATGAAGACTGAGGCGGCAACCGTGTCTGATACAGAAGTAAAAACTGCATGTGGGCAGTGTTCCTGCATAATAATGTACACTTCCGAGTTCTGTGTTTTTTGTGATGCCGCAGAAGAGATTCTGATTGAAGCTCTGACAAACTTCGGGGTCTCTAGAGCTGTCATCCGTCAAGTCGATGTTGAAACAGAGGATGCGTGTGGGTGCAGAACTGATGACGTCACAATGTTGCCAACTATCAAAGTCTGTGACAAACATCTTACTGGACTGCCAGAAGAACAATCCATGAAGGATGCAGTCATGCAGGCGATCATGAAGGATTGTTTCTGCGAGTAGTGCTAGAAATCTAGTTGAATTGTCTCCCAACGTACTTTTCCCTGCTCCACTGCTTCTTTGATTTTCCGTTCAGTACGATTCAATGTCGCGTTACCAGTCTTGATGTCCGCCAGAACCACTGTAATGGGTTTATCGGAGTTACTGTCCTTGACTGCTGTATATCCATCGAAAATAATGTAATCGATGGGGGCTCCAAGGAACCGGGCATCTGAGGGGTCATATTTGAAGACATCTTTGTACATTGGAACCATGTGCTCGGCAATCTTTCCCTTCAAGACATACCGACTTCTATCCGCAGCATCTTTTCTGATTGAAGACTCCTGTTCAGCCCAGGTCAGGCGAAACTCCTTCTCTACCATTGCAATCCTATGACGAAGTTGCATTTTCATTATCAAATAGACAGAGGCAGCTAGAACCAGTCCAATCGATAAGCCAATGAGAATATCTGTGAATGCCATACAATGATTTGTAATTGACTCCATATATTCTCAGGTAATCAGGGGGTATTCGCCAGAGATTACATTTCTCATAGGAAAAAAGTGGAAGGAGAGCAAAAAGCATTCACATTAGATAGAGATTCTCGCTAAATAATACTACATAATGACTGAGTTTCATCAAACCCGACCCTTAAGTGTGAGTTTCGTAAGAAGATAGGTGGTGAGTCAGTGTGTCCGAAGAAACCTTGGAACTCCTGAAGGTGTTGTCAGCAACCCCAGGTCCAGTTGGAAGAGAAGCATTGGTCCAAGATATTGTCAAAGAGCGCTTCAAGGATCATTGTGGGGGTTTCACTCAGGATCGTATTGGCAATGTTGTGGGAACCTTAGAAGGAGATATCGACAAACACTACGCAATAGTAGCTCATGCTGATGAAGTGGGTTTCCTCGTGAGTAGCATAGATGAGAAAGGTTTCTTACGCGTCAAATGGAATACGCAGGGACACTTGCCAGACCTTAGACTCCTCCCAGGACAATGGGTCTTGATTTTGACTGAGAAAGGTTTGATACCCGGGGTATTTTGCGTAAAGACTGCACATTTAGCAGGACCTGAGGGAAAAAACAGAATCCCAACTTATGAAGAGGTCTTCTTGGATATTGGAGCTAAAAATGCAGAGGATATTCAGGAATTGGGTATTAACATAGGAGACCCAGTAATCTATGCAGCACCTGTTGAGAGGTTGTTGAATCATCACGTATCAGGAAAATCAATGGATGACAGAGTTGGACTCGTAGTGTTATTGAGGGCCTTGGAGCAATTTGCCAAAATGCCAAAAGCCAAACGACCCACTATCACCTTTGTATCCACAGTGATGGAGGAATTAGGAGCAAAAGGAGCAGCTGTAGTAGCAAAAGACCTTGATGTGGATGCAATCATTATTCTGGACATTGGTCTCGCAGACGATCATCCAGGGACAAATGGAGAGTTTGGTATCTCTCTTGGAAAAGGACCGATCATTGTTATCAAGGACAGCGCGATGCATTACTCACATGAATTTGTTCTGAGGATAATCAAAACAGCTGAGAAAGAGAAAATTCCAATACAACGGGCTGTTTTCCACTCGTACATGACGGATGGCGTCCAGTTTGCTTCTCAAGGTCAGGTTGTATCTGTCTTGGCAATACCTTGTAGATATTCACATTCAAGCTTTGAAACTGTAAACCTCTTGGATGTCGACATGACTATTCATCTACTGATGAAACTACTCACATCTAATTCCTAGCAGTTTTGTCAGCGTATGGTTCCACTAATACTTTCAGGCTCTCGCGGGAAACAATAACGACCTCTGTACCTGATTTTATATCTCCAACATCACATCGAGCATCCCAGATTTCAGCACCGACCCGTATCTTACCTGCAACTTGTGATACGTCTTTGATTACAGTGCCTCTCATTCCTTGGAGCTCATAGAAGGG
>CAZPWM010000080.1:0-14459 GCA_964590575.1 uncultured archaeon
TCCTCTGTCCAGGTATACTTCCTCCAAAAGGGTTGAAGGACCTAGCTGATAAACTGGGACTAGACGTGAGTGTGGATGGTTTCGTTTCAATCCAATACCCTGCAAGCAATCCTGTTGACACCGTTGTTCCAGGAGTGTATGTTGCAGGGTGTGCTGAGTCTGCGAAGGACATTCCAGATTCAGTAGCTGCAGGGAGTGCAGCTGCGATGAGGGCGAGTATAACCCTTGCGAGAGGAGGTGAGCCATAATGGGAAGTGAAGAGGAACCAAGAATTGGTGTTTTCGTATGTCATTGTGGACACAATATTGCTGGGACAATAGATGTAGAGTCTGTGGCTCGAGTTGCAAGGTACTATCCAAATGTCGTCTATACTACTGACTTGATGTTCACTTGTAGTGATGCTGGTCAGACTCACATTCGTGAATCGATTGCAGAACATAATCTAAACAGAGTGGTGGTAGCAAGCTGTTCTCCAAGGATGCATGAGCCAACCTTTCGAAGAGTGGTTGAGGAAGCTGGTCTCAATAGGTACCTCTTCGAGCAGGTGAATCTTAGAGAGCACTGTAGCTGGTGCCATGCTCGCGAACCAGAAAAGGCAACCATCAAGGCTGAAGACTTGGTTCGGATGGCAGTAGCACGAGCTGCACTCCTTGAACCTTTAGAAGTGAAAACAGTTCCAGTGACACCCCACACATTGGTTGTGGGCGGCGGAGTCACAGGTCTTAGAGCTGCTGTAGATATCGGCTCACGTGGATTCAAGGTAACACTCGTTGAGAAAGAATCCGAACTAGGTGGTCACCTCCGACACCTCTCTACAATGTATCCCAATAACGAGAAGGCTAAAGATGTAATTGACCGGATGCTCATAGCTGCCAAGGCAGTGGAGGACATCGAGTTAATGACAGACTCAATGGTGGTTGATTTAGATGGCCATATTGGGCGTTTTGAAACCAAGATAAAGAACATGAAGACTGGTAAGACGGTCAACCGGACATTTGGCGCAGTGATTATAGCTACAGGATTCCAACCTTTCAAGCCAAAAGGATACTACGAGTACGGTAACAATCCAAACATCCTCACACTCGCGGAGTACGAGCAGATGAAGTCTACAGGATCTGTCCTTCGAATCAGTGATGGACGACCACCAAAGAACGTCCTGTTCATTGGGTGTGTTGGGTCTCGAGAGGAGGGCAATAAAGGACATGAGCACTGCTCGCGGTACTGTTGTACTGCTATGACTAAGGCGGCTTTGGACATCAAGGATAAAGCAGAAGAAGTGATGGTCCTCTATGATGATTTGCGAACTTTTGGAAGGGGTCATGAAGAGATTTACAGAAACGCCAGGCACGAGCATGTAATGTTCTCAAAGTTTGCTCACACAAAGAAACCCAAGGTCTGTCTTGCGGACGATAAAATAGTCGTTAAATGGAAGGATGTGCTGTCAGACTCCTACTGTGAGTTTGCGACCGACATGTTGGTCTTAACAACAGCAATGGTTCCACCTGCAGGAGCGGATGAGGTAGGGAAGATGTTCAGTCTGACCCATTCGGGCGATGGTTTCTTCAATGAGGAGCATATCAAACTAGCACCTCTCACAACACATACGGCAGGAATCATGATTGCAGGTGTTGCCCAATCTGCAAAGGATGCCACAGATAGCGCGACGCAAGGAAGCGGAGCCGCCGCAAAAGCTACGTCTCTGATGGCTCGCAAAAATGTTGAGATTGAATCAACGGTGTCATGGGTTGACGAAACGTTATGTTCCTCCTGCGCTACATGTGTCCAAGCGTGTCCCTATGGAGCCATAGAGTTGACTGGAAATAAGGATCCACCTGTCGCATTCGTTACGGAAGCTAAGTGCCACGGGTGCGGGACCTGCGCAGCTGCGTGTCCAAGTAATGCAATAACCATGCGACATTCCACGGATGAGCAGATCTTGAGCATGGTGGAAGCATTCCTGATGCCTACGACCTATCAAGAAGGAGGCGAATAGATGAAAGAAACCGCAAATCTAGAAAAACTCGAGGCTGCCACAGATGCTTTTGGTGATGAGCGACTGCGCTGGCTCATTGGAAAAGGTGACGTCCTTATTCAAAAGGGTAAGCTCACTCCTGAACGCTTGAAACAATTGCTAGAACAGACAGTTAATGAGGAGATTGATCGGAGTCGGATTCTTCGGGAGATTCGAGACGGGCCCGCCACCATCACTGAGATTGCAAAAGCAATCAAGATGGAGAAGGACCATATACTTGAGAATCTTCTTGCCTTAATGAAGTGGAATCTGGTGGAAATCGTGGGCGACGAGAATCGAGAGTATATCTATGCACGGAAGGAGATCTGAACTCTCCTTCCGCTGTCTTTCTTAGAGCTATTCGTCAGCTCGCATCTTCACAATTTTCCCTTGAGCACTCTTTGGAATCATCAAGTCACGTATTTGTTCAGCCAAGGGTTCTATGTCCTCAGGGTCGTAATTTGACATCACAATGAAAGTATAACCCAGTTTGAAGAACTTGATATAGAGTGCAGTCAGTCCCGGTGCTCCTCCAGCCATGAAGATTGAGCCTGGTTGCTTATTTGGGTCTGCATCTAGTGGCATATAGACCCTCTTGGAATACTCTGAGTTCAGGAGAATTTCCTGTGCAACTGCTTTATCAAAAAGAGCCCAGTCCCTTACTGTTGAATATCCCCCACCAGCAGGACTACCACGACTTCCAATTACAAAGATGTTACTTCTTCTATTGGTTGGATTGATTGAGCAATCTGGCATATGCCTAGTATATCCAGTTGCTAGGTTCGGTGTTACTGAATCCACTTCATAATGATGCGACTCTTTCATACCTGCTGGTTTGTAGATATTCTCTTTGACATAATCATAGTAATCCATTCCTGAAACTGCCTCAATGATTAATCCAAGCACAACATAACCAGCATTGCTGTAGTTCCACTTCTCTCCAGGTTCAGATACGAGTGGGTCCTCGATGAAGAATGGAACGAAGTCTGATACCTTTCTGAGTTTTCCTAGAGCCGCATCAAACTTGTCACCAAAGTAGTTTCCCATTCCTGATGTGAATGAAATCAGATGTCTGATCTTCACCTTTGATGCGATGTCTTCTCTGAAATCTGGAAGATGTTTTCCCACTAGGTCATCTAAGTCCAGCTTGCCTTTCTGAACAAGTTGAAGGATAGCCACTTTTGTGACGAGTTTATTCAATGATCCAATGTTGAATTTCGTGTAAATCCTATTGGGTACATTGAATCTCTTGCACGCAAAACCATAAGCTCTCTCGAATATCACCTTGTCCTCTTTTGCTACAAGAACTGTGCCTGAGAACTTGTCCTTCTCAACTTGTTCTTCAAGGATTTTCTGAAACTTATCTGCATCGAATTTTGACACTGTTGTTCCTCCGATAATATGAAATCAATTCGATTATATCGAAATATATCGACAACGTCGAACTTAAAAGGTCTCTTCCCATAGCAATATCAGCATACCTTCAATGAGGAAGACAAGATGACACTACCGGAACTTCTGTCAGATCCAGTACGAGCTAGAATCTATCTCGAAGTGTTGCTGAATGAAGAGATGACAGCTCAACAGCTAAAGGATACAATAAAGATCAGTCGAAGTACAATGTCACATCATCTCTCTAGATTTGTCAAGGATAAAGTGTTCAAAGTTAGAGTGCAGGAAAGAGGGAGATCTGTGAAATTCTATAGTCACAACCCTGATTTCAGGGAGGATCTTTGTATAGAGGGAAAAGATGGTCTGGCGTTAGAAAAACGACTACTATTTCTTCAATCAGCTGCTGCACATCTTCACGTGATTTCTAGTCTTCTAAGTGAAAGAGCCCTAAAGATTCGAGAAACGCAATCTAAACCTAAACGGGGTACTAGTGTCACTTTCACATTCAGTTTCATGACTAAGGAAGAAGCTAATATCTGGAACGAGGAGTATAATGCTTTTCAGAAACGGTTCGAAGAACGTCGAAAGACATTGAAGAAGTCTTCTAAATCATTGGACTACATTGGATATGGTGGGATCACACCCACTCGATAGGCTACTCATTCAGGGAATATCGGGAGTACTGGAGTGACCTCGAAGTTCACAAAATCAAGTAATAGGCTGAGTGTCTTATGAATGAGCTTGACATCATCAGTTTCAACAACTGCTATTCCTCGATTTGAAGCAACACAATGGTGTGCAGCAAATACTGTCTTCAACTCCTTTGGTTGTTCAAAATTCTCTAATGCTTTGTTTACGTCTTTTCGATACTTTGGTTTCATCTTCCATTCTATTAGATACTTCACTACTTTTCACCTCCTCTCTATTTCACGCGAATGGGAAACTGGACGGGAAGCTAGTTCAATTTATGATTTTAGATAATGCGCATAAGCTTCTTTTCAAGTTGGAAATCCACAAGTCTTTTCTTTGCAATATATTGTCACATAACGGTGTGAATGGAAATGTCCGGCTTCAGTATCTCTGAGTATCATAATACTGCTGAAATCTATCGAAAGCTCGACCATCTGATGAGCCTTCCAATCTATGGCATCAAGCGAGATGCGATGAGTGAGTACCTCCAGTACTTCAATGAAAAGTGTATGAAGTCTAAGGAGATAATCACCGAAGCTAAGAACTTCATCCCTGGAGGAGTTCAGCATAATCTCGCATTCAATTATCCATTTCCCATTGTTATAGATAGAGCAGATGGGGCCTACCTTTGGGATGCCGATGGTAACCAGTATATTGACTTCCTTCAATCTGGCGGTCCTATCATGCTTGGGAATAACTACAAACCAATCAGGGACAAGATTATTCAGCTCATTAACGAGAGAGGCCCGATAACTGGTCTGTTCTCTGAATTTGAACTGAAACTTGCCAAAGAAATTAACAAACACATGCCATCTATAGAGCTGTTTCGAATGCTAGGGAGTGGGACTGAATCAGCCATGGCTGCGATTCGTGTTGCACGCTTAGCGACCGGAAAGAAGAAGATCATCAAAATGGGTGGCGCTTATCATGGGTGGAGCGACCAGATGGTGTATGGGCTGCATATTCCTGGCACTGGCAGCTTTGAGGCACATGGCATTCTTGGCGGATGTCGAAAACACACTCATGAGGTATTCCCGAATGATATAGATGCATTACGCAAGAAGATGTCTACAAATCGAGTTCGAGGAGGTACTGCAGCCGTCATAGTTGAGCCAGTTGGTCCTGAATCTGGGACCCGCCCTGTTGATAAGGATCACAACAAGCAGATACGTGAGCTCTGTGACCAATATGATACTCTTCTCATATTTGATGAGGTTGTTTCTTTTGGAAGGATAGGTCTCGCCGGAGCTCAAGGTTACTTCAATATCACTCCAGACCTCACAACCTTTGGCAAGGTTGTTGCGGGTGGCTATCCTGCAGCTGGAGGGCTTGGTGGAAGACGCGACCTTATGGAACATGTTGCAGCAGGCATAGAAGGTGGGAAGAAGAGAGCCTATGTTGGTGGCACTCTGGCTGCAAATCCATTAAGCTCAGCAGCAGGCTATTACACCATTCAAGAGATTGAGCGGACTCACGCATGTGAGAAGGCTGGACATGCTGGAGATAGGCTAAACAAGGGTCTGAAAGATATCATTGATGACTTGCACCTACCATTTGTGGCATACAATCAAGGAGCCATCTGTCACTTGGAAACCTCCGGAACGATGTTTGTAAAAATCATAAAAAATCCTCTCAAGATCAAAGATATTCTCAAAGAGATTCAAGTAAGGCAACATTTCATGGAGAAGATTGGTGCAGCCTACATGGCTGAAGGGCTTGTTACACTTGCTGGGTCTCGAATGTACACTAGCCTGGCTGATGATGACTCTGTTATTGATGATGCTCTGAATCGATTTGAACGAGTGTTTAAGAATGTAGAACGACCTGTTACTTGAGAATTCCTCTGAGGTATACATCTGTCAACTCCGATGACTTTCCCCATCTCCTCAGGTTGCTATCACCGATGAACCAGTTGAACATCATATTGGCAAATATAGTTCCGATGAGGGACCGAATAATAACAGGGATTGGGACATCTCGCAAGTCTGATTTAAACTTGAAAATCTGCTTGATGAATTTTGAATCAGGAGGGAAATTTACCTTGATTGCCCTTTGTATGTGCTTCCCATCCATCTCTACCACTTCGACAAAGAAGAGATTGAGTAGACTTGAATTGTTCTGAAATTCTTCTGCGAGTCTATCTACGGCATTGGTCAAGAGGTCTTCCGCATCTTCTCCCTCAACGCTATCCAGAATTGATAGAATATCGAAGAGCGGGTGCTTCTCAATGAACACTGCCTCGAAGATTTCTTCCTTACTCATGAAGTGATTGTATATCGAGGCAGCTTTGATTCCGGATTGCTCCGCGATATCGCGTAGTGAACTACCTCGGAATCCTTTTTCAGTAAACAATCGGTACGCTGAGTCAAGGATCTGCTCCTTTGTAGTATCTTCAGAGGACATCTAATCGCGACCTTATGCAAGCTAACGTCTGTTAGTTTTAATAGTGTGTAATGCTTTTCATAACTTCTTAGTTGTGTGTTGCGCCCTCTTGAGCCCAAGTAGGAGCTCTCTCAACTGTTGGTATTTCTTCTATTGAATGGAAGATTCTCTTGCCTTCTTCCTTTGCTCGATTATACTCCAGGAGAGCTCCCTTGGATTCAGCCAAGAGAAAGAGTGCATCGCAATGGTCGACCCAGGGTGCGTGCCAGTTCATGTAGTCTACCCAGTCCATATCAATCTCGAGCTCCCGTGCTAGTATGTCTGGCCAGTGGGTGAGATGAGGGATATATGGAAAGTGACCTTTCTTCCAGATCTTGAGACCTGCTTCCATAGCCTTTCGGACATTTTCTTCAATCTCTTCTATGGTCGCCCCAGTATACGGTCCTGCAACATAGATCTTCATACTCTTCAATCACAATCACCCGGTGATTTCTGCTGAATCATAACTCTCCTATATATTACAATGCGGTACTCATTGATGAGTGAAATATCCCTTGTACACAAGTTCTTAAGGGAACGCCCCAGAAAAAAAGTGCAGGTATACCAAGCACGAGGCGCCTTCGAGACGTGGTCTGGTGAGGGGTCAACACGATTACACACACATACCCACTGAAGAACACCCTGGTTTTGTTTGACCTGCTATTCGCATAAGCGAGAGAATATACGATGGGATATCAAGAACGTGAGCCTATTGAGGCTACAGTGGCTGAATTAAAGCCAAGAATGAAGAATGTAACCATATCTTTCAAAGTGGTTGCTATTGGTGAAGAACGTGAGGTAACATCCCGCAACGATGGGGTGACTCACCGCGTTGCTGACGCAACAGTTGGCGACTCAACTGGATGTGTTCAAGTACCATTATGGGACTCCTCTCTAGATGAAGTTACAGCAGGTACAACCTACACTCTGAAGAACGGATATACAGGCCTGTTCCGTGGAAACCTTCGACTCAACATCGGCAAGTTTGGTGAACTAGCTGAAGCTGAGGAAGCCATTGAAGAGGTCAACGAAACAGTTGACATGAGTGCCGAAGAACACGAAGATGACCGTCGTCGAGGCGGTTATGGTGGTCGCAGTGGCGGCTACGGTGGTAGGGATCGTCGTGGCGGTGGTGGCGGCTACGGAGGCGGCGGCGGCTATGGTGGCGGCGGCCGAGGTGGCGGTGGCTACGGAGACAGCGGCGGTGGCGGCTACGGTGGTAGAGATCGTCGTGGCGGTGGCGGCGGCGACAGACGACGTAGATACTAGATAATTTAACACCAATCAGAATCTATACGGGCACCTGATTACGGGTGTCCGTGTATCTTCCTTTTTTTATTTTGACTCAATCCGAGAGAGAATCAGAGAAACCATTGCCTTGGAGGCATTAGGTGGAGTAAAATTATAGTCCTCCTTTTCTCGCTGTAACTTGTAGTTGATACTGGCTTTCTTGAATTCAACTTGTATTCTCTCAAAGTCCTTCTTGGTCGTTCGAAGACCGAAACAGTATCTCGAGAGTATTTCATGCCTTTTGGCTGTGAGCCAGAGTTCTTTCAATAGAACTGATTCTCCAGCCTCAGCTACGTTTATTGTTATCCCTTTATGGACTGAGTAATTCACCGTTGAAATCGTCGTCTAAGAAATACAATTGGTAAGGGGAGAATTAAGATGACTAAAATTGACACATTGATGATTACTAATGGGTCAATAGGAACCGGTCCTTCTGATGCTGGTATCACATACTCGATCACAAAGTAATCTGAGGGATGCCAGTCCTCATCTTGAATATCTCCTGTGAACACTACAACGATGTCTTCTTCTGGTAGAACGAAGATCTTCTGTTCATAATGACCAGTTGCCTCATAAAATGTGTACCCTGGGATTCCCCACCATGTGTATCCATAGTTGTACCACGAACCAGTGTCATAATACATTTGCGATGAAACATTGACCCATTCTGAAGAAACTACCTGGGTTCCATTCCAGTTTCCCTCGTTTAGATAGAGAAAAGCAAAACGAGCCATGTCCCTTGGTTTTAGGTTCAATCCTCCGCCACATCCATATTGCAAGTTTGCAAAAGGCTTCCACCAAGTGAACTGATTAATTCCAATGGGGTTGAATAAAAACTCCTCTGCAAAATCAGCGACTCGATATCCTGTTGTCTGTTCAATGACTCCTCCTAGGAGCTCAATACCCCCGGAGTTATACTCCCACTGCTCTCCTGGGTCACATGCCATTGGTCTGTCTAGGACATACTCCCACATGTCTGGACTATCATACATGGCAAATAGATCATTTGCTGGATCTGTATAAGGAATATCTACTTCATGAAACTCAAGCCCTGTTGACATTGTCAAACAGTGGTACAGAGTGATATTCTCCTTTCTTGGATCCCAGTTATCAATTGTATAATTCGGGAAAAAGTCGAGGATTGGTTGACTCACATTGTCGATATAGCCCATATCTATGGCTATCCCGATGAGAGCTGACATGAAGCTCTTTGTGCATGACTGAATTGTATGCAACATGTATTGTGTCCAGTATTGGTAGTATTTCTCATACACAATGTAACCATTCTTGATTACAATTACCGAATCCACTTCGATTTCATTTTCAGTAATTGTTTCATCAATACGATTGAGAGTGTTAGAGTCCAATCCCTGTTCTTCGGGAGTTGTGTTTAACCATGCTACCGTTGGCCAATAGTCCCTGACACGTTCTTCTTGCGCCACTGAATATCCTTGAGTTGGAACTACTTGTATCATCAGTAGAATTGCACAAATTGCAATGATTGACACAATATGATTATCTCTTTTCATTTGATTCACACCAGCACAATCGTAAGGACAAGTCCAAGCCAGTAACTCAGAGCGATGTATGCCATGAACCAGTTTCTTGACTTAGATTCGGAATAATGCGTCTGCCATAATTTCCTACCAAGTACAACGAACAATGCAAACATGGCAAAGACAACCAAGAAACTAAAAGCTAACACACCTGCAAGGTTGGGAATCATTCCTCCTATGGTGACCATATTGGAATATACCAGCTCAGCGTTTCCAAAGGCAAGAGCAAATGCATAAGCAAAACAGCTAATAGCTTCTTTGGTAAAGATTGTCATCCCTGTCATGAAGAAGAACATAGAGGGCAAGAATGAATGACGGATTCTCTTGACTGCGAGTGGTATTAGATAAACGGTTCCAATCCCTGCAGAGATCAAAAACATGACTGCAACTAATGTCGTAAGGAAATCGGGATTGTCTGTAAAGCCCGCAGTGAAGAATATCCAATTCCAGGTTTCATGGTATGTAAACAATCCCGACCACGGGAGAGCTCCAATCCATCCTGCGATGTATGGGGTCTGGAAGACTATGCTTGTCACAATCCGAAATTCCCCTGTGCTCCCTTGTTGCACTGGAAGGAGCAGGTCAAACATTACCTCGTAGAATTCTCCAATCCCGAAACTGATAAGGAATAATACGATTCCGAGATAATAGAAGAATATCTTTACCTTGGTGTTTCTCCACCCTGATGCTTGTGCCTGATCTGGATCATCATCCGAAGTTTTGGGGGTGGAAGGATCAATCTGAGGGGGGGTAACCAAGTATGAGAGATATCTCCTTAACTTGCTGCCAGACACTGTCTTCAACCAAGGTGTGACTAGGATAAACAAACACACTGCGATAATAGGCAGTGCAATTGCTATGATAGTTGCTTGGTCGACTGTGAGCTCGAGAAATTGTATCATTATTATGTTAACTCCTGGAATTGATTGCTGATTCTGAGTCTATACTTGGGCACTGCGTAAAAGATAGGTAAGAAGATGGCACCAATAACTACTAAGTTGATTGCATTTGCGACCATCACTTGTCTGGGAATCTTGTTAATTGCTGATGGGACGATGTAATCGTATAGAAGCCATGGCTGTAGGTCTGACTCATCTGGTGGAACACTCGAGGTGAAAACCACGACCATGTCCAAGCTTGGGACTACAAAGATAAACTGTCCTTGATAACCCCGGGCAGTATAGGCATTGGCGATATCGTTAGTGTAAGTCCACCACTGATACGAATACCCCGTGAGGATGTCGAATGGTCGAAGAGTAGCCTTTGATTGTTGTACCCATTCTTCAGGAACGATTTGTTCGCCATCCCATGTTCCGTTGTTCAGATAGAGATATCCAAATTTCGCCATGTCTCGGGGAAGCATTTCTACTCCTCCTGAAGCCCAATAGAAACCTTGGTTGTCCGTAGGCCAAAAGACATCCGCAGGTGATATGCCAAGGGGAGTAAACAGCTTTTCCACAGCATAGTCAAAGAGTGAGGTTCCCGTTGCCTCCGTAATGATTGCTCCTAACAGATTAGTTGCTCCTGAGCAGTAGACCCATCTTTCACCTGGATCATACTGCATAGGTAAATCAAGAATGTACTGCACATTATCGCTTGCAAACCACATTTGGTAGTTGCTATTCAGTGGGGAATTGTAAGGTTCAGTCCATTCATCCCACTCTAGTCCTGCAGTCATAGTTAATAGATGTTCAAGGGTTATCGATTGTTTTCGCTCGTCAAGATTCGCGATTGTTCGGTTCGGTAGGAGATCAACTAACTTACTATCTACACCCTCAATGTAACCTTCTTCAATCGCAATTCCCACAAGCGCTGAAGTGAAGCTCTTTGTGCATGAGTGAATGATGTGGCGCGTTTCGGAATTATAGAATCCGGGATATTCCTCAAAAACCAGGTAGCCATTTTGTACAATCAATATGGAGTCAATGAGCAGACCAATGTTATCGATATACTCCATCATATCATCCAATAGATGCTGGTTCATCCCCTGTTCTTCAGGGGTGGTGTTTAGCCACCCATCTGTCGGCCAATAGTCTCGAACCACATCGGTTTGTGCAAGTGAATAACCCTGACCTGGAACAATCGGCATCATCAAGAGAACTATGACAATGCCGATGAGTGACGCAGTCTTTTTCCAGAGCAATGTTATACCGCCTCTGACTCAATTTTCCTGAGATAACGTGAGATTAGATCGTGCCACTCAGAGAGTGTTCTCTTGTAGGTGGCATCTTGTGAAAGGAGAAACTGAGACATTCTGTATGACACATCGCTTCGAGTAGATGGAGGAAGGCTTTGGAACGCATGATTGCCTGGAGAGTCATATACTTTGGATACCTCTGCTTCTCTGTCGACCAATCTCTGCAAGATGGATCGCGCATGGTCAATCTCTGATTGAGTGATGTGAATGCCAAGTGTCGAGAGACCGAGAAGTGCAGCCATTACTTGGTCTTTTGAAGCAACAGGTGCCTCATCATATGAACTCATTCTCTCACTTATGCCTAATCGGAACTCTCTAGCGACGGCTCGATAGTATCGCTCAACAATACCCCTAGTAGTTTCACGAGTTTCTACAAGATCTATTATCCCTGCACTCTTCAACTTCTGAACATGGTGAAGCACTGTACCAGGTTTCTTCTTCATTGCAACGGAAAGCTGCTTTACAGTCATCGGTTGATTGACGAGATGCTTGAACACGATGTCTCTTCTTGTCCCATCAAGCAAGAGTTTGATAATCTTTGGATTTGTAACTACTTCGAATTCCTTGATTGGTTTGTGTGATACGACTGGATTCATTTTCACCTGCCTCCTTCATCTTGTGTGTAAGTTGCATCAACTTTAGCTGTCAGAATCATGTAGATTCTTGTGAGTATAATTGAAACGGCTGGAATCACAACGAAGAGCAAGGCGATAACAGCTAATGGTCTATAGGGTTCCAAGAGTACTTCAGGAAGGAACGGACTCCATAGGAATGCCAATTCATTCAATATCGGAAGAAGTGGTACTCCAACTATTAGAACGATGATGAACCAAGCACCTAGTACACGACCCGGGAACTGACATGTGAGTCTAACAGATCTTGCAGCCGCTCGTACCGCTGATAGACCGTCGATAATTCCTGGAAATGTGAGAGAAAGCATCCCGTTTACTAAAACTATCCAAACGAAAATCATTGGGATTAGTAGTTCAAGCTCCTCGTTCGTAGGAGGATTCCATGTGGGGTAGGAAATAGCTAGGAATGCGAGAATGAGGGGGGCAAGTGTGATAATGAAATGCAGAATCCCTCCGCCCAGTAATGATAACCCTCTCTTTCCGTACCATGAAAATGCACTTTCTGCTTGAGTTCCATCACTCTCCACAATCTCTCGAGCCATTCCAAATAAAGCCCCGAGGGCTATGAAGAACGGTCCGAGTAGTGGCAAAATCAGGAACATGATTAGCAAGATTAGTGTGAGACCACCTGTCGCGGTGAACCCTGCAACAACTGATTCTACTAGCCAAATCAAGAATGGCAGTCCCATCGTGAATAGAATTGGGATTAGAATGAATAGTAGAATTAACACAAGAAGAAGGGCAGTGACTAGCAATATACCTAGCATAGCCAACCCAAAGGATAGAATATTCCTTACAGCAAGTGTGAAGCCCACTTTGAAATCTTTTAATATCCCACTTGGTGGTGGCGCAGCGGAACTTGTTTCTGTGAATTTTCTATCATCGTCTGGTGAATCTGGATAATTACTTGGCCAACTCATAATGAGACCTCTCTATTACTAAGAAAGAAGGGTGTGACCCCACCAGAGAATGATGGGGTCACTGAGGAGATAGATAGTGTATTGGTCGGGATGGAAAGAAATACCATTTACGTCAACTCATCGAGTAAATTGAAGCGATACATCTCGATCATCTGAAGCCTTGATTCGTGCCATCTCGGTAGAAAGCTCCGCATCTTCCCAGATCCCTGGGTTGATTGGATCTCCATACTTTAAGTATTGAATCAGACGTGCTTCATCGTAGACCTTGCTTGCTGCTGCAACTCCCCCGGGAAGAGCTAATACTATAGCCCCAGGGACAAGAGCAACTAGATACAGTAGACCTACTGTACCCGCAATGGCGGCAAGTATCCTGACCGCACGGCCAGCAATGACTCGATTGAGAGAGAAACTAAGGGTTTCCTGAGGAGTGACATTGACTGTTTCCTTTACCTTGATTCGTGCATTGTACATCGTTTAACACCACGCGAACACCGAATCGGTCCGGATTTCCGGAACGATGCGTTTTTCCCTATCGTTCCATAGAATCAAATCTATATAAAGTGTTTGGTCAGCGCCAAACGTTAGACAAAAACGGCATGAGAAACATGCTTCCTATGCCGGGAAAAAACCAATAGTGATTATCGAGTATAACCTTGGAGGGTACCAGGTCTATAATGAGACCTCAGACGAGCCATCTCTGTTTCTGACTCAACATCGTCCCACTTGCAATCCTCAGTGGTCATATTGCATCGCACCCATTGAATCAGTTCCGTCTCGTCCCGGATCTTGGATATCAGGGTAACTTCAGCTGGAAGCACAAACAACACTAACCCTGGTAGAACTGTAAGAGGGAGCAACATCAAACCCGCTAGTGCAATGCAGATTGCACAGCGAATTGACCTCCCAAAGATGAAGCGTTTCAGGAGCGGCTTCGGCACCACAGCATACCGCAGTTGCTCCGGAACAACTTTAGAACGCTGAAACTTATCCATTGTTTAATTCACCACACGATACAATATGTTGGATGAATTGATTATATAGCTCTTTGTTCAGCGCAATATCTATTCTATTTTGCATCGAGCTAGCGCAAGAAAGGCTTTTCACTATGCGATACATCATAGACATCCCTAAGGAGATACTCACGTGAGTGGCTTACAAAGAGCAGTGGTGAAGGTACTCATTCTCGTACCTCTTGCTGTATTTGCCATTCTCTTCGCAATTGGTCCTGGACGCATTGTATCGTATACTCCAGCCACAAGAGTTGGGGTTCATACGGTACTTACCTTTTGGATCTCTATTCCAGCTGCTTTAGGGGTACTAGCCTATCACAGCAGACCTTTGCGTGCAAAT
>CAZPWM010000081.1:0-5635 GCA_964590575.1 uncultured archaeon
TATATTACTCAACAGGCGAATCGCACCTTGTTGAGTCCTTTGAATCACCTTTTGGTACACAAGGTGTATGGTCAACTATCGTTTTCACTAAAAACGACATATGGACAACTGATGAACCAAGAACCTACTGGATTACCTTTAAGACAAAAACTACCCGTGGAGAAAACCTACGAGTAGGAACAATAAATGTGGTTTATTAGAATCTTATGAAGAATCATTCACAATAAGGAAACAAACCTTATTGTAAGAAATAGTCTGCTTAATAGGTCTATAGAAGAAGCTGGAGATTCATGAATGGAGCTCCATGAATTTCATATAACCTCACAATCGTGAAAAGTAAAGTGGTTTCAGAAACCCCAATCCTCCCAAGGGAGATAGTAATATGCGATCATGAGAACAATCTCATTTCTCTAACTTCGATCAGATATGGGTGATTTGTGTAAGATTCATCTATCTCTGTAGTGCATTTCGTAGAATTTCTGATATTCACCGGTAACAATCTGTTCAATCCATTCGTCATTCTCAAGGTACCATTGGACTGTGGTCTGCAAACCCTCTTCGAAGTTAATTTTAGGTTTCCATCCTAAATTGGTTTCAATTTTCGTTGAATCGATAGCATATCTTTTGTCATGTCCAGGACGGTCTTGCACATATCTGATAAGATTTTCATTAACTTTGGAGTCGCCCAATATCTCGCCAACAAGTTGGATTATACTCTTTACAACGGTTATGTTTGTCTTTTCTGTTCGTGCTCCAATATTATATACTTCTCCTAATTCACCCCTATGAAAAACCACATCAATAGCTTCACAATGGTCCTCAACATGAATCCAATCACGAACCTGCAAGCCATCTCCATATACGGGCAAATCTTTGTGATTCTTGGCGTTGTTGATCATCAGGGGAATTAGTTTCTCTGGGAATTGGAACGGACCGTAATTGTTTGAGCATCTTGTAATCAGTGTAGGAGTCCCGAATGTTTGGTGATAAGCTTGGACTATCAGGTCTGCTGATGCTTTACTAGCTGAATAGGGACTTCTCGGTTGGATCTGAGAATCCTCCGTGAAGAATCCAGTCGCACCTAATTCACCATATACTTCATCTGTCGATATCTGTAGGAACCGTTTCCCTTCAGAATCATCCCAAGCCTGCTTCGCCACATCCAATAGGGTATGAGTACCTAAGATATTGGTATTCAGAAAGAGCTGTGGTTCATAGAGCGATCTATCTACATGTGACTCAGCTGCGAAGTTAATCACTCCACCAATGTCATGTACTTTGAAGGTTCTCTCTATCAAGGGTCTGTCACATAAGTCGCCTTTGATAAAATGAAACCTCGATTTCTCATTCTCATTGAGATTACTAAGATTGTTTAAGTTCCCAGCGTATGTGAGAAGATCAAGACCTACAATCTTCATATTTTCGTATTTACTGAGTAGATAGTAGATGAAATTGCTACCAATGAAACCAGCACATCCGGTTACAAGAATTGTCATTGTTTAACGCCTCGTGTTTTCCCTATTGATTTGAAGACAGTTGCGGGGAGAGCTATTTGTTATATTAAGCTCGTGGAACTCGAATAGGAACGGTATTGAATTCATTCCTGTTCTAGAAACTCGGGATTTTCACGATAATAGTCCGCAGTCATTCTAATCCCCTGTGCCAAATCAACTTCTTCTTTCCATCCAAGTGAACGAAGCTTTGTATTATCTACCCAAAAATCACCTGTACCTACCTTGCGATGGAATTCGGGGGTTTGTATTTGTTCGATGTGACCACTCCGAACTGTTTCTATTATTAATCCAAAGATTTCCTTCAGGCGTCTTGGCTTTCCGGAGCCAATGAAGTAGAGTGGTTCAGTTCCTTCCTCAGCGACACGAATCAATCCCTTAGCAGCATCTGTTACGAAGATTAAATCACGTTTAGTGGCTCCTTCATCATACATTGTTATTGTTTCATTGCATAGTGCTTTTATTATGAAAAAGTTGAATGCAGCTTTTTGAGCACTCGCTGAACGTTCGTTTGGGCCATAAACATTGGTGAGTCGAATCACAACTGCATCCAAATGAAATGCATCTCTATATGTATAAACAAGATGCTCTCCGCAGAGTCGAGTTGCACCATATAGACTGATAGGACGACAGCACACTGTTTCATCAACGGGACATGATTCAGGGTTTCCAACAGCAAAGAATGAACTACCAAACACCAACCGAATATCTGGTTTCACATTTCTAATCGCATCAAGCAAGTAGCTCGTTAGTAGAACATTGGTTTCACTATCTCTGTGAGGTTCTCCTGATTGAACTGCATAGTTATCTACTGTTGATGCGAGATGGAAGATGACATCGATATTCGCAATGTACTTGCCAATATTTTGTACATCATCTATAATCACCCGAACATGATTCTTTATTTCCTCGATATTCTTTTCCTTGTGCTTCGATCTTGAGAGCAGTGTGACATTTTTGTAGCCAATTTCGAGAAGTGTCTTTGCTAATACAGACCCAACAAAACCCAGACCACCTGTAATCATTATCTGAGAGTCTTTCTTCATTTTCGTCACATCACATTATTGTTCTTCTTTATCTTGCACTGTTGAAGAAATGATTGATAGAATCACCAACATGAACTAGTTCGTCTTCTGACAGACCAGGATATATCCCAACGAAAATTGTTGATTTCAGGACTTTGTCAGCGTTATTCAAGTTCCCAACAACACGATAGTCGAAATCCATATTCACATACGCATCGTGCCTGAGAATGTTACCACAAAACATTCGTCTAGTCATGATTAAGTTTTTCTCAAGATACAAGATTAGATTATGTGTAGTTTGTGGATTATCATCAACAACAGTGAATGGGAATGCAAACCAGTTCGGATCTGAGTTTTCAGTGGCCTTGGTAATGTATATGTGTTCACCGTCAATATCAACTAGCATGTTTCGGAGCTTCTTGTGGTTCTCCCTTCTAATTTTGCTGAACTGGGTGAGTCTTTTCAGTTGTTCAAGACCAATTGCTCCTTGAAGGTCCATTGGTTTCAGGTTATATCCAATGTTCGTATAGATGTATTTGTGATCATAAGGGACATCCCCCACTTTGAAATCGAATCGTTTTCGACAAGCCCCAAGTGGATTTGTTTCGTCTGTGGAACACCAACATGCTCTACCCCAGTCACGAATTGATTTTGCTATTCTAGCTATCTTTGGATCCTTAACAAGAACCCCGCCTCCCTCACCTGTTGTGATGTGATGTGCGGGGTAGAAACTCATGGTTGCCATATTTCCGAATGTTCCAACGAGCTTGCCATCGTAGAGTGAACCTAAGGCATCGCAAATATCCTCGATAACGAATAGATTATTGTCAGTTGCAAACTCTATCACAGGGTTCAAGTCAACTGCATTACCCAAAATATGTGGGATGAATAATGCGCGGGTCTTGTCCGATAGAGCCTCATCTAATTTACTCACATCAATGTTCAGCGTGCTGAGATTTGTATCAAGAAGCACTGGAACAAGTCTATTGATTAAAATCGGATTCATTGTTGTTGGGAATGTGGTCGCTGGAGTTATGACCTCATCACCAGGCTTAAGGCGAGCATCTCCCATCTGATGGGAACAGAGGGCAGACATTGCGACTAGGTTGGCTGAGGATCCCGAGTTTGTCATTATGCACTTCTTAAGTCCGTGAAATTCCGCAATCTTGGTTTCAAATGCATTGACCTGTCTTCCTGCGCCAAACCAGCCTGTGAGTGAACTTTTCACCATGGCTTGAATCTCTTCTTTATCAAAAACAGCAGCCGTGTAAGGAATTCTATCCTTACCGAGCTCTCTCTTTTTTGACAACAAAAATCTTTCGACATAGGTTCCTACCAGTTCTAGAATCTCTGATTCTAAACGTTCTTTCTCGTCCACAATGAATCACCATTGTCATTTTGGGGGTTTCTGGTTATTTTGATTCTGCTAAATCAATAAGATACTGGCCGTACTCTGTTTGTTTCAGTGGTTCTGCCAATACACGCAGCTGCTTTGAATCAATGTAACCTTGTCTGAAAGCGATCTCCTCTAAACACGCTATTTGGAGACCCTGTCTTTTCTGAATTGCTTGAACAAAACCTGCTGCCTCAACAAGTCCATCATGGGTTCCAGTGTCAAACCATGCCAACCCTCTGCCGAACAAGGTTACTTTGAGTTGACCACGTTTGACGTACTCCCTGTTCAAATCGGTGATTTCAATCTCTCCTCTTTTAGATGGTTCAAGATTCTTTGCTATCCCTACAACTTGGTTGTCGTAGTAATATAGTCCAGGTACAGCATAGTTAGATTTCGGGTTAGCTGGCTTCTCCTCCAGAGAAACAACTCTACCCTTGTCATCAAACTCGACAACTCCAAAAGTCCTTGGGTCTTTCACATGATATCCAAAGATGACCGCACCCTCCTTGAGAGAAGCCG
The DNA here is from genome assembly GCA_964590575.1 of uncultured archaeon. GTDB lineage: Archaea > Asgardarchaeota > Thorarchaeia > Thorarchaeales > Thorarchaeaceae > SMTZ1-45. The sequence continues at coordinate 4,452 of CAZPWM010000081.1, forward strand.
CATCCCGGACCATTTCAGTAAGGCTCTGTCCATAGAAAATGTTGTCACCCAGAATGAGTGCGACATTGTCATCTCCAATGAACTCCGCTCCAACAATGAATGCATCTGCTAATCCCCTTGGCTCAGTTTGAATTTTGTATTTGAAAGACATACCAAATTGACTTCCATCACCAAGTAGTCTTTCATATAGTGGGGTGTCATGGGGTGTGGAGATTACGAGAATCTCTCGTATCCCGGAAAGCATGAGTACTGAGATAGGATAGTACACCATTGGTTTATCGTAAACAGGAAGTAGTTGTTTGGAAATCGCTTTTGTAGCAGGATACAACCTTGTTCCAGCGCCTCCAGCTAGGACAATACCTTTCATAGTATTCACCACCCTTGAATCATATGTAAGTCAAATAAAGGCTTTTGGACCTCCTTGAGGATAACTTTGATAAGTAGGAACAATTCATGCGCCATGTATTTCTTGAGAGAACAACTATTTGTTATTACATAGAGATGTATTGGATGACTGCATGATGAAGAGTGTGTTATTGCTTGGTGCTTTTTCCGGAGAACACGTAAGGATCGTCAATATATCCAAAGCATTGCAGACACAAGGTTTCACGATATCAGAATGGAATATCAGGGCAAATCTGTGGGTACAGTATTTCCGTTTCATCAAATCAGCTCCTAAAATTATTCGAGATTCCATGAAAAGCAGGTTCATTTTAGTCCCTTGGCCTGGATGGAGGAGTCTGTTCTTTGCAAAACTGATTTCAATTCTTACTAGAAAGAAACTGATCCTAGATGCCTTCATTTCTAACTACAACACTTTCGTTGAAGACCGAAAATATGTTCACCCAAAATCCCTACGTGCACTATCCTTTCTGATGCAAGATAGAATATCGTGTCGACTAGCAGATCTAGTTCTTCTAGATACTAACGAACATATTGAGTACTTTGTAAAACTACTCTCTCTTCACAAGGACAAGTTTCTACGTGTCTTTGTTGGAGTTGACATTGATGAGCAAATGGTAGGAGAATCTAACCAAACACCTCAGCATGTTCCAACGCTTTTTTTCGCTGGAACCTTTATTCCTCTACATGGTCTGAAATACATAGTAGAAGCGCTAGAATTACTTCGCGAAAAAGGCGAACGATTTCGATTCATTTTGGTCGGTAGAGGTCAGGAAGATAGG
>CAZPWM010000081.1:5645-14443 GCA_964590575.1 uncultured archaeon
GGATGATTGATGCAATGATTCGAAATCTCAACCTTAGTGATTCAACTGAAAGGCATGCGTTCCTCCCATACGATAGCCTGTTGAACCTTATGAAAGATGCAGACATCTGTCTAGGAATATTCGGTAATACAAGAAAAGCAAAGATGGTAATTCCAACCAAAGTTTTTGACTACGCCGCAATGAATAAGGTATTCATTACCGGAGATTCAAAAGCCATGCATGAATTATTCACTGAAGAATCTGACTTCATCGGGTGTTCCTTCGCAGACGGAAGAATGCTTTGCGACAGATTAGAGCAAACAATCACGAAATTACCTGAGCTCAGAATCAAAATGAAACCTCGGAGGACCATTCTCATGCATGCAAATCCTGAAAAAATCGGTCTTCAACTTATTCGAGATTTAATAAACAAAAAAGTCCTTCAATAGAAACAAACCCTGACCAACTTCATTCAGAAAGGATGAGATTCATTGAACTCTTTAAATACTGTGAAGGAATCTATTCCTCTAATGATCGATACCCATTGTCATCTTGAGAATGAAGCATTTGACTCGGACCGTGAGTCGGTGATTAAAGATGCAAGTGACTTGGGCATAGCCATCATCACATCTGCGATAGACAAACAGCTTTGGGAAAAAAACTGCGAGATTGCTGAATCTCATTCCAATGTGTATGCATCTATAGGTCTGGATCCAACACAACTCACTGATTGTGACCTTGCTGTCGAGTGGATCAAATCAAATAAAGAGAGAATAATTTCGATTGGTGAGACTGGTCTTGACCATTACTTGATTCGAGATCATGACGAGCGAGTTTTTCAAGAGTCTTGTTTTAGGAACTTGATTGCACTTGCCAAAGAATTTGAATTTCCGATACAGGTTCACTCACGATCTGCAGGGAGGAAAGCGCTAGAGGTCCTTGAGTCCTGCAATGCAAGTGAGGTACACATGCATGCTTTCGACGGAAAGGCAAGTTTAGCAAGAACAGCATCAAGAGACCTTGGGTTCTATTTCTCAATTCCAACATCGGTGGTCAGGTCTCCGCAGAAGAAGAAATTGGTCAAAGAGGTCCATATCGAACGGTTACTAATAGAAACTGATAGTCCAGTCCTTGGACCTGATAAAGGAACGAGAAATGTTCCTGCAAACCTACCTATTGCCCTGAAGGAAGTTGCATCTATTCTGCACAGGGAAGAAGAAGAGATTCGGGAAATTGTACTTGAGAACACCTTGAGACTATATACAAGTATCAAAATCAAGTGATATAATTCATAAGCATGACTTGATGTGAACCCTAAGTGACTCACAATGAGAAGTGACATCGAACAAAGGCTTAGAAGATATATTGAGGTAACGACAAGGCAAGCTGCTATTTCTGAATGGAAAGAGGCCGCAATGAATCAGATGGTGCCTTTGTATAATTATCGAATGGATCACGTAGATGAAGTTGTAGTACTTGCTAAGCAAATTGCGGAAGGAGTTGATGTTGATATAGAAGTGATCACACTTGCAGCTTGGCTTCATGATATGGCCAAGCCAGGCGTGGGAGGAATATCTGCACAGCATCACGGGAGAGTAAGTGCAGAGATGGCAGAGGAAATATTAACTCAGGAAAAGATAGATCATGAGAAAATTGAGAAGGTTACTGATGCAATCAAGAAGCACGTTGGACTTACTCTCAAACAACCTTTAGAACCACTTGAAGCTCAAATCATCTGGGAAGCTGACAAGATATTAAAATTGGGTATGATAGGTTTCCTGCAATATGTTTTGAATGGAATTAGAATTTTTCCGGGGAGAAGTCTTAACCAAATTTCGGATGAAATCCGTGAGTTCCTAAACCTAGGTACAAATATCGCAAATAGCATGGTAACCGAACGAGGACGAGCAATTGCTTACGAACGGCTCAAGACTCTAAAGAGCATATCAAAAATGTTAGACTCTGAATTGAATCCAACGAAATAAGAAGTGAGTTAGGTGACAAGAAAAATCAGAACTGCGGGGATAATTGCAATTGGAAACGAGTTACTAGATGGAAAAGTTCTTGAAACCAATTCCAACTGGATGGAGATTCGCCTTGCTGCACTAGGACTTGAAACGCGAAGACTTGTTTCTGTGAGGGATGAGATTGATGAAATTGGTGAAGCTCTTGAATTCGTAAGAAAGGAGTGTGACGTTATCCTAACATCTGGTGGTCTAGGACCAACTCATGACGACATGACTCTGAAAGCCTTAGCAGCTAAACTTGGAAGGAATATTAATGAAAATCCTGAAGCTATCAAAATCATCAAAAGACAATACGAAACGCTCCATGAGAAGGGAATCGTTCACACATCAGATATGACAGACAGTAGAAGAAAGATGGCGCAACTACCTGAAGGAGCTCAAGCGTTAGACAACAGGGTGGGAGGAGCACCGGGTGTCCTAATTCAAGATGGAGATACAGCGATTTTTTGTCTTCCAGGGGTCCCAAGTGAATTGAAGTATATATTTGAAGATTCAGTGATGCCTTGGCTCAGCAAAAATGTTTCACAAAAGTTCCGTGAAATAGTGATCGAATTTGGTATGAAGGATGAATCGGTCTTCGCGCCTGCAATCGATGCTGTCATGAAAAAAGTTCCAGAAGTCTACATTAAATCAATGCCAAAGACATACGGAACATCAACGACACTAAGAGTCTGGCTCTCAGCTCGGGGAGAAGATAGATTGGTTTTGGAAACATTAGTTCAAAAAGCGATTAATGAGCTAGAAAAAGCTACAGGGATTCGTTCTAACCTTGTTGAAGAATGAGGTGTATTCTGCCGGTAGATATATCCACATGTTTCGCACGGACCTCTTACGAGTGTAACTATCATGCAGGTGGAATTTTCGCTTGTCCTAGGTGATATCATAGTCTACTTCATCGCGTTGGTTTATGCAGTGATCATTCTAACGATTGCGGATATTGCTCGAAAGAAACTCAACTTGGGTTCAGAAATGACAAGAAGGATTGTGCATCTCTTTGCAGGCTTCGCAATATGGACCGTTCCATATTTTCCTCATCCTTGGGTGGCCACCCTTGTGGGGCTCACCTTTGTTATCATGCTAGCTCTCGCAAATACAGATCGGTTCAGTGGTTTCTTCGCAGCCATGGCGCGTCCAGAGGATTTGGAAAATAATAGCGTACGAGGACCTTTCTGGTATGCTGTATCAATCACGATTCTAACTGGAGTGTTTACATTCACTGGATTTTACGAACTCTATTTCATTGCAGGTGCAGCTATTCACATTATGATGTTTGGTGATGGAATGAGTGCTCCAATTGGAATGAAATATGGGCGGAACTCAACCAGAGAAATCTTTGGTTCCAGAAGAAGTATACCAGGCACTCTTTCGGTTTTCATTTTTGGATTCCTAGGAGTCCTCTTAGCATTCTGGTGGTTTGGTATCTTTAGCCTCGTGAATCCTGTTTTTGTAACTGGTGGAAATATACTTTGGTTTGAGATGATTATCTTGGCGTTGGTTGGCGCAATCACTGCAACACTCGTAGAGCTCGTGAGCCCCAAAGGAACAGACAATATCACTCTACCTTTGATTACATGCTTGGTATTATTTCTATCAGCTCTGCAACTTGGAGTTATAGTTATCTAGAACTAGGAATCGACAACCAACCGATAATAATATGCCACTCCAGCGGTCGGACTTTCTCGTTCTATGCGAATCACCTGTCCAGGACGAGCACCCAGTACACGGGCTGCTGGATCTCTGCTCATGATTCGAGGAAGATGAGTTTTCTTTATTCCATAATGATCGAGAACCAGCTGAATCTCAGCTGCCTCAGCTATCACGTGAGGTGGGACAAGCTCATGACCAAACAGATCGAAGGAAGCATAATTACCAGCAACAAGTTCAACTCTACTGACTTTGGCATATTTACTGGAAGCGGGAGTGAAACGATCTCCACCGACGAGCATGCCCCGCTGAGACTCAGTTACTTCCATCTCTTTTGCGAGGTCTCGGACGATGGCTACACCTACAACTTTCTCCTCTTTCAAAATCCAAACAACATACTTCATCAATCCATCCTTGGATTCTTTAGTAGGATGGAGAACATACTTATCATCATACTCCAGGAGCTCTTTAACAGTATATCCTCGAAGAGCAAGCATTGATTGAGTCTTAATTACTACAGCTGGTATTTCAGGTAAATCTGACAAAGTTGAAAACACCCGTAATGGTGACCCGATTCGAGACCTTTGATATAAACATTATCAAAAAATTGAATTTTGACATCTTTTGAGATTTATCCGGAGGATACTACTAGTCGGTAGTAGTAGCTTCTGCCTGCCGTGGGACTATCCCGTTCTATACGGATAACCTGACCAGGTCGTGCCCCTAGGACTTTGACTGCAGGATCATCTCGGTAGATTCGTGGTAATTGGTTCCGTTCAATCCCGTAATGTTCAAGGACAAGTTGGATTTCTTCAGCTGATGCAATGATGTGTGGTGGAACTAGTTCATGCTGAAAGAGGTCGAAAGAAGCATATCCACCATCAACAAGCTCAACTCGAGATACAATTGCTGCTTTCTTAGATGCAGGAGTGAATCTAAGTCCACCAACAAGCATTCCCCGTTGAGAATTGGTTTCTTCCATTTCACGCGCGAGATCCTTAACGTACGCGACCCCAATAACTTTTTCTTCTTTGAGTATCCAGACTACATATTTGAGGGTTTCACCTTTTGCTTCTCTGGTTGGATACATGACGTATTTGTCATCGTATTCGTAAACCTCGTTAACAGAATAAGATCGTAGGTTAAGAAGACCCCTTGTCCGGAGTACAGTACTGGGTAACTCAATCATTGAATGTGCACCTCAAGAAGCGATGGCAATGCCCTGTTGGAACCAATATAAACATTGTCAAGTGTTAAAATAAAATGATGAAAATATATCAAATTGTACAACCTACTATTTCAGAATCAGCGAATTGAGTCAGCCCCTCCTATTGGATTATCTAATCATCCGCGTACAGTCTCATTGGTTGATTGCAGCAAACGAGAGTACCAGCTCCAGACTTCTTGACTTCTACGACCTGCTGACAGATATCACAGACGTATATTCGACCTTCTTTTGCCATTTTGGTAATTCCTCCTTTTTTGAGTGAGGAGTTCTTCAACTTCTGCGATTTATGGGTTTCTAACGCGGTCAACGCGTACTATTATCCTTCAGACGTGCATGTTTTTACTAGATTGCTCTTTAGCAACACCGTACGAAGATACAAATACTGTAATGACCTTCATGCAGTATAACAGGCAAGAGGCGATTTTATTGGCCGGTATCACAAAGGGAATGATTGCTGACGTTCACAAAAAGAGGGAGATTCGCCTTCCAGAAGATTTCTTCAACAATGCTGAATTGAAAAACATGAAGGCGGCGATGGTGATTTATTTCGAGAGGTCAGGAGAAATTCGGCTTATCCCCATGATGAAAGAGAGTGGAGCACGTGTCAGATTAGAGGTTGAGAAAGTCAATCCCGCTTTGATGCAGACTATGACACAGCTGTTCAAACAACATGACCTCAAAGTTCTTTTCACAACGGGTTTCTGCTTCGAGCAGAATCGATGTATCTACGAAGTCTACTTCTCAGCAGACGATATCAGAGGTAAACAAGATACCATCAGAACGACAATTGAGAGTATTCCAGGACTTTATGAGAGTGAATTTGAGATACTTGAGATTGGGCAAGAATGGTAGTCATACTTCCCTCAACACTTGAGCAAATGCAACAAGAGAGGGCTATTGGTTCATTTAATTCGGAGTGCTACATTCTCCTTTGATGTGGTTTCTACAACTTCCATCTTTACTTTGAGCAGAGATTCAAGATAGCCCCGAATGAATGGAGCTGGATAGAAAGGACTAGCAATAACAATCAAATCTTCATTCAAAGTGATTGAGCCCCAACCATTTTCTTGAAGGAGTTTTAATACAAGGTCACGACTCTCCGAATCTTTTGGGTCCCCTCCATGAAACAGACGTACAACATCAGCGATTGGTGCTTGGCTACCAGCAGTTTCTCCAAGCTCATACTGATCAGTTGGAGTGAGTTTAGAGAAGAATAGTGATGACAGAGTTTCAGACTCGAAGACTGCTCTGAAAGAATTGACGTAGACACCTCGTTCATTCCATTTATGAACTGTGAAATCTAGAAACCATCTCACTGCATCTTCTATTAGCTGCGCTCGAGACCGTCCCACTCGCTCTTGCACAAGTTCATCAATCCTATTGACTAAAGATTGACTCATTGTGACACTTATTATCTTCTTATTGTCAGCTTTCTTCTCATCAAAATCATCCCTTGGCAAGCAGTTTACCTCCTATCAGTAGCTTTCCATTTTAGCTACCATAAACAAATAGACAGTATTCGTGTCTACTTAAAGTAACTAGAAGTAAAGCAAAGCTACTATTTGAACCCTTTGGGCGAAGTCGAAGCAAAAGTGTCTACAGGGAAACCTTAATCGACTAGAAATACAAACCCTACTAGATAATCCATGACATATAGTGAACTCTGGCTGGAATCTGAAGGAGGTCTTTCTCAATTCCGAGTTGCCTTACTTGCACCTGTTGAGTATGAGATCCCTGAAGGTTTCACTCTTGCTGACAATCAGATTGACCCCGACAAGAAATTCTATGTTTCAGAGTGGCTCGATGGGATAGTCGCAGCCAAAAAGGCAATCGATGCCGCAGCTAAATATTACAATGATAGAGACCTCAAATTCCTCTATTTCCGTGAGATTCGCAAACCAAAATGATTTCGGAAAAAAACAGGAAGAGAGGGGTGAAACACCCCTCTGAACTTATGGCCAAACCACTAGTCCAACTAGGGCTGGATTGAGGATTACTATCACACCAACTGCAATTGCAATAAGTCCAACGATAACACTCACTGGACGTGACGCAAAGATCTTCCCAATCAGTTGGATCAACTTGATTATCAATCCACCAATTACGTAAGCAACGCAGAATATGATGAATCCTATGACAATCAGACCTTTACCAGAAGTCAGCCAAAGCGCGGCGTCCTGTATTAGTGGAACAGTGGTTAAGGGTAGCAGGAATCCGTAGATTACAGCTGTTCCAAAAACTGCCACAGCTAGTGCAAAGACTAAAGCGAGTGGGAATTTTGATAGTATTCTCATGATTAGTGAGAATCCCATGAGGACCAGAACACCTGCAACAATAATCGCGTCAGGTTGCACTGTCCAAACGACATATCCTACGAATATGTCGAGGATTCCAACAAAGAAACCCAAGTAGGTTCCTACGGCGACAAGACCATCGAAGATGGTGCCCAATAATGGAATTGGGTCTGTGATGTTCTCCAAAAGCCAGATTGCGAGGAGCCCTCCAGATAATATGAGGGTCCAAGCAATAATCCAGTTGTCTTGGAAGAACAGCATAATGTCAGCCAAAGTCCAATCTAAAAATGGGATTTGAAGCATAATTACACCTCATCCTAACTATATCGGGAATAAGCATCTGCGCAAATAAATAGATGGGTCATCTTACGGTCTAGAGGGGAACCGTATTTTCCTGCAAAAATCTATATAGGAAAATATCAAATGTATGGCCACTGGCTGAGCAACGGATGGGGCTCAGTTCTACAGGTAAGCCTTTCACAAGCTCCTATCTTGGGGTTTATTTTTGACCATCCTTCAAAAATTCGAAGGAGTGTTGCCCCTTGATATTAGCACAAGAGCAGGCTGAGATTCAATCTCTTCTAGAGGACTTGAAGAGCTATGTACAGATGGGTGCCAAGCAAAGGCTGAGAGAACCAACTCTTCGCAATTATACTAAGCATATCAAAATTTTGATTTTGAAACATGGGCTGCCTGCTGATAATCCCACTGTCAACGACTTTAGAGAGGCTCTCACTCAGAGAATGGTTGGTATCTCCGCATCCAGAGAGATATTTTGTCTGACAAATCTCTAGTCTGCTCCGTCAAGACTCTCATCCAAGACTACTAGAACTGTCAGAGAAAAGTTAGGGAACGATAGGCTAGTGGGCGTCAAGACTCTTCCTCTGTCTTTGAATCGCTCGTACGTTCCTTCATCTTATGAAAATGCTTAAGAGAGAACATTCATACGATAGTCATAGGGGGCTGTTGTCATTGACCATGGTAACGCTTATCGCGTACGTTTGTTTGGTTCTTCTGCTAGGCATGATTGTATACCCCAAGTTCACGATCTCAGGGAAGGCATATTACAAATCGGGACTAATGGTCAGTGAGTATAGAGGCATGGGACACTCCGAATCGGTGATTGAGAGAAGAATCAGAGGACTCACACGTGCCTCTTTGAGTATGACCTCTGAGGAATCAGAGCTAGCTAAGCGAACCCTTGGCTTCTTGTTGAAACGCAGAGGAGAGGTTGGTCGTGTAGCTCGTGCTGTTGTTGAAAGCCCTTCTCGCCTCTCAGGTCCAGATGACCACGACTTCCCATCGCTCTATGTACCGTGGCAAAGTGTTACCATTGCAATAGGTGCTGTCTTCTTTGTTTCGGGTTTTCTCTCGATTGTTATAATGGATTTCACTGGCTCGGCTTTCTTCACCCTCGCTATTGCCATCCCTCTTCAGCTGCTGCTCGCCATTTTATTCTTCGCATCATTGCTACATGAGAGGGGAGAGATAGGCAAGAACAGGGCCAGAATTGAAGAGGTTATGCGTCATCCGTAGTCCGACAGAAAGAAGTCCTCCAGAGATGTGTACGGACTCAAGTGGCCAAAGTGATGAAAGTGTTGTGAGTGGAGAATATATGGTGCTCCG
>CAZPWM010000082.1:0-13926 GCA_964590575.1 uncultured archaeon
CGCGTCTTCGACCATCCCAGGATACATGATATCTGCACTGTCAGCATAGCCTGTAGAATCCATGATGATTTTTGAGAGCGCCCCTCTCATCCCGACTCTGTCCACAGCTTTTGCAATCCCATCGAAACCATATCTGGTGTGAATCATACACTCGATGAAGGATGTGGTTCCTGTTCGAATCATCTCAGCCATGCATAGCTCAGCAGAAACTCGACCATCATTCTTTGTGAAATTACCCTGTAGAACCCAGACGTATTTCTTGAGCCAATCAACAAGAGAAACGTCATCAGCGCACCCCCTGATGAGTGCCTGGGCAAGATGCGTATGCGTATCTATGAGGCCAGGCATGATAATCTTGTTCTTAGCGTCTAGGACGAGCTCAGCCTTGTAACCCTTCAAATCCTCAGTCTTTCCGACATCTGCAATAGTATCATTCTCAATATACAGAGACCCATCAGTGATAATCTCACGATTGGGATTTAGAGTGAGCATGTATCCGTTCTTGATGAGGATTGATTTCGGTGGCAATAGTTGTTACCTCCTTACAGACCGAATGTCCACTCTTGTGGGACATAACAGTTACGGTGAACCTAGTTTATCAAGCAATCTGGAATTTGATAACAATCTGCAGACCTTGGTCAGGCTTGCCTTTCACCCTATCTTTCACCTCAGGTGCACAACCATACTTCTCCGCAAGCCGTCTTACAAGATGCAGTCCGACGCCACCATACCGTCGTGTGGGGTCAAAGAGGACGAGTTTTTTATCATCGTCAAGTCCGGCACCATTATCAGAGATACTCAGTTCGAAGGTCTTCCCTGAAACTTTGCCCTTGATCTTAACTTCCTTTTCAGCATCATCCTTAGGATTATGAATAACTGCATTTTCAAGAAGATTCCATACTAACTGACTCAAAGCTTGATCAGCAACTACCATCACATCTTGAGGCATTTTTCCAGTATCTACTCGCACTCCCCTTTGTTTGAATAACAGCTCTGATTCTGCTTGAACTACCTTGCTTAAGTTCATAGGACCAAGTGGCACAGTCTTGGACTCCTCTGCTTTTCTAATCTTCTGGATAAGCTCTAGGCATCGGAGAGTACCATCCATGACATATCTCTTGGACCTCATGATTTGGTCAGGGGATGCATCTTTCTCTAGGAAGTCACCGCCAGCTAAGATAAGTTGAAGCTGATTCCCAATATCGTGAAGTAAAAGGTCAAGAAGGAAGTGCACTTCAGCCTCTGTCTTTTTCAAATCAGAAACATCAGTAAATATTGCTATACTACCTAAAAATTCGCCATCGGGACCTAGCAATGGAGATGCAGAAACCATAACTGGTACCAATCCTCCAGATTTGTGCTTGAGCAATGCCTCATAATGGTCAATTTTACCCTCCTTTCGCTCCTCCATCTTTTCATGCACTTTGTTCTCAGTCCAACCATGTAAAATATCGGTAATAGGAATTCCAATTAATGATTCAGGGACATCATAACCCATCATTCTGCATAATGCATCGTTTGCCAGAACCATCGCGCCTTCAGCATTGTCAACACCTAGACCAGAGTCCATTGTTTCAATGAGTGATCTGTATCTCCGTTCACTTTCTTGAAGTGCGTAGGCGCTACGTTTCTCATCGGTGATATCGATAAGTTGTGCTACGGTCTTGATTTGTCCATCACGGCTTCGTATGGTTCCAACATTCATTCGAATGTCGACGGCCTCGCCATCTTTACGTATCACTTGGAACTCGTAGACGGAGGGGACAGTTTCACCTTTCTGTCGTTTGCGGTACCTTTCAGCCACTAATTCCACGCTGGAAGGATGCAAGAATTCTCTAAAGTCATGACCAAGGATTTCAGTTCGTCTACGACCAAGAATGTCGCACATTTTGTCATTGACATATTCAAATTGGTATTTATCGTTGACAATGATAATACCGCTGAAGCTATAATAATCAACCATAAACTCCAGAATTTCTTTCCTTGCAATGATCTTCTCTTCTGCTGCGACCCTGCGACTAAGGTCGATGGCATAAACAATAAAACCAATTGTCTTTCCATCCTTGACTACCCTATTGGTGTAAGCTTGAGTTGGCACTAAAGCTCCATCACCACGCACTACTCTCAATGAAATTGAAGTTGGAAACATACCATTACTTAGTAATTTGAGAGCTTGGTCCACCAGATCTTGCTGTTCAGGAGCTACCAAATCATGAACTGTTACCCCAGCGTCTATTGTTTTCAAATCCATTTTGAGTAATTCAAGAGCTGCACGATTCGCATAACAGAGAATGGACTCTTCATCAAACTCAACCACTGGAATGTGCATGGTGTCAGCTACTTCACGAAATGACTTCCTATCTGGGGACGGTTTTCGCTCATAAGATTCGCTCATAGTCCCACTTCTACTTTAGTTGCTGACTCTATACCAACGCGAGAGTGAATGTAGGGCGTGTGGGTCGTCACGAATTTTCTTCATATACTTTAGTAGTACAAAGGGTTTACACCTGTTGCCAAGAACTTGGACCAACCTGGACATTTCTTTGATGGATGTAGCATCAAATGGGTGCTTCTTATCCTGTAGGCCCTTATATCCTTCAAAAATGAATCATGTGATGTAGTTGGATCCTGAGACGAAAGCCAAGTCTATGGATTGTTCTACTGTCACCGTCAGTTTGCCGGAGACTCAAACTGCCTGTGGAGAGGATGTAAGACGTTGTGATTCTTCTGGAATCACGATGCAGACCTCGGCGAAGCAGGAACCGAACATCAGTCACGGATCGTGATGTCCAAGATTGTCTAAGTTTCGGGGAACGGCAACAACTTAAAGTGGCCGTCGTAAGAGGAAGAAGGCTGAAAATCAATTGGAGAGGCCACCTATTGAAAAGCTTCCTGATAGTCGATCTCCACAAATGCACAGGTTGTAGAAATTGCGAGTTGGCATGTTCTGCGGCGCATACCAATTCTTTCAATCCTAGACGATCGAGGATACAGATTCTAAAGGACGAAGTACGCAACCTAGTGGTTCCAATGGTCTGTCTTCAATGTGAGGTGCCACTCTGCGAGCAAGCATGTCCAAATGGTTCGATTTCTTATAATGAGAGAGGAACCCTTGTAGTTGACAGTAAGGTGTGTATCGGATGTATGAACTGTGTCACTGCTTGCATCTATGGAGGAATCGAAATTGACCCAAGGACACTGAAGGCAGTGAAGTGTGATTTGTGCGGAGGAGACCCAGCCTGTATCAAGGCATGCGAATACAAAGCTATCAACCTTGTCGATGCAAGAGTGGAGGGACATAAAGCAAGGAGAGCAGGTATTGACATAGCCTATCAAACTGCGGGGTTGAAAACAGGAGAGGTACAAGAATGACATTTCCATACAAGGGATATGCAGGATTCTACCTTGATGTAGACCTGACAAAAGGGAAAGTTCACAAGAAGGAGCTTGAGAAGGAATGGGTAAGGCTCTATCTTGGAGGAACCGGAGTTGCAGCCAAGATTCTATGGGACCGTACTGGTCCTGATACAGATCCTCTTGGCCCCGATAATGTTCTGGTTGTTGGAACTGGCCCCCTCACGGGCGCTATGTTCTCACCCTCTGGAAGAATGATGTTTGCGGCAAAAGGACCACTCACTGGGGTATGGGCTGAGAGCCATGTTGGTGGATTCCTTGGACCGGAGATCAAGTATGCGGGTTTTGACTTTGTCGTGTTCAATGGACGCTCAGAGAAACCCGTCTATCTCTCGCTTCGGGACGGTAAAGCAGAGCTTCTCGACGCATCACACCTCTGGGGTAAAGAAACAGATGTTACCACCAAGATGATGCGTGAGGACCATAAGGACCCTACATTGGAAACAGGAGTAATTGGTCCAGCAGGTGAGAATAAAGTACTGTATGGTTCCATTATTGTCGACTTTTATCGAGCTGCAGGTAGAGCTGGGTTGGGGGCTGTTCTCGGATCAAAGAATGTCAAGGGAATTACAGCAAGTGGTTCACAGGGGTTAGAGGCTTATGACATGGACAAATTCCTTGAGGCCAATAAAAAAGAAATGGAGAAACTACAAGACCCCCTCTGGACAGACTCACTATCATCACTGAGAAAATATGGAACAACTGACCTCGTTGCCATCATTAATGAGATTGGTAGATTGCCAACTAAGAATCATTGGACAGGATTCTATGAAGATGCTGATGACATAGGTCCTGAGATCATTGCTGAGAACTACAGAATTGCACAAGAAGCGTGCTACGGTTGCGCTATTGGATGTAAGTACATTATTCGTGTCAATGAAGGCAAGTATTCTACTGGACCGGTTGGAGGACCAGAATATGAAACGCTCATGGCTTTCGGTTCAAATTGTCTCAATAATAATGTCGAATCTATTTTCCATCTTGGGAAGCGATGTGACCTTCTTGGAATGGACACTATAAGTTGTGGAAAGACAATCGGTTTTGCAATGGATCTCTATGAACAGGGAATTATATCAGCCAAGACCACTGACGGACTGGACCTTAGCTGGGGCAATGCTGAATCACAGGTTGCACTAGTTGAGAAAATAGCCAAGCGTGAAGGATTCGGAGACATGCTTGCCAACGGGGTCAGAAATGCTGCAGAAGTGATTGGAGGCGATGCTTGGAGGTACGCAGTTCATGTTAAGGGTCTCGAAGCATCCGGACAAGATCCCCGAGCCCATCAGAGTATCGGATTGACTTACGCAACCAATGTGAGAGGAGCAGACCATCTACGAAGTCTCTCGAGTCTGGAAGAACTGGGTTATCCTGACATTGTCATTGAACGGTTTGGCAAGGAGAAGGCAGAAGCCATCTTGGATATTATGTCACCAGTTCACAAGGGACAGGTTGTCTGGGACATGGAAGATTTGTACGCAATTGTTGACTCAGCTGTAATCTGCAAGTACGGAACGATGTGGCCACCAGTCTATTACTATGACACGTTTGTGAACGTGATACCGCATCTCACAGGAATGACTGAGTGGGGAGACCCGAAGTTTGTCAAGAGAGCTGGAGAGAGAATCAGTCATTTGAGAAGAGCCTATAATCACAGACTCGGTGTGACTCGTAAAGAAGAAACTCTGCCACCAAGGCTGTTGGAAGACCCAATGCCTACAGGACCTTCAAAGGGCGGTCTCCCAGACCTTGACTATATGCTTGATGACTACTACAAGTTTCGAGGCTGTGATCGTGAAACGGGTTATCCAAAAGAAGCTAAGCTGAAAGAACTTGATCTTGATTTTGTAATCGAGGATCTCAAACCCCGCGGAATGACAAGGTAATGACAGAGGGATTTATTCAGTGGGAGTACCTTTAAGTAACATATCAGAAAGCCGGTATTTGTTAATGGATTGCCTGTTTCAAGCATAGAAGGCGAATAGCGAGTATGATGCAAGGGAATGCAATGCGGCGTCAGGTGTTTCTTTACACGTTAGGGGCATTCATTGGAGTCGTTTCAGGTTTCACGGCAGTTCTGTTCAGACTACTTATTCTCAGTATTAGTCAAGTTTTTGTCATCATCCCGCAGGTTCTGGGTATTGCCGGTTGGATAATTGTTCCTGCTCTAGGCGGCTTGATTGTTGGGTTTATTGTTGTTAGATATGCACCCGAGGCAAAGGGACATGGTGTACCAGAGGTCATCGAAGCATACGCAATTCATGGTGGGAAGATCCGTTTTCGTGTTCCGCTTCTGAAAAGTTTTGCTTCTGCTATCTGCATAGGTTCAGGAGGCTCATGCGGTAGAGAAGGACCCATTGCACAGATTGGTGCAGGTGCAGGTTCTGTAGTTGCAACCATATTCAATCTTGATAAAAAGGAGCGAAAGACTCTACTTGTGTGCGGACTTTCATCAGGGATAGCTGCTACTTTCAACGCACCTTTGGGTGGAGCTCTCTTTGGAATCGAGGTTTTAGCGGCAGGTATAATCGGGTTCTCAATTCTACCAGTAATTCTAGCATCAGTTGTTGCTACAGCAATAGCAGATTTGATACTTGGAACTGCTGTTTCCTTCCAAGCACCACTTTTTGTGATGGGACATCCACTTGAGCTTGTTTTCTATCTTATTCTAGGAATCGCATTCGGTGGTATTAGTGTCATCTGGATGAGAGGGTTCTACTCCATAGAGGACCTACTAGAAAAACTCCGAGCTTCAAAGTACATACTTCCAGCAATTGGAGGCATACTGACGGGCCTTCTCGCATTTGGAGCCATCTACTTGGAGAACGTTTTTGCATACTCAGGAGAATTCGCTACCAACCAACCTTATTATCCAGCGATAATGGGAGTGGGCTATGCTTTCATAGATGCAACGCTGATTGGAAATGTAGCAATAGGAGCTCTATTTCTCTTTGGTATAATGAAAATTCTTGCGACCAGCTTCACTCTAGGGTCTGGCGGCTCTGGTGGTGTATTTGCGCCAACTCTTTTCATAGGGGCGGCGTTTGGCGGTGCATTTGGTTTGGCCTTTTCCGCGCTCGTGCCTTGGGCTGTCCCGCATCCTATGGCATTTGCACTAGTTGGTATGGCTGCGCTCTTTGCTGGGTCTGGACGCGCTCCTATCACGTGTATTGTGATGTTGATGGAAATGACAGCAGATTATTCATTGATACTACCATTGATGATTGCAGTGTCCGCATCGTTCTTTGTTTCTTCACTTATTGAGCCTGAAAGCATTTACACAATGAAACTGTCCAGAAGAGGGGTGACAATCCGTAGTGGGCATCATGTTTCAGCCCTCAAGATAATAACAGTCAACGAAGCGATGACCACAGATCCTACAGTATTACATCCAACACAGACCACATCTGAAGTCTTTGAAATCATAGACAGGACACATCACACAAAGTTCCCTGTTCTAGATGACTTTGGTAACGTCATTGGTATATTGATAGCTGAGGACCTTTTCCATGACCCCAAGGAAGATGGTAGTGAATATCAAGTTAGAGAACTCATGAATCCAGACTTCTTGCGCCTTTCACCAGGATGTACTGTTGACAGCGCACTTCAAGCAATGATGAAACGAGATGAGGGACATGCGGTAATAGCTAATCCGAAGGATCCGCACCGGATGATTGGCTACATTACCAAAGCAGACGTTCTCAAGGCTTACGAAATTGCAATCATCAGGCTTCAAAAATCTGGTATCGATGTGGAGGATATTGATCCCGCAGATGTCATAAATGTGGGTGAATAAGTCTATCAACGGATACCCGGAGAACTCTTTATGTTGATAATATCATAGGTCACAGTATGGTCGACATAAGAACTGAGTTCGCAGGACTCAAACTCAAGAATCCGATCATGACTGCGGCAGGTCCAACCTCAAGAGATGGTATGACTCTACTGAACGCAACTGCAGGTGGTGTTGGAGGTCTTGTTGCAAAGACCGTCAGTGTCAGACCTGCAGATGTTCCTCGACCGAATATGGCTGCACTCAAAGAGGGCAGGGTTGGGTCTCGAAGAGGCATTCTCAATGCAGAGCTCTGGAGTGAACTTCCTGTTGAGCAATGGCTTGAGAAAGAGTACGCCATAGCCCTCAGTTCTGGTCTCCCTTTAATCGCTAGCGTGGGATACACACCAGAGGAAGTCTCACAGCTCGGACCTAAACTTGAGAAAGCAGGGGTCCATGCCATTGAGTTCAGTACTCATTACGTGGGAGGACACACTGAGATTGCCAAGGCATTGAAAGAGGTCGTCGAGATTCCTATCTTTGCAAAAATCAGTCCAAAGGTTGATGTCGCTGCGGTGGCAAAGTCACTCGAACCCCATGTTGACGGTATCGTAGGTATCAACACCTACGGTCCATGTTTGAGGATAGATATCGAAACCGGAAAACCAATGCTGGGAAGCAGTGATGGTTTCGGTTGGATGAGTGGAGTGTCCTTAAAGCCAATTGCACTGCGGTGCATCGCAGATATTGCTAGAGCTGTCAAGGTTCCAGTCATTGGAGTAGGTGGTGTGGCATCAGGAGAAGACGTCATAGAGTTCTCGATGGCGGGTGCTTCTGCAGTACAGGTGTGCACAGCAGCAATCCTAGAGGGAGATACAATCTACGGAAAGATAGCTGCTGAAACTTCCGAGTGGCTCAAGAGTCACGGATATGACTCACTGGAAGATATCAAGGGGATTGCCTTGCGGCACATGGATGGGAGTGCTACCTTGTCAACTCCACCAGAGGTTGACATGGAGAAGTGTACACTGTGCGGGCTCTGTCCAAAATCATGTGTTTATAGGGCGATAACTGTGGACAAGGAAAATGGCATCTTTGAGATCAACAAGGACCTCTGTGAAGCCTGTGGAATGTGTATCTCGGTATGCCCATATCATGCGTTGAGTGCAAGCTAAACCCACAAGATGGTGTCAAGATTCTTGGTCAGTAACTCAGCTGTTCCCTTTGTCACAGCGTAGTCATTCTCAATCCGAACCCCACCAATACCTTCCAAGTAAACACCGGGTTCGATAGCCATGACATGTCCAGCCGCGAAATAGTCATCTCGCTTGTACATACTTGGTTGTTCATGCACCTCTAGTCCAATACCATGTCCGAGGCCATGGGTCATCCCATCCTTTGCATCTGGATTGAGCCGCTTGGAGTCAAAACCATGCTGATTTAGAGTGTTGAAACATGCAAGGTTTACATCATCAATTTTGGCACCTGCAGTAAGGGCATCCACTGATGCATCTGCCGCAGCTTGAACAGCTTCAAACATCTCTTTCACTCTCGCGGAGGGTTTCCCTTTGACAATAGTACGAGTGACATCTGCAACATACCGTTCCTGCTTAAGACGGGGGTAGACATCAAGGATGATTGGGGTCTCTGCTTTTAGCTCATCCTCTGGATTACCAAGATAGTGCCAGTCAAACGCTTTTTCACCTACCGCAAGAATGGTATCCTCAGCAGCCTCGGTATTCTGGTCCAGTAAGAAATGTTCGAGAGCTCGTTTTGCTTGTCCAACGGTTAGTGGAGAACCTTCATACATCAGAGTTTTATTTGCCCCTACATCTGAGTCCTTTATCATCTCGATAATTTTTGAAACCGCCCCAACAGTCGCTGCTCCGGCTTTCTTGATTGTCCTTATCTCGTTGGGGGTTTTTGTGGCTCTTGCGTCAGAAATCAGGTCACTGACAACTTTGGTTTCGTATCCCAATTTCTGAATCAAAACAAGTATACTTGCGGGTATCTCATCAGGGACACCAATTATCTCCCCAGTGAAGAGTTCCTTTATCATGGGACCAAACAGAGCTTCTCTGTGATCCATGACGGCCTTGTTCTCTTTTAGAAGCTGGATAACTGTATCACTCATGTCAAAGGTCCTTTTGACAAAACTCTCCTTCTTCACGCGTTCCAGTGTTTTGAATGGAGTGCCAATGATACCTTGTTCACCTTTATTCTGAAGATAGTAGATACTGTCTCCTGAACGAAATCCGGTAAGCCATAGAAGATTTGGTGAGTTGAACGGACTACCATATGTGAATAATCCGTCAATCTCATACTTCTCCATGAGGGCATCCATCTCATCTAGCATAATGTTCCCCTTGTTGAACATGATAAGCGGGGAGCTGATGAAAAAAGCTTCTATTCATGCCTGAAGATATGGACGCATTCGAGTCTCAATCATAACTCGATTGGGCATGTCATAAGGACCTATGGTTTCAACATTGAACGAAGAGCAAGTCGCGGCAAAGAGACCCGCACGTTTCACATCTGTGGATCGCATGTACTCTAGGAGAAAACCAATGGAGTATGTGTCTCCGCAGCCCGTTGTGTCAACCTGAGCATTTGCCAGGACTAGGGGGATGTCCACCTGCGTTTTACGCGTGTAGATTGTGGACCCTCTAAGGTCTCGTGTGACAATCACAATTCTTGGCCCAATATCTAGAATATGCGAAACTGCGGATAACTCTGATTCATCTGTGTTGATGGTCTTCAATTCAGAGTCATGTAGCTTGACAACATCGACCAATCCTAGTATCTTATCACTCTCAGGCCATTTCTTAGGAGTGACAAGACGGTCATCCGTTATCGACCGCAAGTAACCCTGTACATCCAGTGAAACTAATGCACCATGCTCACGTGCAATGTAATAGCAATCCTCATCGATATCATTACAAGTGAGAGGAGCGAAATGAATTATATTCGCTTGAGCGTGGTCATCAGTGAAGTCATATGGGCATATTTGTGGTGCAAGTGCTTCAACCCTCTGTGTACGTTCTCCACTTGCGTTATACTCATTGACAAAACGAGTTGTGTGGGCACCGTCATAATAGAGTCCTGTTAGGTTTAGTCCTGATGTAATCAGTATTGCTTTGTATGATTCGTCAAAGTCTAAACCTACTTTGGAAATGATGCCAGTGCCAAACGCACCAATTGCAGGAGCAAGCATTGCATACGCTGCACCACCCCCGAGAGCCTCTCTTGTATATTCAGGCGTGATTATCAGGTCCCTACTCAGGTGTCCAACTACAAGAAGTTCCATTCTGATACCATTGACACAGTCTACGAACCACTCCTATAACTTCTATGCTCAAGCGAGAACAGAAGGCAACGGTTTTAATCTCACACACCTTCTCAGTACCTTGGGTGTCTCATCTTGGCTCGAGTCTTGGTAAAATTCTTCGCCACTGTCAGAGAAGTTACGGGAGTCAAAAGTGTAGAACTTGAGGCGGAGAACATCAGAGAACTTCTTCAATCTCTGGTTCAGACTTATGGCAACAAGTTCAGAGAAACTGTCCTTGACACAGAGACTGATGAACTCAAGCAGTTCTTCTCATGCATGATTAATGGCAAGCGCATCGAGCTCCTAGACGGATATGAAACAGTTCTAAAAGACAATGATGCTGTGGCTATCTTTCCACCCGTTGGAGGGGGATGAATGAGCAGCACTCTCACATCAACCTTCAGAAAACAGACAAGAGGGCCCGTTGATCTTGTGGTGAAAAATGCTAAACTCCTCCTTGAGTCAGGAATAGCTTGGGGAGGAATAGGAGTCATAGACGGGATAATAGCTGTTATCGCAGGCGATGAACACCTTCCTGAAGCTGGTACAGTAATCAATGCTGAGGGCAAGATTCTGATGCCTGGTTTGATTGATGCTCATGCGCACATCCATGACCCTACGATGTTGGAGCACGAAACCTTCACTACAGGCTCAAAATCAGCGGTTGCTGGTGGTGTTACTACTTTTGTTGATATGCCCCTAACAAATCAAGTTGACACAATCAAAGCTGTTGATGAGAAGATTGCTCAAGGAGAGGAGATGAGTGTCACTGACTTCACATTCTATGCAGGGATGATGAATTCGGAGAATCATGTGGCAATCCCAATGCTTGTGGATAAGGGTATAGCAGCGTTCAAGGCATTCACCTGTGAACCTTATCAGACAAACAACGGAGTCATTGTGAAGTGCTTGAGTGCTATATCTGAAGTTGGAGGTCATCTCACCGTACACTCTGAGGATCAAGGGATTCTAGATGAGTTTCTTTTCGAGATGGATGATGATTGGGATGCGCCTATCAGTCATTCACTTTCGAGACCAAACATAGCAGAGCAACTAGCAATTCGCCAGAATATTGAGATAGCATCTCAAACCGGAGGACATCTCCATATCGCGCATGTCACAACCAGAGAGGGTGTTCAAGAGGTGGAGAGGGGCAAGCTACGAGGAGTCATGGTGTCAACTGAAGTATGCCCACACCACCTCATGTTCTATCGTGATGATATGAACCGTCTAGGTCCCAAGAGTAAAATGAATCCGCCTCTCAGAGCCCGAGAGGACAGAGCTGCACTCTGGTCAGCTTTACTTCGTGGTGCTATTGATACTGTTGTAAGTGATCATGCACCTTGTCCAATTGAGATGAAGGAATCAGGAGCTGAGGACATTCGTGAAGCATGGTCTGGTGTTGATGGCATTCAGATGATTCTCAGAGTCCTCCTGTCAGAAGGCATTAACAAAGCAAGAATGACATACTCGAAACTCCTGCGGATATGCTCGCGAAATCCTGCGAGGATATTTGGTCTTTATCCCAAGAAGGGAGTACTTCGAATTGGGGCTGATGCAGATTTCGTGATAATTGACCCGAACAAGGAAGAGAAGATCACTGCGGATATAATGGAAACAAAGTGTGGATGGACACTCTATGAGGGAATGATGATGAAGGGAGTGCCTGTCATGACGTTTATCAGAGGCGCACAGGCTTTCAATGAGGGTAGCGTGACCTTAAAACCAGGTTATGGAAAATTCCAAGCAATGGGTAGTGGAAACAGACCTATTGGAGATTGAACCTTGACAGAACTCAAGTTTGTATTTGGTGATCCAAGAGTGTGTTCGGGATGTATGACATGCTCAAACACATGCAGCATGTTCTACTTCAAGGTGATCAGTCCCGCACGTGCACGAAACAGAGTAGTGAGAGTTGAACCAGCCCTTGACTTTCCTCTCTTTTGTAGAAATTGTGAGGATGCTCCATGTATCGCAGCCTGTCCTGAACAAGCACTTTCGCGCACGTCAAAAGGTATTGTGATCGTCAACAACAAGAAGTGTGTGGGTCATGGTGAGTGTGTCAAGGCATGTCCCTACTATGCAATCCGCATCCATCCAGACACTGGTAAGGCATTCAAGTGTATTCAGTGTGGTCAGTGCGTGGAACGTTGTCCAGCTGATGCAATATTCATGACGACTGAGAGTGAGCTCGCAGAGAAAGATAAGGATGGGAGCATGAGGGAGTTTTACGAGAAGCACAAGGATGAGCTCTATGACAAGGAGGAGGATTCTCAATGATACACGGAGTAGGAGGCCATATCCTCTGGGTGGACCTGACAAAGGGTTCCATTGAGAAACGACCCCTGGATGAAGAGATTATCAAGGACTACCTCCTTGGTGCAGGTTATCTTTCAAGAACTCTCTTCGACCACATCCCAAAGGGAATCGATCCTCTCAGTGAGAAGAATGTCCTGGGAATGGCAACCGGACTTCTCACAGGGTCCATGTTTCCACAGGCCTCTAGGCATGTTATTGCAGGCTTATCCCCACTTACGGATGTCTGGGGTGAAAGTCACGCTGCGGGGTTCTGGGGAGCTGAACTGAAGTTTGCAGGTTACGATGCCATTGTCTTCACTGGGGCGTCGAAGAGTCCCGTCTATCTCAATATCAGGGATGAAGATGTTCAACTCATAGATGCTGAGGCTGCAGGATTATGGGGGAAGGATGTCTTTGAGACTGACGACATCCTCAAAGCAAAGCATGGAAAGAGAATAAGGACCCTGTCAATCGGACAAGCTGGTGAGAACCTTGTTAGATTTGCAGCTATCATGAACGACAGAGACCGTGCCTCAGCCCGTTCTGGTTTAGGAGCTGTGATGGGCGCAAAGAGATTGAAGGCTGTCGCGGTGAGGGGCACAGGGAAGCTTGACGTTGCAGACCCTGAAAACTACCTGAAGCAGATTGACGTATTTCACAAACGGATGATGGCAAATCCATTCACACCGGGTCGTATCAAGTATGGTACAACGAGTCTTGTTGAACTGATGCAGCACATCGGTCGATTACCTAGCTACAACATGAGGCAGGGAGTCTTTGATGGTTTTGAGAAGATAAGCGGTGATGCCATCAACGCGAAGTACCTTGTGAAAGCAAGGGCAGACTTTTCGTGTCTGCAGCGCTGTGGTCGCTACACTGCTGTGAGAACAGGACCCTATGCCTTCGAGGGTGGGGCTCCAGAGTTCGAAACTCAGTCGTCCATGGGGTCACGCTGTGGAAATGATAACTTGGAATCAGTTCTTTTTGGACACCATCTCGCAAATCAATACGGAATGGACACCATCTCACTGGGTGCTACAATATCGTGGGCGATGGAAGCTTGGGATGAGGGTCTTCTGACAACTGATGACACTGGAGGTATTGATCTCAAGTGGGG
>CAZPWM010000083.1:0-13844 GCA_964590575.1 uncultured archaeon
TGATGCCCCGGTTAGATCCGTTCCAGTGAATGCATCATCAATCTGGGCTTGAGCCCTCGCTCTCATCAGGATTGGACAGGGTTTGATACCACAGAGATGCCGATGCCCCATACACCTAGCACACACTCTATCATTGAACGACAACTGCTTTGCCGATTTCGGCGTGGGGGCTAGTTTCATCTGCTCCAATTGATAATCATCCAAGTTTCTTTTCTTCTCAACAGGACTACGTATTGTTTCAGTACATTTAGACCTATACTTTCCTCTCAAAGACACCGAGAGATCAGAAGGGCTTCAGTAACCAGATCTGTCGGGTCTCATAGAATGACAATATAATTGCGATTAGACTCATCGCGATGAACATGATGTCCCCTCCTGTTAGGGGCCATGATGCAAAGGTTATGAGATAGACAGCCAACATCGCACTGAATAGAGTGCCCAAGAAAAGGAATCTAGGGAGAAGACGTGTACCGAACTTGATGAAGAGAGAGAGTGAACCTACCCGGACTGTTCGTTTCACACTGTATACGCCATCGATATCCTTCTCGACTAAGTCAAGTTCCGACAGTTTGGTGAGATGATGGAGTGCAAGACTTGGACTTGAAAAACTCAAAGCCCTCTGAATATCTCTTACCCCCATCTCTCCATTAGATAGAAGTAATGCATAGACACTCATTGTTCGACCCTTGAGAAGTTTGTCTACAAGGTTTCGATCAGTTTCATCATTCGAATTTGGCATAACATCGTCAATTGCAATTATCATCTACAAATAAAATAGAGTGGATGGGCGCAATCGCCCATCACTCAGGATAAGATACGTTGGTTGTTATTGCAGTGTACAGGGCATTGATTCCAGCTGTCAAATGACCTCCTTCCAGGAGCCAGACTCCAGGATCTGCCCCTGTATTGATAGGCCAGCCAAACATGTTGAACTCACCGCTCCAAGTTCCATTTTCCATAAAGAGCAGTCCGTCAGTATTGGAAAAGCCTGAGAAGAAATATGTACCATCATCGAAGTAGACATAGAAATAGAAGTCTATAGGCCAAGTAGTGGGGAATGAGTCCTCCGGAGGAGTCTCCGGTGCTTCCATCTGACCTATACCATCATCGATAAGTGATCCACTAATGCTGTTCCAGTCTGTGGTTGAGATATGACCGGTTCCAATGATTTCTGCGTCGTATGGTGAAAATAGTACTTGAATATCGCCACCTGTGGTTGTACGGTTCATCCGAACTCCATCAACGTAAGCACCAGGTTCAGATTGTGCATAGAAGTCAGTGATGTCTTCATTCACGAAGGTGCAATTTAACATGAAATAGAATTGCACATGTTCATTCATTGAATTAAGGAAAATAGCAGTTTCCGCACCCAACCCTGTGGGAGTTGGCGGTGTTGGTTCATTGCCTCCTGGAAAGTAAATTGCCAAAGCAACAACTCCCGCTGTAATGACAACGGCAGCTAGCACTGAAGCCATGACTTTCCCTGAAACACCTGTATCGAAATTTCTCATCATAATTACCTACAAGGATTATAGTGATGAAATTGAATATGACTCTACGTTTTGTACAGGGTGTTCGATTTACTGAACAGCCCAAAGTATATTTCACTATCACTTCTAGCACGTTATAGTCATGCCAACACGAAGAGAAACAATCGCGGAACTCTTGGAAAGAGCAGAGCATCCAATGACTGCTGAGGAAATCTGTGAGATACTGGACATTAAGAAACGGTCAATTGTGTATGAGGATATAGATCACATCTCTAAATCCGTGAAGAGGGAAAACAAAGAACTTCTGATTCGTCCAGCAAGTTGTGGAAAATGCCAGTTTGTATTCAAGGTTGGAAAGACAGCAAAAGCACCTAGTAAATGTCCCAAGTGTAGGTCTCAGTGGATTCTCGCCCCAGCGTTCATCATCAGATACAGAAAGCGATAATCAATCCAGTTTGTGAACTTTCTTTATGCCAGCACCTTCGTGTTTAATGTCGGTCACGCGAGAAACAATGAAGTCAGAGAGTCCATACTCCGCCTCCTCAACATAACCGTGAACTATCACTTTCATACCAATCCGAGGGAGGAATCTGTGCTTATCCATGACACCAGAGGAAAGTCGCACATTATACGTCTGACCTGTTTCCTCGTGTTGCACCACAATATCAGTTGTCCCATACCATCTACGAGATGACACTTGGGTTGTTTTGCTCTTGCCAACCTCTCGAATGATTCCCCTAATCACAGTCAACGCTTTTCACATTCCCATGGAGGTATGAGTGAACCATATCGACCACCGCCACCAATTACATATCCTATCGATTTAGTCCGATATGCTTCAATCATCTGAGCCACTCGTTCATTTTTCGCTCTTATTTCTTCTATAGGGGTTTCAGTAAGGATGAGTGTTTCGGGGCCGAATTGTTCTCGCATTTTGTCATAGAGAAACCTTACCTGTTTCGAAGTGGAGGATTTCACATCAAGAGAGAGTGCAATAATATCTAAGAGTGGTGCAATGTGTATGTAAGGTGGACGATGAGAAGGAGTTATTACTTCTCCATCTCCTATTGCAGCCGCACGGTCGTTAACTCCAAGTCTGAGTTTTTTGCCATCAGCTGGACATATCACCTTCCGTTGGTGGATTTCGTCTAGAAGACGCTTTTTTTCTGCGGAATTCTCACAACTAATGTAAATATTCAAGTCATCGAAACTTGGTGGTTCGTTTCCATATTGTACAATTAGGGTCCTCCTGCAACTTGAGCAGAATGACAAGAAATACTTGCCAAGCCTAGGATCAAGTCCAACATTCAGCACAGGTTTCCGTTCATTCTTGCGGATGATTGCACGCTTGAGTTCATCAAATGTGGGTTTCATCATCTCAAACCTCACAAATTCTCGGCCGAGTTTGTTTGGAGACGGAGAGTGTGCGTCGCTGGATGTGATGAATGTAAGACGCCTGAGATCAGGAATGAAGTCTGCTGTATTGGAGTCTGCTGAGAGACCCAACTCTAAGAAATGGATATAGGGAGTTTCACTACCGTAACATGATTTCAGACTTGTGTGTTTATTCTCTCGAAAGATAGACCTAAACGGGGTAAATGCATGTGCTGGTCCTATCATTCCACCGGCGTCTCTGACTAGTCCTGCAAGCGTTTCACCATATACTCGTACTCGTGGGCGTCCGCCCCACTCATCATCGATATTGGGAGAATGTGATTTCAGGGTTTTTCTCAGTGCTTCTACAGATTCAAAATCAGGGAGAACAATGAGATGATGGATTGACTCGTTGTCTTCAATCTCGACAGTAGGGATGAATGAAATAGAGTCATGGGTCAGTATATCATCCTTTAAGACGAGGTTCTTTCGAAGGTGTCTAAGCCAATCTGGTTGAGTAGCATCACCGGTTCCAATTAGGTGCAATCCCTTTTCATTGGCACCTTGAGCGAGCATTGGAATGGTCATGTTTTTACTTACACCAATTGAATGCAATGAATGGATATGCAGATCCGTATCGAATAGAGGCATACACAGATACCTCAGAGATTGATAACAACTTTAGTCACTGATGGTTGGTTTGCAAACTCAAATGCCTTAGCTCCATCCTCTAGACGGAATGCTTTTGAAACAAGACGCTTTACCTCAATACGACCCTTTTGAAGCATCTCGAGGGCTTCAGGATAAGGACCTCTGCTTGCACCTTTAACAGTGAGTTCCTTGTTCACAATAAGAGTTGGATTAAACGAATATTCAAGACCGTGCATGCTCTTCAGGTTGACAATTCCCCCGTTCCGAACAACATCAAATGCCATTCTAATGCCATCAGTGTTACCAGTGGCTTCTACAACAATTCTTGGACCGACACCATGAGTAGCATCAAGTATTTTCTTCTTCCAGTTATCATTGATATCCATTGCACTCAACAAACCAAGTTGACGAGCAAGCCCTAGTTGCCATCGATTCCTTCCAATAATATATACATCAGCACCACTTGCATCGTACACTTGTGCTAAAAGAAGAGCAATCTTGCCACTGCCAATGATGAGCACTGCTTCACCACTTTCAGCAGGACTGTCAGATTCAGTTTTTATTGCAGATGCAAGAGGTTCTGTAAAAGTACCAGATATCACATCAACACCCGCAGGAAGGGGATGAACCAAGTCAGCAGGGACACAGATGTATTCTGAGAGACCTCCATCTCTTGTAATCCCAAGAACTTCCTTGTCCGCACACTGATGACGATTGCCAGTTCTACAGTACCAACATCGACCACAGGATATGTCAATTTCAGTTGTAACTATAGTGCCGGGAGTTAATTCGGGTACGGAACTCTCGTGCACAGCTCCAACAATTTCATGCCCCAGAACAATTGGAAGGGGAGCTTCAAAATCGCCCTTCCAGATCGAGAGATCGGTACCGCAGACACCTACAGAACGCACTTCTATTCGGACATCACCCGGCATGAGTGGTGGAATTGGAGTGTCCGCGATCTGAAGGCCATCTGCAGTTAATACAAGCGACTGCATTTTCAACTTCCATCTAATTTCCTGATGGGGAATAAATCCTTCGATGTTATCAACATATCACTTATCAGATTCATCGCAGACCTCTATCTTTGAGCTAAACAATCAGAATCACTGAGGGAATCAGATGGAGAGGTCTGTAATGTTCAATGGTAGATTGAACAAGGATGAAGTAGACATTTGGTTGGACCTATTAAAAAACACCAGCGAGTCTAGCTACAAAGATCGTGATCTCGCAAAAGCATTCTTGATGCTCCAAGAAAGTATGATGTTTGTTTCATCTCTAAAGAACAAGACCATCGGTGGGACATCG
Organism: uncultured archaeon; assembly: GCA_964590575.1. GTDB lineage: Archaea > Asgardarchaeota > Thorarchaeia > Thorarchaeales > Thorarchaeaceae > SMTZ1-45. The sequence goes on from CAZPWM010000083.1 coordinate 4,824, forward strand.
ATTTTCAAAGATAAAACTAGACTTGCGATGGTCCTGACTTCTGTTGTTGTAGATAAGGAGTTCCGAGAATCTACTGCCTATCAGATTATTAAATCGTCATTGCCGTTTTTCAAGACTGTAGCGATTCGTGACGTGGATGCATTAGTGTCATCTGAGTGTAGTGAGAACTCGCTTGGATTTCCCCTCAGTCTAGAACTTGATCCATGGGTTGCGGATATACTCAAGCGCATTGGATTTGAAAAAGTGGGAATCCTGGAACATTGCTCATTTGAGATAGATGATATAATCAAAGAGAGTTCTATGCAGTGGGGAAAAGGAGTCAACAATGAAGGAATCAGAGAACTGATTTGGGATCAGAGCAAATCAATGGGATTGATTAATTCTATTGTTTGGCTTGCCCGAGATTTTGCAGCAAGTAATAACTGTCTTGTGACAGTTTCTGTAGAGGGAGAAACAGCGGCAGTCGCAGGTTTCTGGAAAATGTCGAATGCACTTTGCGTTTCACCACTTGTCACAGACCCAGTGAAATTAAACTGGGAACAAGTAGCAGAGAGTTTAGTTGCAGAAGCCGTAAAAAGTGATGCAAAGCTAATTGAACTACCGCTCGTGGGAGAGGGACAAAAAGATTTAATCAGAGCACTTGAAAACAGATGTCGCTTTTCAGCGCGTAGGAAATTATTATTGCTGAGGAAACCACTCTAGTTTTTAGATAGTGAGAAACCCTTTTGTTCGATACCACTTTGTCAAGGTTGGTCATAGCATGTCTACAGTCAGTCTGAGAAAAAGCGGCACCGGTTTCTTATTGGAATACGGTGATGTGAAGCTCGCTCTTGACACAGGCATCCAGGGTGAAACTACACTTCTCTCACATTCTCATTCAGACCACATTGGCGGTCTCAGAAACGCTAGGCACATCATTGCTACTGAAGGAACCTTCGATACCTGGCATGCAAGGAGATCAGACAAGCTTGGAAGTAAAACCATTATTAGGCATGGAGATATGTTTGGGCAGATAGGTGTAAATATCACAGCACTGAATGCAGGGCATGTTCTTGGTTCAACTATGTTTCTTCTGGAGTTTGATGATAGTCTCAAGGTCCTCTACACAGGAGATTTCAACAGTGTAGATAGTTTAGTTCACAAAGCAGCAAAACCTGTTGTAGCAGATGTTTTGATAACTGAGGCGACTTACGGAACTCCGCAGTGGGTTTTTCCAAAAAGGAAGATAGTCTACAACAATATTCTTGATGCTGCAACAAAGGTCGTAGATGAAGGTCGAATACCTCTGTTCCACGCATATTCACTGGGAAAGTCTCAGGAAGCAATTGCACTTCTCCAGAGTGGGGGATTCAGAGTGATATCTGGAAACACAAGTATAGACAAGGTTTGCTCAGTTTACAAACAACACGGAGTCGATTTGCGACATCATACGATACAGAGTGAAAACATTACGGATATTCTTGATGAAGGAGCAGTCATAGTGAGTTCGTCTTTTCGCCATACCAAAGACAACCTCCAACGTACACTAGGCAAGAGTGTGTTTGCTAAGTATGAAACCAGACTTGAGCATTTCAATCTCTCAGGATGGACCATGGCTAAATATAGAGAAAGAGGGTTTCCATTGAGTGCTCATTCTGATTTCAATGGTTTGCTGAACTTTGCTAGAGAAGTCAAACCACGAGTTGCATACTGCTTCACAGAGAATGGGAGAACACTCTCAAAACATCTTTCAGACAATGGCATACATGCTGTGCCACTCGAGTAGGTGATCTGTCGTGGAAAAAGTTCTGTCAGAGATGGTTGAGCCAGTGCACGCAGATTCTTTCTTTTCTGTTTCTCGGACAGGAGAGGTACATGAACGACTTTGCTTTGAGTATCTTGATCCTGAAGGTTATTATCGCAGAGTTCTACGTGATGAGAAGCTCCAAAGAAAAGAAATAGAGAATCTCGTCGGCAATATGCAGTATTTTCTTGACTTAGAGAGAGTTGAGATTAACAGCGAACGAGTTAGGTCGCATGTGGACTACTGTGATATTTTCCTAAAAGGCGCAACAGAAGTCGTGTCTGTGATCTACTTGATTGACTTTTCAGGGAAGTTCCAAGCTGGAGTCAATAAAATTGAGACTTGGCTTGAAGAAGAAGAAGCACCCTACGACTTCGAAATCATATGGAGATTTCCTGTTGGTACAAACATCAAAGAGATTGAAACAATCATGGACTTCGAGATTTATGGAGATCTTGTGACTCTGTGGGCACTAGAGGGAAACGAGGTTGGTGGCTACGAGAGGATGGAATTCGACTTGACAAATTTTATGGTTGATGCAAGGTGAATCTAGTGCAGTCAGCTGATTTCATGAACTTGTTAGCGTGGGCTCTTATCATTCTGGGAGGCATCATCATTCTTTCGGGATTAGTCTCAATGTTGTTACATTCAGATGATGAGGGAGTTGACCATCGGACTGAAAGCAAGGGAATCATTCTCTTAGGTCCAATCCCTATCGTCTGGGGTTATGGAAAGAAAACTTGGATAGTTGCGGCCATTGTTGCGATTACGCTAACTATCATTATAATTATCTGGTTTTCCTAACCAGTCCATCCGCATTCGGAACATTGGTTGATAGTAGCAAGCAGTCTTACTACTTTCCCGTTGAGAAGACAATCAGGACAGATATCCAACATTTTTCTACAGGTTGGGCAGATGCTTTTCTTGTTCATATCCCTGATGCAAGTAATAGTACCGCATGAAGGACATCTAACTGCATGATTCTGACAATACTCATTTCGACAACGGTCACAGCGAAACTTTGACTTTTCATGACAAATAGTACAAGACCGCGCCAACCGCATCCACCGAAAACTGGCGTTAACAAGCCCCAAATAAGTTTCGTCCCAAAAAGGGAGGTATTACCTAAGCCATACCAAACCTCATAGATACATGATGAAGTTTCTTTTCTGAGGCGTTGGAAAAATGCTATTCGTTTGCAGAATGTGCGGAAAAACCTCCGCAGATATCGATATGGTCTTGGAAGGTGCATGCAGTTGCGGCTGTTCTCATTTTCAACTAGTGTCTGAAGACCGTTCGGAATTCCCAAAGGAGATAGATGAGAAGGAATCGATTAGGAGAGACTTGCACAGATGGCTTGACTTGAATCTTGATTCAATGCCGCCACACGTAGTGGGAAACATACGTGTTCTTTTTGAAATCGAGAAGGACAATGCTACTTCATAATTTGCTTCATTCTATCATTGATTCTTGTTCCAGAGGTCTCTCAATACGAGCTATCTGATCCTCGATCTGTACGTGAAGGTCAGTCTTACCGGCGACATTAGCAATTCTCTGAACTGCCTTCAAACTGTGAATTAACGAGTCAAGCCACGAGAAAAGATCTCCAGGATATGCCCAGAGCTCAAAATCATCGTGAAGTTTTTGAGCGAGCCCAGAGGGATTATAACCCTCTTTTCTCCGCTCAACAAGCCACCGCCCCAGACTGACTTTTCCGTGATCACATTCTGGATAGTCGCGGCAACCACAATTGAAGAAAGTCGTAGTCCACTTACCAAATACCTCGAAGACCCACTGTGGAAGTCTTCCGGCTCCACTCTTTGGTCTACTTGCGTCACCTATCTCGCTAAACACACCTGAGAAGAGACGGGTTGGCATATGCGTCCGGAAAGCTGAATTAATTTCCTCCTGCATTTTAGCACTTAGGTAAATATTCTCGAATGGTTCGAGCATTATTGCAATGTCTGTTACATCATAGGTAGAAGTTAGCTTCATGACCTCCAAGCCCATACTAGGAGTTAAGAATGAGAGAGATGTAGCCCGTCCAAGGTCAGTTGGATGAACACCACCTTCTTTCACACGAACCATATGCGTGCGAACAAGATGTTTGAGAGCTTCGGATGGTGGAACGGACATTGAAAGCATCCGTTTGTATGCGCGAGCTACCTCCTTGAGATCAACAAGACCTGTTGAGCAAATGGTGGCGAGTATTTGTTCGGCACAAGTTTCTTTGTCTGCAAAAGGTTCTACATCCTCAATAATTCCATTCAGTAGTTCTACTGCAATTTCATCCTCTGTTTTATCCTGACCACCGTGATACTTCCTTTCAGGCTGGACAATGAGGTAAACCTTACCTCGATCATGCTTACCAAGGCGACCAGCCCTTCCAAGCATCTGCTCAAACTCTGCAGTTGACAACCACTCCGCACCCATCGCTAAAGTTTCAAAAATGACTTGTGAAGCTGCTAAATCAACACCTGCACCAAGTGCAGCTGTTGTCACTATACTCGAATAACGTTGTTTAGCAAATGAATACTCAGTCTTGCGTCTGCGAGAGTAAGATAGACCTCCGTGGTAAACAGACGTTGAAACGCGCTGTTCTCTAAGCCAATCGCTTAGAGCATGAGCGCGGCGTCTTGAATATGTGAAAATGATGGATTGTCCCTTGTTTCCTGAACTACTGACATGACGAAACTCCTCATTGACAAGACGACGAATCATGGATCGTTTTTCCTCATCAGAGCGGGCAAATACTAGATGTCGTTCCAATGGAACGGGTCGACCCTCATAGTTAACGAGTTTCATTTGGAGTTCCTTTGCTAGGATCTGAGGTGACCCAACGGTGGCAGACAATGCGAGATACTGTGCCTTTGGATAGTGCATCCGCATCCGAGTGAGAAGTCCATCAAGTTCAGGACCTCGCTCAGGATCAGCCAGATTCTGTATCTCATCGATTACAACAGTACCAATATCTCCAAGGTCAGATGTGTTACCTGATCGGAAAATGAGGTCAAGAGCTTCATAAGTCGCACAGACAATGTTGGCTTTCGAAATATCTGTATCAACAATGGGCTTGCCTTCATCGCCAACATCCAAACGAGACATTCCCACCTTAATACCAACCCTTAGTCCGAGTGACCTGTAACGCCTACGAAATTGCTCATACTTCTCATTAGTCAACGCCACTAAGGGAGACATATAGATCATCTTCTTCCCCTGCATGGCTTTTTGAACACCCGCAAGCTCACCTAAAAGTGTCTTACCTGATGACGTAGAGGACACTATCAACATGTTGACATCTTTGAAGAGTCCGGCATCTATAACCTGAGACTGTATAGGTAGTAGTATCTTGAAGCCATCAGAAGCGAGCTGCTCCTTGAATTTTTCTGGAATCGGGAGATCAGATATCTTTCTAGTCCCACCATCTTCTTTGGCTACTACAGTATCAATAAGCGTTAATTCTGGTTCTCTCGTAGGGTCAAATCCAGGACTCATCATCTCAACAAGTCGTGGTATTGACTTCACCTTGGTGACCTGTCGCTCGAGCTGATTCATCATGGCTCGAGAGAGATGAATACCTAGAGTTTTCAACTCGACCTGAAGGTCCACTTGTGCGCAACTGGTACAAGTAACTTGATTTTTACTTATTTTAACTGCATTACGGCGTGTCAATATCGTGAGTCGATCGTTGCGAAGACAGTGCTGACATGTGGGTACAACCCGCGGCTTTTCCGTATTCAAGCGAGATAGCATATCTTTGAGGTCTTTGAGAAAATCTGGTTTCTGTTCTTTCGGAATAATGATGTGTTTAGCGTTTCTGATTATATCATGCGCTTCCTTGGGCTGAAAATAAAGCGGCTTATTATATTTGACAAACCAAAAGCGCTTAATTTCCATGAGGCCTGATTCACGGCGACCGTATTCCACCATACCTCCAAGTATAGAACGTTGACGGTTTCGCAGGACATCAGAAAAAATATCTACTCTTGTTGTCAGCTCTTGTCGTCCAGTCCTGAATACTAGTGTATAGGGCTTTCTGAGCTGTTTCTGTATGTCTGCATCAGCAATTTCCAACCTATAGGCCTCTTCCGAGAAGCACTACATTGCACCAAAGACTCTTGTGGTTGCATCAAAGTTCGTAGATATAGGACTCTTTCTCTTTCTCAACAATAGACAGAGTTCGTTCGAGCTCTTCACCGATAGCTTCCATTCCGGTCTTTGAGTCCATTCCAGCCTTTTCAACGATCATCCAATCAGACATCACATCAATATCGATAAAACTACTAAATTTATTGAAAGGTGTCGCCATTACCTTTGTTCGTTCCTTATGCCAATACTTACCCTCATTAAAATATTCTACAAAAGATTTGTACATCGGACCATTCGTCCCTGCGAGAATGAATTTTGCACGCTGTAAACCAGATATATGTGAAACATTGATTCGCGCAAAGATTTCTTGGTAATGTACAGTGTGGGGGAGATTAGCCTTTGTTTGGACTGTAGCTAGAGGTTCAGCAACGAGAACATTTCCTTTTTCCTTTACCAGATTACGAATGATAGTGACAATCTCCTCTTGTTTTCGCGTACCTAGAGGATCGATGACTTCAGGATTGACGATATCTACCTGCGGTAATGGTTCATCAAAGCGAAGCTTTGTTGGATCGAAAATGAGTGCTGAAAGATATTCGAGAACATCGACCTGTATTTTCCCTTTAGTCGCTACACCTTTGAATATTCCAGGACCGATAAGAACAGAATAAACACGAGTTCCCCGAATGATTGACCAAAGCTGATTAGATAAGATAAGGGCTTTCCCCTTTAAGTCAGCATCTTTGAAAGCGCCAACCTGAAAATTATAACTCTCAATGTCGATTAACCAATAGAGAGGTGTTTGAATAAAACTCAAGATGCATCCACTCGGTAATAGTTTGTATTGACAAAATCATAAATTATCGATACGGAGAGTGTGGCTCTCTCAGCTTCAGGTGCGTTTGCTATTGTAGCCTTGGAATTCTGAATTACCTCTGCTATATGAGTGCCAACCAAATTGAGTCTGTCAACTAGTTCAGTCAAGCATTTCTCTACGCTTTCAGCATGTGTGTTCTCCTGATATTTCAAGACGCGTAGCACACGGCTAATTTTTTCCTTGAGATATTCTTCTCGCTCGTTGACTTTCCGCCTTTTTGTCAATTTGACATCACGCTCAAGAAAATCAAAAGGAGAAGATAGATCTGGTTCAGCTTTATTCCCTCTGGTTGAAGTGACACCAATGGAAACATATGGAGCCCTATCGCCTCTTCCAGTGGTTGGGCGGGGTGCGAGTTGAAGTAGAAAATGAGAAACTGCTCTCAGAGTCATTTCATCAAAGGGAAGTCCCAACTCTTCAATCAGCGTATCAATACGAGCGATGGACACATCCATTGTAAAGGAATCAGAGGGTGCAAGTAGGCGTTCTCTGAGAACTCTGAAAAGAGCTTGAGTTCTTCGCTGCACTTGTATAAATTTGCCATTCAGCGTACTTGTGTTCCATTTTGTTAATCCTTGACCAAACGAGATAAGGACATCCTTGCTTGTGGCTTTGGGATGTTCCTTATACCATTCTTCAATGACCGGGGCAATTATTGTTTCAGACATCTTTGTCCTCGATGCTATGATTGAGAGAGCTTTTTCAACTTCGATAGAGGTTTCTTCAACATCCTCTTCTAGATTCCCAAGTCCTCGAACCTGAATCTCGATCTGCCTTACAAAACTTCCATAGATATGAGATATCCATCGTCCTTCAATAAGTGCGAATTCCATGATATTTCCGGGCAGATTGGGAATGTCCTCAGCAACTGTGGCTCTTCTCTGAAGCTCTGCGCTTAGAAGCCTTACCGCTTGTTTAACTCCCATGATTCCATCCATATTAATCAGATATGCAACCATCGCTATCTCCAAGGGACAGGACAATTCTTCAGAAATTCTCCGTGCATCTGCTTCCGGCACTCGCCTCACACGCTCTCTCAAATTAGCGTATTTGTCAGCGAATTCTTGAACCAGCTTCTGACGACTTTCAACAGCTAGTTTCTTAATATCGGGTTCAAGTAGCACGTGCAGATACCTCTTATCCCAAAGACTTGCTCTCCGCTATGGAGTAGCAAAACTAGTTCGGAGAGTGGCTAAATAACGGTATTTCGTTCATAATGAATCGAAGAGAATGAAGGCAAGCATTACTGATGGATTTCTCATGCGCCACCAGACAGGAGTAGGAAGTGTATACCAAATCCTAGTAAGATTGATGCAAGGAACAATGCAGAACCAACCTTGAACCTTGAGAAGTGGCGTCCATGTTCAATGTGAATGACTAACCATGCCGCAGCAAAAATACCTAAGAAAATGAACACGAGTGAAATAGGAAAATATAATCCTTCGAATCCTTGGAGCATATTATTCGCCTCTTCTTACTTATAGGGGTCCGAATTCGTTTCTAATTTAAACGTTATCACGCTAAGAAATCATACTCAAGCGTATAATCCTTGTCATCGATTGACACAACGCGGACTAATTTTCCTCGCTTTTTAGCAAGACGTCGTTTTTCAGAGAAACTCAGAGATGGATCATCGGGAATCTCAATATCTTCAATGACGAAATTATTACGGGCTGTAATATTCTTCGTTTTAGGGTTAATCTTGTCTCTAAGGTCTGGTATAAATGTGTCAAGAATGTATTCTAGAATCTCTGGTGTGTTTCCCAGAGAGCCTTTAATGAAGACAGGGTCCTTCTCCTCAGTTTCCTCACTTTCTTCTTTAGGACCCCCCTTTGGAAATGAGGTCTTTGTAACAATCTGCCATGGTTTGGTCCCGGCTCGAGGGGTTAGCGAGAGAAGGTAGAAGGTTGTTGGGTCATCGAGATCAAAGAGTGCTTTGATATCAGCGATAGGTGCAACCTCATCCAATTTAGCCTTGAAAACTGGAGCACCCTTGCCTTGCGATTTCTTCCAAGTGATGGGCATATTCAGTTGACCGAATTCTTTGGTTCGATCACTGTAAGTAATCAACATACCTTTCACTTTGTGAGACCCATCAGGAGCACCCAAAAGATATCCCTTAAGGATAGTTTTCTCCTGATCGAGATCAGCCTTGAACTTTAAGCTTGCTTTACTGAGAGTAATCTTTGTTCTTGGACCAGGATGATTACCAATTCCGTATTTCACCAATCTTGCGTGTGTAAACTCATCAGGTGTTCCTTTGATTATCTTA
>CAZPWM010000084.1:0-13769 GCA_964590575.1 uncultured archaeon
TCTTGGACATCACGATCCGTGACTGATGTTCGGTTCCTGCTTCGCCGAGGTCTGCTCTGTAAATCTAATAGGATTTACGATAAGTCTTACATCCTCTCCACAGGCAGTTTGAGTCTCCGGCAAACTGACGGTGACTTGAACTCGTCCCAGTTGGCTTTGCGGACCAACATCAGAGTCATCAGGTAGTAATGCCAGATGAATAAAAACTCGTACAAATACCATCTTCAACAAAAGACTGTTAGATTGATGTCCAACTTTGTCCAAGTTTTTTGCAACAGATGTAAACCTTATTTGTCTAGCATTATTTCTATGCTCAATAGGGGAGTATCGAAGATAACCAATGATAATCCAATTATTAGCGAGCTGGATGACTATCGAGTGAGGGAGATTGTCACAGAAGTCTTTCAGAGGAAAGGATTAGCCCGTCCGTATGCAATTGAGTTTGAGTCAAAATCATCAATGCACTCGAAACCACACGCATTCTTTGAAGGGGACAATCTGCACATTGTGGCTTCCACAGAATCAGAACTTAAACGAATGATTGGGAGATTTGTCCTTGAACGAACCTGGTCGCGTCACGAGTGGCTTATGACAAACCATGTTGGACTCTATACTGTGATATGCATGATTCTTATTTTGACGCTGCCTGCAATCAGCTTCTCCTTAGCCCTGATGATTCTTGAATTACGTCTTGCATTTGTTGTGCTAACAGTGGCTGGAGTAGTGTTCTTCTGTGTCTGGAGTGGACACAAAGTTTCTATCAAGAGTATTCAGCTTCTCAGGAATCTCACATTGAAAATGGTAGAACTTGGTTGTATGACCGAGTACGATTCTAAAGACTACGAGGGTGATCCTCACAAAGCTGCCATTGCTGGAGCAGGCATCTGCCTTTGGGGAGCTATAATCACAGGGATGTATGGCTTGCCCTTTGGTGAGCTGGCGACGTTTATCTTCCTCTTCTCACTGTTTCCAACTGGAATAGCTGCAGTGTATTTCATGTTCACTGCAGTATCGAAAACTATTGACCTAAATCTCTGTTACGAGAGTGAGGGGGAGGATGAAGAGTATGATGCATTTGCAGAGTATGAAGACAATGAGTATCTCCAAACAGAGTTCACAGATTTGATCGAGCGAATGGGCCTCAAGGAATCACTCATCAAAAGACATGGGGAAGAATATGATAGCATTAAAGCGGGATACTCTGAAACTGATTTTGCAAATTGTAGATGGGGCTATGACTTCATTGATGATGAAACACTCCATATCAAGTGTAGAGATGTTAGTGAGGCTGCAGCAAGACGTTACGGTACAGCGATGCTTGTAAGGGGGTCCCTTCGTTTCTATAGTGAGTTGAGTACCAAGAGGAGAGCAATGTATCTCTTCGCCCTTTTCTTCGGTTTGTGTATGCCGATAGTGATGCTTCTTGGAGCGTATGTGATATCAAAGGCGTTTGGAATTGGGTCCACAATTTTCACTGCAATTACGTTCCTTGGGATGTGGTTCGTAGGAATGAAGCAGAACGAAGAAGCAAGGAGAGAGTTCCCTATCGCACTACGAAAGACCGGAGTCTTCAAAGATTATGAATTGGAATTCTACAGCAACACCATGTTCTCAGTTTCATCGAGATTCGACTGGGGCTTCTTGATAGCATTTCAACTTGTGTTCGTGGGAATAGGGATTCTGATTCTTGTGTTGGTTTGATTGATGTTCTATTATGGACAACCTAGTCATCCTGTTTTCTGAAGTTCCATTGGGCAAACGCACGAAACTCATTTCCTTCGACGACATAATACATGCGACTCACATAACCACCATAACTAATCAGGCTATGTTCGAATATAGATCCATTCTCGAAACGATGTGCAAAGATTGACTTCGAAAGAAATTTACGGTCGAGGCCCCACTTTTCATGAAGACCATTGATTCTAGCTATTTGGACCTCCATCACATCCTCACTGTCACGTTTCTTTGATATTATGTCCACTAGCTGTTCTTCTGTGATCTCAAAGCCACCTTTCCGTAGGAGATATTCTGTCACTTCTTGAAAGAGACTATGCTCTGTATCAGACCTGTTTATTCCTTCATCTCTCTCTAAGAAACTACTGCCAATGATTTTGACCCCTGGTGTAAGTGTGCGCTCACCTCGTCGTTGGGCAATTATCGCACTCTCATGGACTGCTTTCGCTCTCTTTCTAGCTTGTTCCTTTTTTCGTTCCAGCCCGTCCATCAGCTCATTATCATCTCGATCTGACAGGTTTCAGTGCCTCCTAATCATGGTTGAAGCAAAATACAGCTGAAGATAATTCTTGTCCAGCGACCTATTGACATGGAATATTTCATCCAAATCAGTATTCCTTGAGCTAGAATTGATTTTTTACTCAGAACGCAGCCTTGATAACATCATTTCGAATCATGAGTCAGAACAAGATTCGCTGTTTGGGGATGATTAGTTTTGTCTAAACATAAGCATGAACATCTAACTGGAGAGAAACCAGGGAGTCACAATAATCAGACGATTTTGATGGTTGCGTTCTTCATCGTGTGGATTGTTGATTCCTTTCTTCTGCGTGTTACGACCATCCTGTGGAGCTTCAGCTATTTCTGGGTGTTCCTTGGGGCGGGAGCCGTTGTCATTGTTGTGTCTGTCTATTTCATGAACGCTTCTCACAAAGACCTCTTTGATACACAGGTGGAAGGTCTAGCCACATCGGGAGTGTTTGGTCGAGTCCGCCATCCGATGTATCTCGGAACGCATCTCTTCTATCTTGGTCTCGCTATTATAACATTCTCAATTGTATCGATAGTTATGTGGGTGATAATCTTCGCCTTCTATAACACCTTAGCAAATTACGAAGAGAAGAAACTGGAGGAACGGTTTGGTGAGGCGTTCCTAGAGTATAAAAAGAAAGTAAGAAAGTGGGTTCCTGTTTAGTCAGACCTACTGCCTATGATCCCGGGCTAATTTTCCATAGTCCGCGGATCTTTCTCTGTAGTCCTCTGCTTTCTCATTGTCACCTTCAATCTGGTAGACCCGTGATAAGAGAGAACAGACTGTTCTAAGACCGGCATAGTTTTCGATGCCACTTAGGACCTCTACGGCATGGTTAGCAATCTCCTTAGCTTGATTGTACAGACTCTTACCAAGGTAGATATTCACTCTGACAATCAGAGTCCAACCATAGACCTGGATAACATCCTTGTTCTCGGTTTCATCTTGCGTCTGGAGGATGATGTCAGTGATATGACTCTCAGCGTCCTGTAACTCACCTGAGTTTAACAATGCGACACCAAGGGCTAGTTTGGACCGAAGTATCTGGACTCGATCGTCGGATGCCTCCGCTGTTCTCAACGACTCCTCCGCTCGTTTGATTGAGCCATCCGACCTTCCGAGGTTCTCTAGAGTATCATTAATACGCATCAGACAGTATGAGAGAACTCTATTGCGCTCCTTCCCAATCTCCTTAGTATGGACATCTATTGATTCTAAGTCCCTTCTGGCCTTCTCATATTCTCGTAGCACTTTTTCGTAGTCTTCGTTGTCCACACTTGTCCACATTATATCCTCAATGGAGGTTTCTATCTCCTGTATCCGATGCTGAATGTCAGTTGGGTCTACTATGTAAATCACGACCTTTGTAAAGTTCTCTTATTCCATCGCTAAACCTTTCGCCTATTCACCAATTATCTTGATGAGAACTCGTTTAGGTCTACGACCATCGAACTCACCATAGAAGATAGCCTCCCAAGGTCCTAGGTCTAACCGACCTTTGGTGATTGCAATCACCACTTCACGTCCCATAATCTGTCGCTTGTGATGTGCATCACCATTATCCTCACCAGTCCGATTGTGCTTGTAACGAGTCAATGGCTCTTTAGGTGCGAGCTCTTCCAACCAACGCTTGTAATCGTCGTGGAGACCGCTCTCATTATCGTTAATGAAGACACTGGCAGTGATGTGCATTGCATTGACAAGACAAAGTCCCTCATTCACTCCACTCTCCCTGACAGCGTCCTGTACATCATGTGTGATGTGAACGAAATCCATCCGAGCTGGAACATTGAATGTAAGGTATTTCGTGTGGGATTTCATGTTACATTCTTCTAGTGGGATTCGGTAAAAACGTTGGCAACTCGTAGAGAGTCAGTGTCTTCATAAGAGGATTTGTTCCAATAATTCAGAAAGTGGATGTTTTGCAGATGAAGGGACTTGAAAAGCTACGTGAAAAACTTCCAGCTTACCCAGGAAGAAAGATTGCTATACTACCACTTAGGGGAGCGGCAGCAGGACTTCTAGGTTATATTTTCCTCATCATTCTAAGTATTATTCCTCGCGTGTTTAGTGAAATAACGTTCCTCGGACTAATCGAACCGTTTCTTCCTCTAGTTGGTGGCATTTTTCTTGCCATACTAGCATTATGGTTGGTCTGGGGCCTTTGGGATAAGAGGGACCAGATGAAAGAGGTACTCGGAGAACTTGCATATCAGAAGATGATTCCTAGAGGGGTCACTGGTGTCTTCATGGTGCCACCTTTAGTGTTTCTCGCTTTCACATCAATTCCGTTGCTCCCACCTGGACCACCTGTCAACGAGCTTACGAATCAGTGGTCAATGTCTCTACTACCACTCATTGGTATACCTGCTGAGATCGAGTTCTGGATTCGTATTATCATTTCAGGGATTCTAATCATACTGGGAGCACTAACAGTCCGAAGTGCTATACTGACATTCGGTTTGGACTACATGACTGTTGTCTATCTCTACTTCCCTGAAGAGTCAGAAATCCAAGAACACGAAATCTATTCGGTTATCCGTCACCCAGCATATTTGGGTGGTGTTATCCTTGGTGCAGCTGGTCTATTCTTCAGCTTCTCAGTCTATTCCATTTTCCTCTGTTTGATGGTATATCTTGTCTTCAGATTACAAATCTGGAAAGAAGAGAAAGAACTAGTCGAACGATTTGGCGAGGGATATGCAGAATATAGAAAGAAGGTTCCAGCTCTTCTTGTGAAACCAAGTAAACTCAAGGCATACTTCAAATTTCTACGAATGGGTTAGATCTCGCGATTATCGATGATAGATACGTTGGTAAATACCAAACAATAGAGGAAAGATTGCCCAAACGATTAGACCTAGACGCACGTCAATAAAGGCTGCTGGAATCGCCATGAAGAAAGAGGTAGTCGTAAGAATGGACCTTCGTTTCTCATATTGAATCGTTTGTTTGGATAAGGAAACAGAAACGAGCCGATTACCTCGCGACGCGTATTCCCACATGGCAAGAAAAACGGCTGATGCAGTGGCAACGACCCCCGAATAGAAGATCACTGATGCAGAAACAAATACTGTTGCTCCCAGTACGCCTGTGGCAAATGGAATCAACGCTAGAAAGAGTAGAAAGATGATGTTCAACCAAATTAATCGATAATCGTATTTCCTAATGTAGGAGAAGATGCGATGATGACGAACCCAAAAAGAGCCTATGATCATAAAACTGAGCGCATAACTAAGGAATTTTGGGAGTAGTGAGATGAGTATTGTTGGTAACTCGTTTGCTAGATCTACACCACTCAACTCAGGCAATGCAAGTTCAATGACTAATATAGTAGATACGATTGCCATCACAGCATCGCTAAAGAAGACAATTCGTTCTAATTCAAGGCTTGGTTCGATTGCTTCTTCGTTAGCCATAAGTCAACCCTCTTTGCAAGAGATTGTCCATTGATTCATCCGTATAATCCTTTGGTTGCTATTTCAGTCATGAGCTTCTTAGAAGAGGTCTTGAATAGGTTTTTCGTCTAATCCGGACAGACTTAAATCACTCAATGTCTTCGTAACTGGTTTGTCAGTGGTGATATTGCATGCCAAAGAAACCTGAGAAACGTTCTGCATCACGTGGTCTTGTCATCTTGGTATTGATACTCATTGGGACTAACGTGGCTACGGTCTATTACTTCCTTGTCCTGAATCAAGGAGTACCTTTAGAGGATATTCCACTCAATATTGCAGACATTGTGGGAGAGAATGCTGCAGCATATATTGGGCAGACTCTTACACTCTCAGGATACTTGATACTCGCAGCAGGAAATCCGCTCCTTGTTTCAAATCCTCTATTTTTCATGAACAACTCGCTCAACTCGAACAACTGTGTGCTGGTAGCAGGGAGTGTTGCAGCAGGTCTGCAGAGTCTTGTTGGGCAACAGGTTCATGTCAAAGGGGTTGTTGAATGGGCGGACCAACCAACACACCTGCTTGGACTGAGTTATCGCAGTCACAAAGGGCTTGAAAGTGCATCAGTGGCAGTCTCAGGGTGTAATGACTCACTTATTCTGCCGATGGTCCTTGAGAATTTTACTCCAGTAATCGACCCACTTCCGGAGAAGTATGCAGTTCTGTACAGCGGAGGAATAGATCCACACTGGGGATATTATCGGTATTGGAACGACTTGATCTGGATGTACCTTCTTCTGCTCCTCAATGGCTACGATTCAGACAACATATACATAATCTACAATGATGGCATCGGTGAAACTGAGTTAATGCAGGTGGACTATCCAGCCACTCATGACTCAATGAACACCGTCTTTGGTATTCTTAGTTCCGAGATGGGGCGTTCAGACTCTCTGTTTTTCTTCTCAACGAACCATGGAGAATATCATGGTATAAACACATGGGAACCACTAGACCCCAACCCTCTGAACCAGACTGAATTTCAGACGTGGTTTGACTCAATCACCTGCGACCACATGGTGATAGTAATGGAGCAGTGCGTTTCAGGGAAGTTCGTTCCGTACCTCAGTGCTGCAAATAGGGTTATCATGACCGCCTGTGGTGATGATGCCTCTTCCTACTCATGTGACACAGAGGGCCCCTGGAACGAGTTTATCTATCACTTCATGACTGCCATCTTTCAACATCCGATCAACGGGGACGGCTATCCTGTATGGGCGGATGTCAACGACGATGGAAAAATATCAATGGCAGAAGCTTTTGGATATGCAGCTGCAATGGACAGTCGCCTTGAAACCCCACTCTATGATGACAATGGGGATGGGATTGCTAGCTCTCTTGGCAATATAATCGGTACCGATGCCATTTTTGGCTACGATATATTTCTATAAGAACAAAAAAATCAAGGACGAACCGACATGAGAATTTGAAGCCTTGCCTCGATTTACTCGATATTTGTTGGTATCTCAATGATTGGCTTCTGGGTGATTGTAAATCAAAGCTCAGGTGACTTTGAGTGCGTGCTGAAAACGCGCTATCTCATGTGCGAAATCTGAACCTTTCCCAAGAATGTCCATGGGATCAGTCACCATGTATGTGACTCTGTATATGAGACCGAACATGGTCTCAGCCCAGTAGAGGACTTCGGGCTTCTCAATGAACTCCTCCTTCCACTTCTCACAGATTTGATCAAAATATGCATCAACGGATTCGATATTGAAATCCTTGTGAACATCGACTTCAAAGGAGTAGCGGAAGACCTCAGTACCTTTTGTAAGAGAACGAAGCCCATCTAATGCTGCTCTTACCTTGCTGGTTGGTTCTTGGTTATCTTTGAATTCCCTGCCCCTTTCTTCCATGAGGTCATCTATTCTCCTCCGGTAGTTTGTCAATTGTGAGTCAACAACCTTACTGTTAGGAACGTACTCTCTTGTGTAATCTGGCTGAAGAAGTCGAGTATAATTGAGAGTTATCTCCATTACAATTCCCTCAATATCTCCAATCTTGATGTAGTCTCCCACACGAAAAGGCCTAGCTCCCAAAACGTAGAACCCACTCACGATGTTTGAGAGTGCTTTAGAGAAAGCCAAACCAATCGCAGTTCCGAACAGAGCACCGCCAGTCACGAGAGCGGTTCCGGAAATAATTGTCGTCGCTGAAAGAATCAATGTCGCTGCAACTGCTAAGAATAAAATCCGGACCATCAGTTTGATACCGCTCGATGCCTCCTTAGGCATTCCCGCTTTTCTAAAGGTGAGCGTAATCGTACGCATAACTATGAGGTATACGATATAAATCATAAACAGGAGTGGAATCGTTGCAATAATCTCTGCAAATGCTCCTAGTTGAAATGGATCGAGAAGGCTACGAATGAAAGTAGTAAAGTCATCAAAAATATTCTGCATGTCGAACAACCACACTGCGACTCTGCTCACATCTGATAAAAAGCCATTGAAATACACAACTTCCATTGACGAATAAAGTGGATAGATATTCGTCGGGGCTTATCCAGCAACCTCATAGGCTTCTTTGAGCTACGGCACTAGTTCCGAGTTGCTTCTTGAACCATTCAACCCCGGTGCTCATTGTAATTTCATATGCACGAGGGTCGGAGAGGTTGTGGTCTGCACGCTCGACAATGACTAATTCTTTTGATTCACTCGTTAGGTCAAAC
Organism: uncultured archaeon; assembly: GCA_964590575.1. GTDB lineage: Archaea > Asgardarchaeota > Thorarchaeia > Thorarchaeales > Thorarchaeaceae > SMTZ1-45. The sequence continues at coordinate 8,402 of CAZPWM010000084.1, forward strand.
AATCTCGTTCTACGCTATCTCATCGCGATTCATTGTCATTTGGATTCCCACACCAAAATATCGATGAGAACCGAATGTGACTTAACTATAATAATCTTTGCAAAGAGCGGATTCTTTACGCCTGCAATGGGAGATACCGTTCGAAATCAAGCTTGTAAACTGATCCGACGGACTGGCCATCCTTGGATACGTTATCTACTTTGAACTTCACTCCACATAGAATAGAAAGTCCCTTGATGAGGATAACACCTAATCCCATACCCGGAGCTGCTTGACTTGATAGTGATTCGGGGTTATTGAGGAATTCAAGTATATTAACAGGGAGTCCGCCTGCATCATCACTTATCTCAAGGCGCACCACGTTATCGTGACTTCCCGTTCCTAGAATACGAACAATCTGACTCTTATGTTTGAATGAATTGTCGATAATATTCCAGAACATCTCCTTTACGAGGCTATTTGTTAGAACAGTCAGTCCTTCCTCAACTGAAAGTGAGATGGCATCTATTGCAAGACTGTATTCCCTTACCACACGTGTCTTGACTTCAATCAATAATTCATTCAGTCCGAGAGGCAATCTATCAGCTTCGAATCGAGATATCCCTGCAGAAACATTTCTGATTTCTTCGACGAACTCCGCCATACTTGAAATCGCTTCTGCTGAGAGATCTAACCAAAACTTTTGCCCAATGCCAGTAGTCTGCGCCTGGTCTATAGCCTCTCGAAGAGTCCAAACATAATTCCGGATGTCATGGTTGATAATACTCGCCATTAACTGGGTAAGTGTATTCTGCACCCTCAAGTCCTCAGAGGTTTCTCTGATGTAGACATTAAGCATCCCAGCTCCAATTGCTATGAGAGCGGTATTCAAGAGAATAATCTGCAGATTAAAGATATCCACAAAGAAGTTGACTGGAGCAATTATCATGGTGACCCCCCAAAGAATTAAGCCAATAACAAGTGTCCAATGGTCAATATTCCTTGTTCTTGCGGTTTTCCTAAGCAGTATTGCCGAAGACCAACATGCATAAGCTGTGAATACTCCAACGGGTATGACAACGATTCTGAAAGACAGATCAAGTACTAGTCCCACAGGTACGACTGAGAAACCAATTACATAAACTGCGGGATATATGAGTCTGTACAGACCGAGTCGTTTTTTGTTCTTCACACCATCTACTAATAGAAGAGCAGAAAGCATGATTCCAGCTGAAGCTAATCCATCACTCAGAGTCAATCCCGATCCAGTTGTGGTCAAACCGATAGCTAACGAGGACACTGTAACAAGAATCCAAGCCACTGACCATAGTCGATACCTTAAGCCTCTGGAGAATCTATACAAGCCTATCGCGATAATTGCCAAGAACGCAACTAAAATCTCAATTATGACCGATAGAAGAAGTATATCATCTAACCATATCTGCATAGTCTTCTCAACTTTCTTGTACTTAATTAGATTGTATGATTATGTTACTTTCGAACTCGGCTTTTTTCAAACATTTAGTTCATTAAGAACATTATTCGCCTAAACCCTTTCATTTGAAAAAATACCCACTGCTTGGCCATCATCATAATATTGCTACCGTTTTTTTAATCATGTAGAAACATGATTGAAGCTGAGTCTATTCCCTGATGGGATGAATGGATTCGACAGAGAGCTATTGTTGCATATGTAGGACTAGCCTATGGAATAACTTGGTCCCTTGCACTAATCATTGCGCTCTCATATCATGGACTCATTACCCTAGAAGTTCCCCTCGCACTGCATTACATCCTGCCTTATGGTCCATTGCTCTCAGCGTTGCTTGTTTCATGGGCATTAGGAGGTTCAATCAACCTACGAGAGATTCTTGGTCGAATGTCAAAATGGAGAGTCAGACCAGCTTGAATTGCAGTGGCGGTCTTATCCGTTTGGGTCATGTTTCTTCTGTCAAGCCTCATGCTTCTATTGACTGGACAAGGATGGCCAGACCTCAGTGTGTTTGGACAAGTCTTGTACCTTCCATATCTCACCTTTGTTGGATCATGGCTCCTGTGGATCTTTATATATGGCATTGGAGAAGAAACTGGGTGGCGTGGATTCCTCTTGCCTCGTTTCCAGACCAAGTACAGTGCTCTGACTTCCAGCATTATTGTGAGTATCATCTGGGTGGGATGGCATGCTCCTATGTTCCTGTACAACGAGAACCTCATCACAATGGGAGCGATTGGCACCGTCTTCTGGGTTGTGGGCTTGATGTTTGGTTCTGTGCTTCTGACCTGGTTATACAATAACACCAAGGGCAGTATCCTGATGACGGCCATCTGGCATGGAACATTCAATACATTCACAGCAGCAGCTGGACAGGCTGCAGCCATCACGTCAGTAATGATCAGCAGGTTTGTGATGATTTTGGTCGTACTAGTTTTGATTCTGTACAGACCAGAGAATCTTTCTCGGGAGTCAAGACAGAGTGTAAGTTGATTTACAACCATCCTTCAGCGCGGGTTGATTAACACTAGAATGCAGTTGCGATTCTTATCGAGCTGTGTTCCAGCATTTTTTGAACCAGTCAACACCGGTATTCATTGTGATCTCGTATGCGTAAGGGTCTGAAAGGTTATGGTCTGCACCCTCAACAATGACCAGTTCCTTTGGCTCACCTGCTAGCTCATACAATCGTTTGACACCTGCTAAGGGAACGCCAACATCATCAGTACCGTGGACTATCAATAACGGTCTGGGAGAGATCTTTGATATCTCATTCATCGGATTGTGCACCTTGGCATCCTCGACCATTCTTCTCAGCATCTCCACTCGAATCTCCGGGTCATCAATGCCCCGTATCTGAGTAGGATCAGTCTCAGCTATAGAGTCAACAGCGGGGCGAATCATCGGAGATTGCGCAAACCAGAGTGTGTCAAAGATAGGAGCTCTCAGGCATAATGCACTACAACGTGAGTCCTCTGCAAGAGCACAGATTGCAACTGCTGCCCCCCAGCTTGCCGCGTAAATACCAGACCATGAATCAACAGTCAGGTCTGACTCTAGGAGGTGTGTGAGAGCCACCTTTGCATCCTTTATCTGACCAGAAAGAGTGAACAAACCATCACTCGTTCTGAACCCACGGAAGTCGAACGTGAGTACGACAAAACCTGCTTCAGCAAGCATTAGCGCAAGCCCCTCAACTTGGTCAGGTCCACCTGGAAGTCCGTGGAACTTGCAGACACCTGGGAATGGACCTTCACCGGGAGGAACCACAAAGTTTCCTCTGATTGTTTCTCCATTTGATATGAACTCGGTTGAGATGATCTCCACATCTGCCATGCTTCGTTCACGGACCTATGAGCTAGATTCCTTTGCCCTTTGATACGCCTTGTTGTACCAGTCTCTGAGTTCTTTTTCAGATTCCAGTGGTTGGCTGATGACCTCCAGCGTGTCTTTAGACATCTTGCCCTCTTTGATGAGTTGGGCTCCAGCTTCCTTCGTTGCACTAAGAATTTCGTCTGCTTTCTCCTTGTACTTGTCCATGAGAAAAGCATGCGGCCTCAGAACAGCCCCCGAGAACTCAACATTTGCATCACTTGCCATATGTTCCGCAAATTGGACTAATAATCCCATGTTCTCTTTCTCCCACCAACCCCCTGTTGAGACCAATACTATCTTCGATATCTTGACATCATCATGGAACTTCGCTCGCGTGCGGCCATCATGGAACTCCAGAATGGGCTCTACGAGTGGCATGAGCCTGTTCAACATGTTCTGTATCTCTCCTGGAAGTGGGAAGTAGATTGGTATAGCAAGTACAAGGATGTCAGCTTCTCGAAACTTTGGCAGGAGTATCTCCATATCATCAGTCTGGATGCATTTCCCTACCTTTTCATACCAGCATTGAAAATCACCCAAACAAGGTCTAATCTTCAGACGTTTAGCAAATACGGTCTCGACCTGTGCGCCTGCCCCTCTAATTCCCTCGAGGAATGCAGTCAACATTCTGTGCGTGTAACCCTTTTCCATGCGTGCACTACCATTGATTGCGAATACCTTTGTCATGAATACCACCTTTTACAATGAAGTGTTTGTAGTTCATTTCAATATTATTCACTATTGATGACTCTTTTATTTCCTAGGTTGAGGAGGGTATAGATCAGTAGAGGACTGTTGAGGAGTAATTGTGGAAAGACGTTGACATCGACTCTTCTATATGCGTTTCGCCAGAATTCAATATGTGGAATAACAAACTCTGTGACAATAAAGTACTGAATCGCTGCTGTCAGGACAAGGAGGATCCATGCAAGCACCAGGTTGTATTTTCCACGTGTGATATTTGCAATATTGAATGTCTGTATCAAGCTGATGATAATCCATGCAAATCCAAACAATACTGCGACACTACTTGGAAAAACCAGGGGTTGGTCAACAGGCCACACACCGATGAAGGACATCAAAGGTAAATTAGCGGGTTCTGTGAAGGTGTATGTAACAAGGACAATTGGAGAAACAATGAGGATTATCAGACTGAGAATGACAAATACGTCATAGCGATTCATTTGTAATTCCTTGGACTAAAATACTGATAATATTAGCCCATAGAGAGGAAATCCCTTATTGAAGAAACATGAAAAACAGGTTCAAAGCACTGCGCCGCAGTTTTGTTTTCTGGGGATAAAACCCAAATTCAGACAGAAAGACCAAAGGATGTTGATTGCTCAGGTTTTAACCAATCCCTTGTAGATAGCCTTCACAAATTCAATCCTCTTCTAGCTCATCGTCGTCCAACTCTACGTGAAACTGACCTTTTCGTCTCACTATCACTGAACATACCCCCTCACTAACAGGACTGATCAGAATGAGTTGGTTCTTGGAATCATGTTTAATTTCTGTATTTACAGTTTCTACCTCGAAACCATTGGGAAATTGGATTCTAGGAATATAGAGAACAGTGGGTGCTGAGATTGTGGAAGTCCCTTCAAACTTGATATGGAATGAACCACCCTTGAGGTCAAACTCCATGAAATGAGGGATTCCAGCGAGATGAAGAAACCTCGGCCGACAGAATCCCTCAAGTGCTCGTCCCCCACTGTCTAAATCAGTTGGGTCTGTTCTCTGGTCCTTACTGAAGATAGAAAAGTCCTCTAGGTTCCATTGGTCGCCCCATGTGTTATCGTTGTCCGGAGTGTAGTTCCAATGGATGGCGTGTAGTAGATTTTTGTCGAGGCTCTGATAATATGTGTTTAAGGCTTGAATGTGAGTTTTCCATGCACCCTCAGGATTCTTCTGAAACTCAGCATACGCTTTCTTCTTATCAAGGTCGAAGCAGAGATTGATCTCACCTATGACAGTAGGGGTTTCTCCTGTAATCCTCTTTGTGAAAAGTTTGAGCGCTTC
>CAZPWM010000085.1:0-13656 GCA_964590575.1 uncultured archaeon
TCAGATAGAGTTCAGATGGCTCTATATTGCCTTTGCTGACGACGGATTGTTCATCAATTATCCAGGTAGTATATTGGGACCAATTTCAGACCCAGCTAGGTTAGCTGATCCCTATGACCCAAGAGGAGAAGATTGGTACCAGACTATTTGGGATGGCGATGGAGATATGGTGTTTGTTGAGCCATACTATGACGAGTTTGATGAAGTGCTACTGATATCGATTGGAAAAGTCGTGTACAGAAACAGCATTCCTTTTGCTGTCATCTCTGGGGACATTACAATTGAGGATATCAAGGAGAAAGTCATCAATGTTGAAATCCTCGAGAGCGGATATGCATTCTTGTTGGGTTCCAGCGGAGGAGTAGTTGCACATCCAGAGCTGGAACCAGTAGACTATGAAAGCGGCTTACCAGATCTTCTTGCAGTTGAAACCAATTCAGATCTCACTGTTACAAGTCGGGACCTAATTACAGGAGTAGCTGCAGGAACATCAGGGACTCTGAGATACACCAGAAACGGAGCAGAACATATCCTAGTTTTCACACAAGTAGGAAAGGGTGATTACATCTGTGTGATATCAGTACCTCTAAGTGAGGTTCTTGAGAGCATACCACTTCTTCAGGCACGAATTGTTGAACAGAACGCTCAGGCTGCAAGTTACATCATCCTTGTCACCATTGGAGGTATTTTGGTAGCTGGAATCGTTGCTGTTGTCATTTCGAATACTATTACTAGACCATTGCAATATCTCATGGACCTTGCAGAGAGAAATGTAGCAGCGAGAATTAGAGACCAACCTCTCGATACTGGAGACCTCCAAGTCGATGCAACATATATCGCGCAAGATGATGAGATTGGCGAACTTGCCCGAGCATTTCAAGGAATGCTTGATTCTATTCGCGAAGACGAAGAATAGTCGCGTACCTCATCGGTAAAAACACGCAAGGGTGAATACATTGGTAAAAGAGACTTGGTCAGTAGATAAGTCTAGATTAGTCTATGGTGTAAATCGTAATGATCTACATTTTTTGGACATCACAGAGGACGGAGAACTCTGTTTACGATTACGTGACCAGACAATCACATTCGTTGAAGTCATTCAGAGAATTAGGGAAATGAATGGTGATTCTCCCAGCTATGCGTCATCATTCACTCTCCGAGTACCTCAGCTAGTGACTTATCAGGTAAAGAAACTGAAGTCGGTCTTTCAGCGAGCTATCAATGAGCTTGACTATGGTGGCAAGTTTATCGGCATCTATCCGGTAAAGGTCAACCAACGAAAGGATTGTGTCACTGCGATTATTCGTTCGGACAACGATTATGGTTTGGAAGCAGGTACAAAGGCAGAACTTCTTCTAATAAAGAAGGTCATCGAGAGTGAGAAACACAGGCACATTGTATGTAATGGAGCCAAGGATCCTGAGTACCTTGGTCTAATCAAGAAGTGTATTAGTGAGGATTACAACATAGCAATTTCTATTGAATCCCTCCACGAAGCTCGATTAATAGTTGAACGTTTCCAACCAGAAAAGACCAATCTTATTCTTCGAATCAAGCCCTACCTCAGTGTAGAGGGGCATTGGTCACATTCCACAGGGAGAGATTCAAAATTCGGTCTGAGTATTCATGACCTATATGATGTTGTAGAACTGCTGAAAGAAACTAGCTTCGTGAATTCAGTTCAAACGATTCTTGCACATGCAGGCTCTCAGATAACTGATATTGAATCATTCGAGAAATTTGGTAGACTACTGACGAAACTCTATGCAGAACTAAAAGAAATGGGACTGTCTAATCTAGAGAACATTGATTTTGGTGGGGGGTTAGCTATTGACTACACAAGTTCGCATGGTTCAGATTTCATGTATCGATATGCACATCTGCTAATTTCAGGCGTAAAAGCACAACTCGCAGATATGTACGATAAATATCCACCACCAAACATAATGATCGAGTCAGGACGAGGGGTTACAGCTCTATCCACCATGGTCATCGTTGAAGCTCTTGAAGCTCGGTCTATATTTCCATCATCCAGAGATGATTACATTTCCGAAATCACCGAGGATGATGAAAGGAAGACACTTGATAGAATCAAGAAAGCTTCAACACTCGTGGAGATTAAAGAAATCTGGAACAAGTTCCATGAGAAATATGGTGGCTTGAATCTTGCTGGAATGAAATTCATACTCGAACAAGAGATGGTCACTGGGACTCTAGAAGATGCCGTTCGGGAAAGACTTGTCGAATTGAATCTGAAATCATATGAGATAGAAGGGTTGGTCAGAAGCTTCTGGCATCCTGAACATATTGTCATCGGCAACTTTAGTGTCTTCAATAGTATTGCGGATCATGTTTTGGTGAAACAGCATTTTCCGGTCATCCCAGTACGGGACCTCCATCTAAAACCTCAAACCACTGTACGTCTTGTAGACATTACATGTGACTCCGATGGTGAAATAACACAGTTTTATAGACCAACCACCAGCGAGGTGTGGTTTACCACTGATAACAGGCTCTTGACTATGCTTGAAGGAAAAATGGGGGAGGGTATTCCGGTGGGTAGTCTAGAGAATGTCCCTGGTTCTTGTTTTGTTCTTGCGCTTACAGGTGCCTACCAAGATGCTATCGAGATGGATCACAATCTGCTTGGTGATCTCCCAGATGTTGAATTGTATCTTCAGGATGATGGAAAGTGGGGTCTCTCATGGGTCACAGGCGCTGAGTCAATTGAGCATCTCCTAAAGGATGTCGGTTACGCTGACATCGATGTGGATGAAGACCCGTACATGGCAGAGTGATATCTCATGCAGATCACAACCAAGATCAAGTTTGATGATATTTGCAATATGCTATCAGGAAAAAGTATTCTTGTGGCATTCAGTGGAGGAGTAGATAGTACAGTTTTGGCTCACATTGCGAAAAAGTGTGCATCAAAGATTATGCTACTAACAATAGTGAGTCCAACGGTCCCAGAGAGTGAGCTTCGCGGCGCAAGAACCGTCGCGAAAGAATTAGGTCTCCAGCTGAAAGAAGATTCAGTCAATTGGCTCAAAGTAAGTAACCTTTCCGAGAATCCAGTTGACAGATGCTATACCTGCAAAAGGGCTCTAGCAGATCTCTGGTTGAAAAATGCTCAGAAGTTAGGATTTGGTACTGTCATTGAGGGGACAACTGCTACAGAAACTGAAGGGTATCGACCGGGGCTTGCAGCATTGAAGGAGTCAGGTGTAGATTCTCCATATCTTCAAGTAGGAGTCACAAAAGCTGAGATACGGGAATATGCCAGAGAGAACCATCTCTCCATCGCAGAGAAACCATCGGGGGCATGTCTTGCATCGCGATTTCCATATGGTACTGAAATAACAGTTGAACGCTTGACAATGGTCACGACAGTAGAAGAAAAGGTGCGAGAAATTTTTGGAGTTGAATGTGTTCGTGCGAGATTTCATGGAAACCTTGTCCGGGTCGAGGTAGGGTCAGAGGAACTTTCTAAGATGTATGACCCAGAGAAACTCCATCAATTGGATAACGCAGCTAAAAATGCAGGATTCACTTATGTCACCCTAGATTTGCAGGGATACAGAACCGGAGCCATGGATGAAGGCTTGTCTAGCTAATACAAATCAGTTCTTTTTGCGGTTTCGAGAGAAACTTACATCCTTGTCGAGTTATGAGAATATCCTCTTCAAGGCTGACCTGACCGTAATGCTCAGTGGTCACATAGAACTCGAGGGTGAAAACATTACCCACTTCTACAACACCCATGGGGCTATCTCCATATCGTTCCCATTTTGGGCCAAGAAGCGTACCGCCATCATGAGCCAGTCGACCAAGTTGGTGACCCAATGCGTGTTGATATTCTTCATAACCCGCAGCCTTCACAAATTCACGAGCTATATTGTCAACCTCGTAACCCACAGCTCCAGGTCTGATCAAATCAGCCGCCGCTTGAATGCCATCCCGGACTGTTTCGAAGGCATGTTGTACCTCAGAGGGAATATCCTTCTTATCCCCAAAGAAGAACATACGCTGAATATCTGAGCAATATCCATTGTATTTCACACCAAAATCGAAATGAAGTAGGTGACCTTCCAAGGTCTTGTTGTCTATTGGACCTGCATGGCCAAACTGTTTGTAGGGGCCTGCATCAACAGCGGGATTGTGATCCGCTTCCCAAGCATTGGTTACTCCATATTCATTCATACACTTGTGGAAGTAATCGTAGATTTCTATCTCAGTCATGTTAACCTTAACGAACTTCTTAGCACGTTCATAAATCTCCTCTGTGATTTCAATAGCTCTACGAATTCTTGAGACCTCTTCAGCTGTTTTCCGACCTCGTAATTTACGAATGTGGTACTCAGCAGACATCAGACGATTGCTATATGGTGTGTTCTTGAGGTAATCCTTCAGAAGCAGATGCATTCCAACACTTAGTCCATCAGCAGCAACATCATTCACACTGTAGTTAACTGCAATCTTCTCAGGATTTTTTCGTTTGAGTTGTTTGACTAGTTCTTCACGGATACTTGCTGTATAAGGAATGACCGTATCGAAGATTCCCTTTGACTTCACACCATCTGCATCAAAGTTCCCAACAATCGCAATCTTCTCGTCCCGAGTGAAGATAAGAGCCGATTGCCAGGTAAGCTCACCACCAAACACTAGTTCGAGTACTGGGTCTGCCATTTGAGAGGTTTCTCGAACCCAGACGAGCCAAGCACCAATATCCTGTTCTATGAGTATCTCGCATGCCTGCTTGGCTTTCTCCTTCTGTATTGCATAGTCCATATCAATCACCATGTGGCTTGATAACAGCCTTGAGTGAAACTTGCTTCTCCTGTGCCTCGAGTGCTTTCTGAGCATCATCTAGAGAGAATCTATGAGTAACCAACTCTTCGAACGGGAATCGGTCATAGTTTTCTGCAACTGTCTTGATGCCTTTGTAAACATGAAGTGTTCTCGATCCCCAGACAGTCTTGATGTCAAGGTGCTTCTTGTTCATCAGGTGAGTATTGATCTCAACTGTCCCATGGTCTGTGTATTGACCACAGATCGAGTATGCTCCACCATCACGAACTAGCTCAATTCCTTCGGGGATTGCACGTGGATTGCCAGTTGCTTCGTAGACAATATCTGGTCCGTGACCGCCTGAAATCTCCCGAAGCTTCTCCTTTCGCTCTTCTAGGGTGGTCTCTCCAATATTCAGTGTATCTGTGGCTCCAAACTTTTTAGCAAGGTCAAGACGATTCTGCGCCTTATCCAGAACGGTCACTGATGCTGCTCCACTCACACTTGTTAGAATGGCAATCATCAATCCAACAGGTCCAGAGCCTTGAATTGCTACATTCGCACCCCAAGTCATAGGACTACGAAGAACTGTATGGACCGCGGTCGGCATTGCGCAACCAACAGCACTGGCTCCCTCGAAACTCACGTGATCTGGCAACTTCATGATGTGGGTTCCAGGTTTGAGATAAAGGTACTCGGCATACCCGCCTATCAATCGTGGAAACTGTGATGAGTCCATGGTGATTCCGTAGACCTTTCGATTCGGACACTTGGTGGGAGCATCCGCAATTAGGCAGTAGTAGCACGAGAAACACGTGTCAGTGACATCATGAAATCCTACACGGTCTCCAACCTTCAGCTCATAACCATCTAGGTCCTTAATGGGTTTAGGACCAATAGTTTCGATTGTTCCAACAGCCTCATGTCCTAGGATTAGGGGATACGGTACTCCTGCGAGTTTTCCGTGCCATAGGTGGACATCTGTCCCGCAGCACCCAGCCAATCCAACCTTCATCAGGGCGGCACCTGGTTCTAGTTTGGGAAGTTCATATTCCTCAATTATCAGATCTGCACTTGGTTTTGGAACAACAGCAGCTCGACTTGTCTTTGCCATTACTTCACTATCCTGTGGTGGGTAGTTGCGAACTACACAAACACAGATTTAAACGAGTCCGAATGGACGAGGTTGGATAATCAAACTTATAAGAGATAATTAACAATTGTTAGGTGTGAAATCCGTGTCAAATATGGAACCAGTTGAGAGCCTAGACTGTGTGGGGCTATTCTGTCCGCAACCACTTTTTCAGACCCGAGAGGCAATTGATGGGTTGAAACCCGGTGAGATACTTGAGATGCTATCTGATGATCCAGCCGCAGAGGAGGACATCAAGAGGTTTGCTAAGAGGACTGGGAACATCCTTTTGAGCTTCGAGCGTCTTGAAGATGGCGTGCAGAGGTTTCTCATCAAAAAGAAGGAGGAATAACATTTGAGTAGCATCCTTTATGTACAGACCAGTGACCAAGCTGAACGGCAGTATTCTCCATTTGTCTTAGCGCAGAGTGCAAAGGCGATGGATATTGATGCAAAAGTTTACTTCCTAGGACAAGCGTTAAGGGTCCTTGAACCTGGAGCAGCAGAAAAAATCAAGATAGGCAGCTTCCCTAGTCTTCATGAAACAATGAAGAAGACAATTGAGATGGGGATTCCAATCTATGTATGTGAAGCTTCCAAACAGATGTTGGGTTGGGACAAAGTGGAACTTGACCCAGATCTGAAGATCGTTGGAGCTGCAACACTCAATGACCTTGTTCTAGAAGCGGACGCAACTATGTGGTTCTAGTTCAAGTTTGTGGGGATTGAAATGAAACAAGTATACCTCGATTATCAGAGTGCAAAACCAGTTGATCTTAAAGTAATGGAAGGAATGATGAAGTATTTCCATGAGTCGTTTGGAAATCCATCATCTTTACATCATGTAGGAGATGTAGCTACAGATGCACTAGAGGAAAGTAGAAAGAAGATAGCTGGCTTCATTAATGCTGATGAGGACGAGATTATCTTCACATCTGGAGCAACAGAAGCTATCAATCTGGGTATTATTGGCTATGCTCTGAGGAACAAAAAGAAAGGCAATCATATCATAATTTCTGAGATAGAACACATATCGATACACAACATTGCAAAGTACCTTGAAAGAGAGGGATTTACTATCTCAAAGGTTCCTGTTGACCAATTTGGTAAGGTAAGTCTGAGGAAACTCGAACAACGAATAACGGATAAAACAATTCTCATTTCTATAGGAATGGCAAGCAACGAGATTGGAACCATTCAACCAACTAGTGAGATTGGGAAACTAGCTGCTGAGAAGGGAATCGCATTCCATACAGATGCAGTAGCTGCAGAAGGACTTGTTCCGATTGACGTTAAGAAAGATAATATCAACCTCATGGCACTCTCATCTAATGATCTCTACGGGCCTCGTGGTGTAGGAGTGATGTATATGCAGAAAAAGTACAGAGTCAATCCTATTATCATTGGAGGCGGTCAGGAGAGAGGCTTTAGATCTGGTAGCGAAGACATTCCTGGAATTGTAGGAATGCGGTTCGCAGCAGAAATAATGCAAAAGGAAATGAACACTGAGATTAAGCGATTCCAAGAGTATCGGGATAGAATGATAAAACAGGTACTAGATGAAGTGCCTGATAGTCATCTCAATGGACATCCCAAAGACAGACTTGCATCTAATGCTCATTTCAGATTTGATGGGATTGAAGGCGAGTCGATTCTGCTTTCATTCAAAGATTTAGGTATCTCTGTTTCAACCGGGTCCGCTTGTACATCAAAAACACTTGAGCCATCGCACACTCTAATTGCTACTGGACTTTTGCATGAAGAAGCACATGGGTCGCTTCAACTTACTGCGGGTAGATTCAGTACAGATGATGATATTGATATAGTACTTGAAGCCGTACCAAAGGTGGTTTCACGACTAAGAGAACTATCTCCAATTTACAAAACAAAGTAAGGGTAATGGAAGATGAAATCAACTAAATATAGTGAAAAAGTTTTAGATCATTTCCGCAATCCACGGAATGTAGGAACTCTTGAAGGAGATGATGTAGCGGTAGGTAAGGTTGGTAATCCAACTTGTGGAGATATCATGGAGGTCTTTATTCGCATCGATGGAGATGTTATCACCGATGCCAAATTCAGAACCTTCGGTTGTGGGTCTGCAATAGCGACGACAAGCATGACGACTGAGATGGTCAAAGGAATGACCCTTGATGAGGCAATGGAGTTAACTCGTCAAGATGTCGCTGATGAATTGGATGGACTGCCACCAATTAAGATGCACTGCTCTAACCTTGCAGCTGATGCCTTACACGAAGCAATCAAAAGTTATCGGAAAGGCAGAGGCGAAGATGTACCTGAAGAGAACGAAAAGGTGAAGGAAGAGGTTGAGTGTCTTATTGGGAAGGATGAGTTTCTTAACAAAGGACTCTATCTTAATGTAGAAGATATTAATGAGTTCAAGGATCGAAGAACTCTGATTCTTTATTCAGGCGATGAATCAGTAGAAACTGCAATAAATATTTCAGAGGTCAGTGAACGCGTGATTCTTCTCACACCAGATGAAACCCTTGTACTCAATCCAGATCTTGCTGAGAAACTCGCAAGCTCCGGAGTTAAAGTCTTGTATCAATCGAAACTTCTTGAGATTCGTGGCGAGTTCGAAGTTGAAAAAGTTCTGATATTTAATATTGATGAGGATGAAGACTATGAACTCTTCGTTGACGCTGTCGTAATCATTGAATAAGAACAATAGGTACAAATGACATCTGTATTATTTCCGAAGATGTCATGATAGATATCAAACCTGCAACTCCAGAGGATATTCCATTAATCGAGGAGATGTATAGGAGGGAGGTTGAGGACCACGCGGAACGAGCTCAAACATTCGCAGAGGACCTGGTTCTGAGATACAAGACCCTTCTTGCTGTCAAAGATAATACTGTGTGCGGAACAGTATCATGGGAACCTCGAGGGGGGTTCGACGATGGTGTGGTCGAGATGATTGGGCTTGGTGTGAGTGAAGGTTTCAAGCGTCAAGGCATAGCGACGAAGCTGGTTGATGAGATGATTGAGGTGGCTTCACAGTTCTTTACATCAAAGGGATATTCTTTGAGGGTAATTCTCCTGTTTATGGAGCGAGAAAATGAAACCGCGCGAAAATTCTACTCCGTAAACAGATTCAAAGAGGTTGCTACTATACCCTCACTCTATCCAAGCGATGATGCATCCATCTGGACGCGTCATCTCTGAATTCATTTCGGGTGAAACCACATGACCAAGGGACCAATCATTGGAACCCTACAAGAGCGGTCTCTGCATGCCAGCTTGAAGGAACTCTACATGACCGGAGATGCAAGAGACGAGGTGTCGATTGATGGATTTGTTGTGGATGTTATCAGAAATGGACTCATAATTGAAATTCAGACTCGAAATTTCGCGGCTATCAAGAACAAGCTATCTTCGCTTCTCAAGAATCACCCTGTCAGACTCGTGTATCCGCTACCCAAGAAAAAGTGGATAGTGAAAGAAACGCCAGATGGAGCGAAACAGCTCAGTCGAAGGTCTTCTCCCAAGAGTTGTGGATTTGAAGATGTTTTCAATGAGCTTGTGCGAATACCAAATTTTATAGCTCACTCAAATTTCTCAATCGAGGTGTTGTTGACCGAGGAGGAAGAGATTCGCCGCCAAGATGGACAAGGGAGCTGGCGGAGAAAGGGGTGGAGTATCGTGGATCGGAAACTTATCACTATCATTGACAAGCGTCTGTTCGAAAAACCACTGGACTTCCTGCAATTCATCCCAGACACAATTGAGAGACCTTTCAAGAATTCAGACCTTGCGAAAGCTCTTGGTATACCACAACGACTCGGCCAAAGACTGACGTATTGTCTGAGAAAGATGAATGTTCTAAAAAAAGTTGGTAAAGAAGGAAATGCGCTCCTGCATGACATCGGATGATACCTTATTATCGGTCTTTCAAGACATTCCGAATGTCCTGCAAGTACTCACTCCCAGGGGTTTCCCAACGATTTGTTTCCTCGTTATAAAGGTCGTATGGGTGAGAATCCATGCTCATTTTTGCATCATGGATTGTCTGAATGAAACTAGATGCCAAGTGAGGACGGAGAACATCCAAGCCTCTGAGAAATCCTTTCGTATCCTGTGCATTGAGAGCAATTTGAATGGCATATCGAGTTCTAGATTCCATTGTTATAGTCGCAGGATATGGGATTTGGTAAAAGACAGAGAGTAACTGGTCAAATGGTTCATCCATTTCGATGAAACAAATGATGTTCAGTTCATCATCAGTTGCACAAAGTGACGATCTATATCCCTTGATTATGCCTTCATCTTCCAATCGGCGGATCCTCTTGTTCACCTGAGCTTCCGAGAGCGACAAAATTGTTGCTAACTTCTTCTGTGTTATCTCTCCATCATCGAACATATGCTTCAGGATGAGAACATCATTTGTGTCAAATTCCACAATAGATTGAACCTCATTTAGAGGGTACTTGGGTTTTTTCTTTGATTTAAGCGTCTTAGGAATCAGATCCTTCCAGTGACCCCAATCCCATACCCAACCTAATCCAGAGTTGAAGTAACTGAAGTCTGCAAACTTGGCATCAAAATCCGTGATATCGAAAATGAAGAAGTCAGAGACCAACTCAGCTTTTTGGAGTTCCTCTAGAATCCTACGAGTGATTCTGGGAGAAGAAAGAGAGTAGAGCGCGTAAGCCAAGAAACCATTGTACCTTCCATAGGTAGGACTGTTATGATAGATTGTATCAATGGCATGAAAAATATCTGGCAACACGTCTGATCCAAGAGGTGTGGTGTTCGCAAGAAAGATGTTCTCGCCTAAGCCCATTTTACGTTCCAAAGCCATTACTCGAGTTGGACTCAGGACTCCTGTTTCTCGTAATCTCTTTAGACGATATCTTACCGTTCTTGAGGGTAAACCCAATAGCGCACCGACTTCCTCTGTCGAGACCTTAGGACCTAATCTATCGATAGCTCCGATGATTTTGATATCCTTGGGATCTATTTGCGTCGTTGGTTTTCACCTTGTTATTATTTAGTATTAATACACAATTAAGCTTGGTTTCTAAGCAATTACAATATTACGTTATTGGCAATATATATATACTATTTTTGCCAGAAACGTATGCATAACTACTATATTGGCAAGAAATTGGATTGAAATAGCCAGTATATATTTCCCGTTGAAGCGTGGTTAACATGAGCGTGCCCATCAACCTGACTAAAAGCACATTGATAGTAATTGACAAGTTGGATAAGGAAGGACCGATGAGTCCACAGGACTTGGCTAAGTCGTCTGGTCTTGCTATGAGAACAGTCACGTTGGCTCTCAAAACACTCTTACTTGGGAAGGTCTGCAGAAGGACACCGAATCTCTTGGACATGAGAAAACCACTATATCATGTTGATTCAGAAAAAGTCAGAGAGCTCCGACGTAATGCGGAGATTTGGCGGTCAATGGCACACATCCACACTATCAGATAGCTGACCATAGTCTGGCCTTGATGAATCTACAGCCAAGACATTTCCTTTTCAAAATACTAATGACAGCTGTTGTCAGCGAAACAATTCTTGAGAACAGCATGCATGACTGCACCTCGAGCTTCGTCAATGTCGGGAAGACCACTAATGAATTCCTCGCATACTCTCATTGCAGGAAGTCCAACGGGGGCAGGAAGTCCGCAGCCATCATCATCACCCTTCGCGACATCGACTGTCCGGATAACGGAAGGTGAAAGGCCAAAATCAGAAATGACGCTATACATGATCTCTAAAGCAGCATCACAAAGAACACATTGTTCGCTTGTGTACAGAATTATGCATGCACATCGACCGCACTCAGTCCGCTCTCTTTTGTAAGAAACATAGGTTGATTCTTGTTTTACCGTCATTTCCAATCAAGAGAAACATAGCTAATTTTGAATATAACCGGTCTGAGGAAATCCACCAGCCATATAATGCTTCAAAACGCCGTGTAGTCTCATTATAAGAGAACTTTCGTAAGCAGATAGAAAATATGTGCTTGTCAGAGAGACTAGAACAGCAGGTCCGATATAGCTGTAACCCTGTATCTTAACAATTGGCCATATTATCAAGATATTACGAGCCTATTACAGGACTTCCAGGCCAGTCATCAGATCATCCAACAAATCTGCTGAATCTTCTATTCCTATAGACAAACGAACCGTGGATTCTGAGATACCCATCTCATTGAGAGCTTTCTCGTCAAGACCATAATGCGTAGTCAGTGCAGGAATGCTTGCCAAGCTCTCGACACCTCCTAGTGATACTGCATTCAAGAAGATTTGAAGAGAGTCTACGAACTTGCTTGTCCCGGCCAAGTCGGAATCAAGGGTTATCGCCATCATGCCTCCAAAACCATCCATTTGTTTCTTAGCTACATCATGTTGAGGATGACTTGCAAGACCCGGATAATGAACTTCTCTGATTCGTGAGTCATGGGACAGTTTCTCAGCCAAAGACATAGCATTCGAGTTGTGCTTCTCCATCCGGACTCCAAGTGTCTTAATCCCTCGATCAAGAAGGAATGAGGCAAATGGGTCCATGGTACCGCCGAGTAATTTTGCAGCGCTGCGAACGTCTGCCATCAACTCTTTTGAGCCAGAGATAGTCCCTGCGATTATGTCACTGTGACCACCGAGATATTTGGTTGCACTATGCATCACAAGGTCCACACCCAATGTGTGAGGTCTCTGGTTGATTGGAGAGCCAAATGTACTATCAATCATGCTAATTGTACCCGTTTCACGAGCTGCATCGGCAACTTTCTTGATATCAATAATCTTCAATGTGGGATTGGTAGGGGTTTCAAAGAAACAGAGTTTATAGGAGGATCCGGAGTCTGAGAGTTTATCAGCGAGTTCATCTGTATCAACATAGTCAACCTGAATACCATTAGGTGAGAGTATCTTGTTGAAGAGATTGACAGTTCCTCCGTAGATCGAATCACTTGAGAGAATGCGCTCGCCACTTTTTACATGACCCATTATAGCTGAAGAGATAGCAGCCATCCCAGATGCCAGAACGTGTGTGTCTTCTGTGCACTCCAATGCATTGATTTTCTCTTCAACGCTCTTCGTTGTTGGATTACTCCATCGTGTGTATACATCTTTCCCGGTTTTACCCTGTACTGAGTCAAGCATTTGTTGTTGATTCTCAAAGACAAAGGTGGAGGTTTGGACAATAGGGACCACCGCAGGTCCGGATGTTTGTGTGTGTTCACCCTGAACGCAGAGAGTGGATGGTTGTCTTTTCCTAGCATTCATATTTTAGACTCCAAATTTTGACAAACTGATAAAATGTGGATGCTCATTTCAAACTTATAGGTAAGCACAAACGGGCAAATTAGTTGCTGGTTTTTTGTGCTATCCATCAGCATCATCGAAAAGGGTGCCATAGCCTGCAAATCAATATGGTTCTTCTGGAATTATAAGACCCACGATGATGTATCCGAGAATTCCAATCACTGTGAGTGTGAATAAGAACATAAGAACCCGAACAAGTGTTGGATCCATATTGTAATGTTTAGCAAGTCCTCCGCACAATCCCAAGATTATTCGGTCATCTCGAGACCTGTACAATCCAGAACCCCTTTGTCTTGGGATATCGTTTGGAAAATCGTCTGGCGTTGGTATCTCTGCCATTCTACCACCATCTCTACAGTTCTGCGAGTGATATTAAACATTTACACACACTGAAGTAGGTATCTACTTATTAGACGAGTGAATCAA
>CAZPWM010000086.1:0-13515 GCA_964590575.1 uncultured archaeon
GGTAGATCAGACCCGGGAATTGCTCTGGTTCGTAAAGGGTGTTCTCAAGCTTCATTGCTGCGAGCTCGAGGTTTAGTTCAGCACCCAGACTTGCACTGGCTACGATGTTCTGAACAACAATGATTGGTTTGCCGGTAATCTCAATTCCAGCTTCCTTAATGTTCTTGACAATCTTGTGAACTGCACGCTTTGCTTCTTTCTCACTCTTCGCTCCAGTGCACACCATCTTACCTGAGTTGAAAATCAGTGTGGCTGTCTTGGGTTTCTTAAGACGGTACACTAGACCAGGGAATTGCTCGGGGTCGAACTCGACGTTGGGCATTGTAGCTGCAATCTCATCGAGGTCGAGTCGCTGATTGAGAATAACTGAAGCAACAACGTTCTCTATCTTGGTCTTTGGTTCTGGACGTGGCATCTGCTCTTACCTGCCTTTACTTTTCCTTTATATAGTATATAAAGTATATAAGGAGCTAAAAATTTCTATATAAGACGCCTTTTAAATGTAAGCAATGGTCCGCATAGATTTTTTTTGGGCTATTCAATGGAGAGCTGATCTGAACGTTCTCAACAACTGCAATCATCGCGCTTTATTACGATGATTTTTACCTTGACATCCTCAGCAATATCTCCAAACGCTTGAAGGAAATATCTAGAGGCTTCAATTAATCCTTTTTCTCCCTCGGATGTTAGATGGTAAACAATCTGTCTACCTTCTTTGCGTCCCTCAATGAGACCTCCTTTTTTCAATTCCTTTAGTGCTGGATAGATTGTGCCAGGAGTGGGCTTTGTACCTCTCCTCAAAGCAATCTTCTCTGCTATCTGTTGCCCGTTCAATTCCTCTTTTTCAAGCTCCCACAGAATCTGAAATGTAAGGAGTCCTCTCATGTCGCAACAATCTGGAGGACAACATCCTGCAGACTCTTCGGAGCCGGTCATACTGTAATATCGGATGTCCGATACATTTAAATGTATATATAGGATGTCCAATATTGGACACCCGATATAGATGGTGATTGAATGACTGAAGACAAAGTTGCTGTTAAATGTGGAATACCGAATGGAACAAAGTCAAGAAGTTCATGTCAGTCGACATCATGTGGTGATAATCGTTTTTCAAATTCTAATCCAATGAAAATGGTGATTGTATGACAGAAATGAAAAGAGTCCGCGATATGAAGCCTGAGGAAATCAAAGAAGAAGTGCGAAAAGCCTACTCTCGTGTAGCAGAATATAACAGCGATGAAGGGATATCAGCTAATTGTTGCGACGAACCAGCTCAGAATCGATCAAGCTGCTGTAGCCCAGCTTCTGAAGCTAAGGTCACAAGATTGAATCTTGCTGATGCACTTGGCTATGACACAGAAAGAATGCCTGTTTCTGCCACGGAATCATTTGCTGGATGCGGGAATCCTGTTGCACTTGCAAGTCTGAAAGAAGGTGAGGTTGTCCTTGACCTAGGCAGTGGAGCAGGTCTTGACATGTTCGTAGCAAGTAAGAAAGTCGGTGATGCCGGCAAAGTGATAGGTGTAGATATGACGCCTGCTATGATTGAAAAAGCAAAGAAAAATGCTGAGGAGTTCGGAATCACAAATGTAGATTTCCGCTTTGGCGACATTGAGGATATGCCGGTTGATGATAATTCAGTTGATGTAGTGATCAGTAATTGTGTCATTAATTTAGCTCCAAGTAAGGCAAAAGTCTTCCAAGAAGCCTTTAGAGTTTTGAAACCTGGTGGACGCATAATGGTATCTGATATTGTACTATCAAAGCCACTACCTAAGGAAGTGAGTGATGAGGTCATCACATACACCAGCTGCATAGGTGGCGCAATTCTTGATGAGGAGTATCTACAACACATGAGAGATGCCGGTTTTGAGAATGTTAAGATAACCGACAAAGCTGGTGAGAGCCTGCATGGTGCATACAGCGCCTATGTTGCAGGTCGCAAACCTGAGTGATAGGGTGAGGCTTTATGGAAACCGAGGTCGATATTGAAATCAGTATGCAACATGTCACAGTACCCATCAGTGTGAATAGTCAAGGACCATTCATGTTTACTCTGGACACAGGCGCATCCACCACAACTCTCTCCAAGAAACTGGCTGAGCAGCTGGGAATCCCAACTAGAACAAGTGATAATCCTGATGCGCGTGGTATTGGAGGAGGGATTCCCACAGAATTTGCTGATGCCACAATTAGTCTTGGATCGCTTGAGTTTGAAAATGATGAGGTGTACGTTCTAGATCTTGAAGCAATCTTGCGTGGTACAGGAAATCGTGATGGTGTACTAGGATATACAACCCTAAAACAATGCACGATGTCACTTAGCTATACCCATCGACGTTTCAAGATAACCAAGGGGTATTCGACCAAGGATGTCAACTGGAACAAATTTGACTACATCAAAGATTCCCATCTTGTGGGAGTTCCCGTTCATATTAATGGGAAAGGACCCTATGACTTCGTTCTTGATACCGGGGCTGGAAATACCGTGGTGACTCCGGAGCTGGCTAAATCAATTGGTCTCGAAGCAAAACCCGTTCAAGGAATTGCTCGTGGTGTGGGTGGAGATATGCAATTAGAGCTAGCGGTAGCTGAAACTCTCTCTGTGGGTGACGCAAAAATTTCGAATACTCAAGTAGTTGTTCTAGATCTTAGCAAGGTATCACCAAAGGGGAAATTGATTGAGCACGGAATCATTGGCTATGATTTCCTGAGGAACTTTGAAACAGTCATTGATTACCCACAAAAACAATTTTCCTTCATTGATGAACGTAGTTCATAAACTTCGGAAGACACATAGGGCGCTATGATATTATTTTTTCGTGGTTTTCGAGATGAGTGAAGAAAGTACGTACCAGGGATTTGACGGCACCACAATGCTGTTACGGATCTGGAAACCTGAAACAGAACACAAAGCTGTGGTTCTTGGAATTCACGGGTTGGGGTCTCATAGTGGGCTAATGGATTTCATGGCTGAGCAGTTCAAATCACGAGGATTCACTTTCTATGCACCTGATATGCGCGGGTTTGGTACATTTCCAGGAAGAAAAGGACATGTAGAGAGTTTTGATGAATACATCGAAGACATGGAATCATTAGTAGCTTATCTTAAGCTAACGCATCACGACAGCAAACTGTTTCTATTTGGCCATTCACTTGGTGGGCTTCACGTAATTCGATATATTGCACATCATCCTGACGAAGCTGATGGCATTATGATTCCTTGTCCAGCAGTATCAGAGAAACTGAAAATGAGTGGGGCAACTAGAGCAATAGCAAAGCTACTTTCAAAGCTGAATGCGAAGATATACTTCAGCAACGGTCTTGATTATGATCTACTTTCACGTAACCCTGAGGTAGTTAAAAGGAATCGAGAAGATCCTCTCAGATTCGACAAAGCTACTCCCCGTTATGGCGTCGAAGGACTCAAGGCGAGTGAAGAAGGATTCAATCTAGCAAGCCAGGTTACTGTGCCTGTTCTTGTTCAACAATCTGGAGATGATATGATTGTGGATCCTGAACGAAACAAGGAATTCTATGACAACATTGCCTCTAAGGACAAAACATGGAAACTTTATCCAGGTCTGTATCACGAGCCATTCCAAGAGGAAGGTGGTGATGAAGTCATAGCAGACTTATTTGATTGGCTAGATGAGAGAATGTTATCTTGAAGTAAACGTTAGTCTTATGCGCTATAAACAAGCCAGTTTCATCGGTTGATTCAATCATATTAACTATCAGTCATAAGGATTGTTCTCTTACTATAGTTCCGAAGTTAAACTATGAAAAGCCTTTTATGCGCGCCGAAGGTTCGACGCCGCCAAGAGTCGAGATGGCTAAAGGATAGTCCGTCTCTTGTCCTATCGAGAGTGACGTTGGATGAGCAAGACACACAAAGCGTTTGCATTTCTCTTCTTGGTTCTATTCGTGGTTAGTATAGCCACCCCAGTTGCATTTAATGAAACCCTATTTTCAAATGCAATCCTAGAGACATCATTTGAACCAGCTGCGACCAACTACGTTGTGGATGTAAGAGTCTATAACAACCTACTAGCATTCAATGATGATGACTTTGAGTTCAGAGTCAGGAATGGTTCAGTGCCCCTAAATGGCGCTTCTGTGCGACTCTACAACGTAACAACTGGTCTTTTCACAGGTTTTGAAGATGACACAGATGGAAACGGTTATGCTTGGTTCTCCAACTTACCACAGGGTATCTATCAGTGGAACGTTTCACATCCATCCGATACAGTCACTCCACAAAAAACTGGTCAGATTTTATCCGATGGTCCGGAAGTTATTGTTGCGATTCTATTCGGCAATCTCGATTGGAAAAATGACGACGACGATCTAAATGCTACCTTAACTGACATTGAAGGTAGACCTGCTCAAAACCTTAACTTTTCTATCCATCGTACTAGTGACAACTCGATTTGGGCGCAGACTGTAGTGACGAATGGACGAGCAGATTTTTCAAATCTCCCGGAGGATAACTACACATGGAAGGTTTCGGTACTCGGCGATCCGACCTATGATGGTTATCTTTTGGACTTTGGGACTGTTGAGTCCGATGGCACACAGCTTCTATGCACCACACCAGAACAGAGTATTGGCGCACTAACTGGAAGTCCTGAATATCTTGATATGGAAATCTTCACTTACTATGAAACTAGCTTGTTTCCTATTGTGGGCGCAGATGTTGAGGTGACCTTTAAAAATGGTTCATTATACGACTCAAAGGTTACTCCCACAAATGGTACTGTGATCTTTGTAGACCTTCCTGTCGAATACATCAACTGGACTGTAAGCTACATGGGACAACCAGTTGGTCTGGGCAATTACTCCTATGATTTAACTGCAGTTGCTTCAGATTTTAGAGACCCAATCATCACTGGGCCTGATGATCTTCAAGTCTTGATTGACACAGAGAATGTAACCCTAACTTGGACCGTCGAAGATGAACATCCAAGCTCGATCAAAGTATGGGTTGATGGTATTCTCAATATCACAACCTCTTGGGTAAACACAACCTTTGACTATGTATACAACGTGAGTGCTTCATTCCCTGCTTTCATTATTGGTTACTACGAGATCAAGCTGGTTGCTACTGACCAGAACATGAATTTCGCAGAGGATATTGTTTCACTTCGTTTCTATGAGAATGTGACCCCCGTCATTGAAGGACCTGATCCAATAGAATTCATCTTCACGGAAACAGGCTATTCACTTTCTTGGAATGTCACAGACGATTATCCAAATATGTATAAAGTTCACGACAACGACGAGCCATTTGCAAATGGAATAATCAATCCTGATGAACCGGTCATCAGAATTAGTCTTGATGGTCTTTCTATTGGAATCCATAATTTTACACTTTATGTAAATGACACAAGCGGAAACAATGCAATGAACAGCGTATTGGTTACTGTTCTTGAAGATACCATTTTTCCAGTGATCACCTTCACTCCTGCAGACATATACTATGCACAAGGAGATAGACACCAAGTCTACAACTGGACAGCTGTTGACGATTCCAAGGATTACTATGTTATCCTTGTTGATGGTGAGCTTGTGCAAACTGCAGACTGGACAACCTCAAACATTGAATTCGATTTCTCAGGATTACTCCAAGGGCAACACAATGTGACTTTGAAGGTCTATGACCTCGGAGGTAATATGGCTGAATCTACCGTGAAGGTATATGTTTCTGCTTCAACCGCTATGGTATACCTCACCTCAGCAGCTCTTATCTCGGTAGGAGTACTAGCTCTTATAGGAATAATCTGGTTTGTGAGATATCGTTAGATTGCATGATGGCCCGCGAAGGCCGTCAGCCTTTTATCTTCAACCTGAGAGGTCAAAAGAATCACAGCTTCATTTGGTTGTGATGTTGTGTTTAGGTGAAAACAGTGAGCTATATTCACGTCGGTGACGTGCTTGAAGGAAAACACGAAGGTCAGAAAGTCCACCTACGCGGTTGGGTCCATCGGATCCGGAAGCAAAAGAAGATGGTCTTTATCCTTCTAAGAGACCCTTCTGGCGTCGTTCAAACTGTGGTAAAGAAAGATGCTGTCAGTGAAGATCAATACGCTGATGCTGAGAAAATGCTAATAGAATCCCTCGTGACTTTATCAGGCATTGTACATGCTGACAATCGAGCTGAGGGCGGATTCGAAGTGCAGGTTGATGATTTCAATGTCCTCCATTTTGCTGAGGATTTTCCAATTACAGAAGAGCAAAGCATCGAGTTCCTGAATGATAATCGCCACTTATGGATGCGATCACGCAAGCTCACCAATGTTTTGAAGATCCGGGATGAGGTGTTTGGAGCAGCTCGAGAGTATCTAAGGAAGAATGGATTCTATGAGACCACATCACCTATGTTCGTTTCAACAATGGGTGAAGAAGGATCTGAACTCTTTGAAGTGGAATACTTTGGTAAAAAAGTATACCTTACTCAGACCAGTCAGATGCATCTTGAGCCCCAGCTATTCGCGATGGAGAGAGTGTTTATTCTTGCACCTTCGTTTAGAGCTGAGAAGTCAAGAACTCGAAAGCATCTTACAGAGTTTTGGCATCTCGAAGTTGAAGAGGCCTGGTGTGACCATGAATGCAACCTAAAACGACAAGAGGAGCTCATTACCTATATGTGTCACGCTGTTGCCAAAAATAGGCTCCCTGAACTCACAGAGCTTGGTGTGGATCCTAAACGTCTTCTAAATGTAAATCCACCATTTGATAGAATGACCTATGCTGAGGCAATTGAAACATGCCAAAAAGGTGGTATCGATATCAAATGGGGAGAGGACATCAGAAGCGAAGCTGAGGAATTTCTAACTAAAGATAGTGATAACTTTCTCTTTGTTGAATATTATCCTAAAGAGATTAAGTCGTTCTATATGAAGGATAATCCTGAAGATCACCGCACTTACAAGAACAGCGATCTATTAGGCCCTCGAGGTTTCGGAGAAGTGATTGGTGGAAGTGAGCGTGAAACTGATGCTCAACTCATTATTGACAATCTCAAACGAATCGGTGATGATCCAGAAAAATACAAGTGGTATATCGATATCCGAAGGTATGGGAGCGTTCAACACTCCGGTTTTGGTGTAGGAATGGATCGAATAATTACTTGGATGTTAGAACTCGAGCACATTCGAGATTGTATTCCCTTCCCGAGAACTGTAAGCCGAATATTCCCATAATCAGAAGACATCTGAAGAAGGGGGGGCATATCCTTACTTTCATTGAGGATATACCAATCCTTTCTTCCATCAAGTACTCTGATTTTTTCGAAATTGCTATAACCTACTTTTGCATAGGAATATGCGAAGATGTAACTATGGATACTTAGACTGATACAAATTAATTTCTTCATTCTAGTTCCACTTGAGGGAGTGTGGACCTTTGGGAAAAATCATCCAACCGAAAACAATCGCGTGCCTTGTTGCAATTTCAGTCCTTATCTTTCAACTAGGTCTCGGAGTCACAGCTCAGGAATATGTTGAGCCTGTTGACCTTCTAATAATAACGCACGAAGATTTTGTTTCAGAATGTGAGCGTCTAGCCTCTTGGAAGAACAGCACTGGGATGAGGTCTGCAGTCGTCACTTGGCAGGAGCTTACTCACTATACAGGAGTAGATTTGCCAGAGAAAATTAAGTTAGGAATTTTAGACTGGTTAATTCGTTATCGAATTAAATATGTCCTCCTAATGGGTGATAGTGATGTATTTCCGGTGAGATACTTAACTATGGACTGGAACTGTCACACTCCCGAGCCAGACAAAATCGATTCGTCTGACATAGTTTTCAGCGCGTCTGATCTTTACTATGCGGATGTGTATAACGCTAGTGAAGATTTTGCTGATTGGGATTTTGATAAGAATGGTTACTTTGGTGAACTACTAGGCGCTTGGAAATTCACGGGGATTGCACCTATTAATTATGACCGTTTGGATATGTATCCAGATGTTGCTGTTGGAAGAGTACCAGCTTCCACACTAGAGGAAGCCAGGAACTATGTTGACAAAGTGATTAGTTATGAAACTAATGCTGACATTCAATCTCCAGGTTGGCTGACCAATTCGCTAATAGTTGCCAATGGTGTGAATGACCTTGACCAGTATCCCTTGTCTCAGGATATAGAAGCTGACCTCGCATCTTTTGGGATGACGAACAAACTGTTGTATGATGTTGATTTGCTAAATCTCCCAAGACCCTACACTTATCGACCAAATAATATTGTAATCACCAATGAACTAAACTATGGTAAGGGCTATGTCAACTTTGCAGGTCATGGAAGTCCTGGCCATCTCCCTTCTTTTGGGCCTGATTCCTATGATTACAGCATCTGGGTATCTCATTCCTTAGGCTTTCAGTTCAACACATCCCAAAACGCGAAATCTGCATTGTGCTTTGGAAAATCTGGATATCCTTCAGTTGGCAACATGAATGGCGATAACGCATCTGACATCTACTTCTTTGACTGGAATGGAACTCTTCACACAGCCCAATCAATAGACCCCTATGGATCAGGATACTACATCAATCCATACGAATATAGCTGGGATCTCTATCCATTTTTTGCAGCAAATCCAGGTTTTCCCAAAATTGGTGACTTCAATGGCGATTCACGAGATGATGTTGTTCAAGTGAACATAACGAGTGGAGATGTATATGTCTGTACTGCGAATGCTGGAAATCCTTGGTTTACAGCAGTATCAACATGGATGACTGGATTTCTTACAAGCTCCTCC
The DNA here is from genome assembly GCA_964590575.1 of uncultured archaeon. Lineage (GTDB taxonomy): Archaea > Asgardarchaeota > Thorarchaeia > Thorarchaeales > Thorarchaeaceae > SMTZ1-45. The sequence goes on from CAZPWM010000086.1 coordinate 8,761, forward strand.
TCTTGGTATGTTGGCGATTTCAACGGTGATATGTTCTATGACATCGCCTATCGAGATGGCACTCAGTTTCAAGTTGCCCGTTCTTCAGGAACTAGCTTTACACCAATAATAACAATGTTTGATGGAATAGGTGCAAATGAAAACATTGTCGTGGGTGATTATGATGGTGATAACAATGAGGATATAGCTCTGATTGATGCTTCTTCAGGCAATGTGCGGGTTGCCATATCTCATGGTCAATTGATGGAGATTGATACTAGCTTCAATTATGGTGGCTTCTGTCCAGGTGATATCTCCCGCACAGCAAGAGTCCTCTCTGCTGATTGCCAAGGTGGTGGATACGATAGCCTCATCCTCTTTCTAAGAGATTCAAGGATTGGAGGGAAAAGATCAGATGCAACAGGCACCAATTGGGAACTTGGTGATGTCTATGTACTCAACTCTGATGGAATAGGTTGGTGTGCTTGCAGTGTCTGGCATGAACAGTTTTGCCTCGGTAATCAGCAACCTGCTATTGGAGATTTCGACGCAGATGGAAAAGATGACATTGTCCTATTCAATAGATATGATCGGATTGATCCCTTTGATAATCTCATGAACAAAGATATGTATCCGATAATTTTCGCAGCATCTTGCAGTACAGCTGAATACGCAATAATACCACCGTGGCATGACTATGAGGATGCGACTAGAACAGACCAAGTTGGAAGTAACAATGGGAACATCTTTCCTCTAAGAATGTTTCACGGAATAGAAGTCCATCTTGCTCCAAGACCCTTCGCATTGCAATCTATTGATACAGGGTGCATTGCAGAACGATTTCTTGTTCAAGATAACACAAGTGGAGCAGTAGCATATATTGGGGGAGTTGAGGTCCTACAAAATTATGTGAATGATCTCAACAGATATTTCGTTGATGCTTATACTGGTGGAGGAAATATTCTTGGAGATATGTGGAATGAGGCATTAGAGTCTTTTCTAACTGCAAAAGGTTATGGGCGAGGTGAGCATTCTCTATATGCATCAGATTGGGCTGATGTGGCAAGTTATCACCATCCTTCAAAAGTAACATTGTTTGGAGATCCATCCTTGAGAGTCTTTGACACACCTGACCCAACAACACCTGTTCCTGTGATAATTCCTCCAATCTTCGTGGTCATAATCGGAGGCGGTTTTATCGCAGCTGTTGTTGTTGTTGTCTTTGCTGTTCGTAGATTTCGTCTTAGACCTTAATCCTTGAGAGTTTCCGAAAGCGACTCTTGGCGTTTCCGCTCCACCAGCTCAGCTTGGTGAATCCTTACCATATGTACAGAATACACTAAGCACAATGCACCAACAACAACGCCAATCAACCACAATGGACTTGCCATGGGGTGTGCTAACCAGAGAGTGAGAATGTAGATATTCAGACTGGCAAAGAATATTCCAAATGATGCTAGTGTTGCATAGAATGACCAAGGCATTTCGGTGAAGCTCATAGGAACCACACACAAGTTTCGGGCTCACTGCAATAAAGACATTGTCTTATCTAGAATCTTGACATTATTGCGTAGCTTGATTATTATTGTCCTCTTCTCCAGTGTCCAATGGGCTGATGAGGAGCCCCTCTGAGGTGGCTTTCAACACAACACGTTTCTTTAATCCTGCAAGGCGTCTGATAGTTTCAGGAATCACCATTCGACCTTTTGCATCGATTTCACTGATATCGCCATAGAGCGTGTGTTTCTGACCTTCGATGAGCCCATCTCTTATTCTTAGAACTCTATCTGCATATTCTGCAACTCTCGGGTTATGAGTGACATTAATGACAGTAGTTCCAAATTCCTTGTTTGTCTTCTTCAGAGCCTCCATCACCATCTCAGTTGTTTCGCTATCTAGCTCACCGGTGATCTCATCTCCGAGGAGAAGTTCTGGATTGTTGGCAAGAGCTACACAGATTGCGCATCTCTGATTCTCGCCTCCTGACATCTGATTTGGCTTGTGATTAGCTCTAGGACCGAGTCCCATGGTGTCAAGCAGCATGCTCGCTCTTTCGTTAGATAGTCTTGTTGGAGCCCCCGCGAGTTTCATAGGTAGGGTGACATTTTTGAAGGCTGAAAGGCCTGGTACTAAATTGCCGACCTGCCAGATGAACCCGACCTTCTGTCGTCTATATAGCATTGATCTTCTATCATCCAGAATCGAAACACTGTGCCCATCATACAAAATTGCTCCTGCTGTAGGTCTATCCAAAGCACCAAGCATTTTAAGCAATGTTGATTTTCCGGAACCACTTGGGCCAATTATTGAAAGGAACTCGCCTTCGCTAACTTCAAAATCAACACCCCTGAGGGCAATGACCTCTTTTTGGCCTCGTTTGTAGACCTTCATCAGGTCTCTGACAACAATTTTGTATTCATCTGCGATTTCATCTAGATTTTCTGACATGATATTCACCCTGTGTATTGAATTTCCTCTGCGATGTTGATTTTTAATGCTCGAGATACAACAAAATAGGTAGCTAAGAGCGATACTATTACAGCTGTACCTATTACTCCTGAAAGTAATAACCATGGAACTATTAGATTCACAGGAAGCCTTGTCCACAACTGAGTGGTTGCTATTCCTATATATAACATAGGGATTTCTTTCAACAAGAATGCAAGTGCTGTGCCGATACCTCCACCAATAAGTGTAGCAAGTAACAATCCCGTAGATGAATCAACAAGTGATGCAACTACCATCGATTTTCTTTCTGCTCCAAGTGCCCTGAGAACGGAGAATTGCTTTCTCAGACCTCTAACTCTTACAGTTGTGACAATTACAATTCCAAATGTAAGATAGATGAGTGAGAAAATGATATTGAGCGTGTATGCTCCAAAGATAGACTGAGTCGCGCGTGAATCTAGAACTTCGTCAATCGATTCTTGTGCAGCTTCAACAGAATTGAAACTAAATGGTGCAATCCTGTAGATGTCATTCATTGCTTGTGTATAATTGGCTCCTGGTTCAAGATCAACGTAAAATTTTGTGACCTGTGTTGTGTTAATCCAGTTATGTAAAAGGCTAATATCCATGATAAGAAAGTCAGATAAGTCTGACTCACCTGGGAAGTAGGTTTGATATCCATCTAGACCATTTTTCATGATATCGATAATTGTGCATTCTGTTTCATTATACCAATCAGAGCTAAAGACCTGCAAATCAAGGAATGGTGAGTATTGCGGAATGGCTATACGTGTGATTGGGTCCACTGTAAAATGACTCACTGGTTTAAATGTTGTAATGATGTTGATGCCATTTTCAATTGATTCACTCAATTTCGGAATGGACACGTGCGGTACATTATACGATGTGAAGTAGTCAAGCCAAAATGCTGTTTCGATCCATGTGTCTGGTTGGACTCCAAACACTGAGATTGAACGATTGATATTGCTTCCACCACTATAAGCATAGGCATTCCAGTATTGAACGTATCCTGTAACTCGAAGCATAGGACTGACTTGAGCAACTCCGTTCACTGCGGTTATATTCTGAATTAGATCCATGGTGACATTACTCAGGATTGGATCAACATCCACAGCAATGTCCGCTCCTGTTTCAAAATAAAATAGATGTTTCATATGTTCACTTCCAGTTGTAGCTGAGAGTGAAGCAAATAGACCAGCTATAAAGACCATCGCGATAAACATTGTTCCGGTCGCTTCAGATTTTTTGAACATATGTACTGTTCTTGAGATGAGTCTTGTACCTACAATCAGAGATGGGTTTTTTATCCTAGAAAGAATCTTTGATTTTATTGCTGCAGTGCTTCTTGATAACATTCGGGTAGAGAAAAATAGAAACATCGCCATCATTGGAATGATTGTTGCAGCGAAGAATGTAGATGCTGTTGCTGAAAGACCAGTCATTGCGTAAAGAACCATCATCCGCAACAGAAGATATCCTGTAATACCTACAATCAGCATATCAATTGCAGGACTACCCATCTTTTCTGATTGAGTAAGAATCTCTCCTTCCAGAGCACTATGAGCTTCAGTTGGTGTCATTAGCAGAGCCTTCACTGCTGATGGTAAAGCCACAATAAGACCAACTATAAATGAGAAAGAGAAGACAATGATTATGGCAATTGGCTGAAGAAGCATTGTGAATCCTGAGAGTTGATCCAGATTAAACACAAGTAACTCCCTTACAGAACCTGAAAGGACTGCCGCTAAAACGCCTGTGAAAATAGCACCGATGCTTCCAATTATACCAGTTGTGACTGCACTACTTAGGACCCAAGAGAATGCCTGTATCCCTGATGAACCTCTGGTCTTGATGGTGCCAACATCTTTTCGTTGTTCTTCAGACAGGAGTTTGGAGTTGTATTGGATTAACATCACCCCCATTATTATTGAGGGGATTGAAAAAGCAATAGCTATCCCTCTGACACTTAATGACCAGATTGCAAATTCTGTAACCGCATCCCTTAATCTGAAGGAATCATAATTAATGACTCCATAGGGCAAGGTTTCTTGTTCGATCTGCTTCTTAACATTGGTTAGGGACTCTATCATCATTTCAGCAGTATTTTGAACAATACCTGTCCTGTCAAACTTCACCCAGATGCGTTTTTGTATTCCATACCTGTCATCATGTGGCAATGCTTCAAACAGTGTTTCAAGAGTTTCAGGGGTAGTAATAATCTGAAGGTATGTCACTTCCGGCGCATTCCAATACGGTTCGAACATGTAGATGTTTGAGATGAAAGTGCCTGCAATGATGAATGTTTTT
>CAZPWM010000087.1:0-13314 GCA_964590575.1 uncultured archaeon
CCAGAAGTTCAAGGGCATTTCTCACTCGTTCCTCCTTCCAACTCAACCCCACAACTGCGTCCTCAATACTAAGTTGCCCATCCTTAGTAGCTGCAAGACTCAATATTTCTTGGGGATCATCAGTGAGAGCAACAGGCACAAACTCCACAAGAAGGGCGCCACCTTCTATTGTAGAGAGACCTTGGATCAAGCCCTCCTTGGTCATATCTTCAATGATATTCTCAATCTCTTTAGCGTGCGTGCCCCAACCAGATTTATCCAGTCTTACAAGGAGTTCTGCAAAAAGCATAATTCCACCAAACTTCTTGGATTCTTCAGCCATTCTTAGGATATCGCGTCTTAGTCCATCAGTCCGGTCATCTCTCTTAAGGAGCCGTTTGACCATTCCAGATTTCTTCTTAGCTTCAGTTATCCACGATTCAGGTTCGTATCCTAATTCAACAAGCAACTCAACAAGTGCGGTCCGATATGCAGGGATGCTCAGGAGGGTACTTCCCTGAGTTTCGAATGCGGTCCACAATCGCTCACGAATCATATCAAGGCGTCGAGACCGATCAACTAGTTCATCCAACCTAGCCGCAAGTTGTTCCTCGTGTGATAATGAATTCAACATTATTGGAATCGCTACATCGCTTGCAGAGGTGATTGTAAATTCAACGGATTTATCGATATATCCAGCTGCTCGAACAAGTCCTTCATATCTGCTCATAGGAATCGACACAACTATTGCGCCTTTGGAATCTGATTTTGCAAAAATAGCTCCAAGATTTAGGTCAGCTCCTACAACTGGTCGGCCAGCTTCATTTTGTATGTGAAACCTCACGCGACATAGAGAGCCATCAACAATGAGAGGAGTAATTTGACGCTTCAATCGTTTTTTGATTTTCGCTTCAGGGATTCCAGAAATGATGCTCTTTAGTTCATCAACAAGAGGAGCTTTCACCAAACCATCGCCCATCAGTGAGTTAGCACCCTCAGATATGAGGTCTCGAGACTGTTTGACAGCGAGCAAATTAAAATTCTCAGAGGATTCACGAATGAACTTTCTCAGTGCAACATCATTGTTTGCTCTCTCACTCAACAATGAAGTGAGGGCATCTAGAGCCCGTGACGGACTTATGAATCTATCAACAAAGTCACGCCGGCGGCTTACCTTCTCCCCATTAGTGATTAGTTGAGAGATTGGATATATTTCAATTTGCAGTTGTCCTTTCTTAGAGAAACCAGCAAGGAAAAAGGGTAGTAGAATTAGAGCTCCTTTATCATCCACATTCTCTGTAGATATTGGGACTGATGTATCAAGAATTAGAGTAAGTTGATCATGAATTGTTTTTGTTGCAGCTTGGAATTCAGCATTCAGATTGTCTTGCTCGACAAGAAGGTCTCGCGAAGTTCCTTGGATAGTGGATCGAATATCGTTTCTTCTAGTTTCATCCCGCTCCAGTGCAACTTTGCGCGCAGATAATGTCTTCTTGATTTCATTCATTCGAATCTGTTTAGTGTCAGAGGAAGATGCTGCAATTTTAGTTAGTTCAGATTCAAGATTTTCAATTTGCTGTTGTAACGATTCAATCCGTAGTTCCAATCTATGAAGAACTGGTGCTGACTCGGCCTCATTCTTTTCTACAGTTGACTCAACCTTAGCTGCAATGAGCTCAATAAGTTGTGTCATTTTTTCTTCAAAAGAGCTCAATGCCGATGCAGTTTCTTGGATGATATCAATTGAATTCTTGAATTCTGCCTGTTTCAAAAGACCAGAGAGAATAATCTCATAATCCTCAATCTGATTACGAAGAGGTCTTTCAAGAACTTGAGCAATACCTCGGGCCATGAGACCGCTCATCAGGCCTAGCAATGTGGACCGCTCAGTGATTCTTAATGATGCTACTAAACTACGTGCTGCTTTGACGCATTTCAACAGGGTGTTGAAATCCCGACTGGACTCAAGTGCCTCAATAGTCGATTCTGTATTGATTCTTCTATGACTTATCATTGTTTCACTCGTCAGACCGAGTAGTTCAACTAGATAGCTTCTATTGGGAAACGGAGACTCAGCGATGGCCACTGGCAAATAGCATTTCAAAATAAATTCGAGTTCACGACCGTCCCGTTGTTCTATGGCTCTTAGAACCATACCTGCTACAACATAATCTTCTGGTATAGCTTGCTCCATTGGTTGACCGCCTGCTAACTGGAGGCGCCTCGTAGCAGTGGAGGGTACAATGAGATTCCAGCGGTCTAGGTCCATCGTGATTCCCATTGTTGAAGTCATGGGAATGCTTTTCATACTTTCTTTTGCATAGACAAATACAGTTACGAACGCGCTTCTTCTAAGACTGAAGACTTCATGGAGCATGAAAATGAAAAGAGAAGATCCTTTTCTACTCCCAATGTGTAATCATTGTGGAAAATACAAAGGCATTGGGTCTTGTAACAATCCAGTATGCCCAGAGTTTCAACGACAATTAGATAAAGGAGATTCCGTGATGGAAGATGATAGTTTGAACAATTCAGTGAATCAGTCATGTAGCATCTGTAAGAAGGAGCAGGTTATAGCTTGTAAACAATGTGGACAGGGATTTTGTAAGACGCATAGCGCAGGGTCCGAATCGAAACAGCTTGTGTCTTTTCATCAACATATTGGGACTTGTGTTGAATGTCAGGAAGTCGTCTGCGAAAATTGTTGGATACTGAATCCTAATGGAGATATTATTTGTCTGATTCATGTTGAAAGAGAACGAAAAAATAAAGAATTTCACGAAAAACATCTTTAGGCATTACATGAGAGTCAAACATTTATGCGAAGCTATACCCCCGTAAACTGGGACGGCATATGCCAGAAGCGACATTTGTGGTAAAGCTTGATGATTTTCAGGGGTTCATTGTCGAACAACGATACCCCGCAACACTGACACTCAATGAGAAGATTCTGAACCTTATCTTCTACGAACAGCAGAGAGAGAGTAAAGAAAATCTCAGTCTAGCAGAAATAGAAGGTTTGAGAATTGCAATCTTTAGTTCCCCACAATATCCAAAGTGGATGGTTTGCACTATTCTCGGAGCAGAAGAAGAGTTCGATAGTGTCACTGAAGGACTCTCTGGGTCAGGAAGACTCATTCTTGCACTGATGAGCGAAGATGCAGAATCAATAAATCTCGAAGAGATAGTCAAAGCAGGAAGTATTCTTGAGAAGACCAGCGAGGAACAGAAACTTGCTGAGATATTTCTTACTCCGTCTTCAGCACTCCTTCTCGAACGAATGCAATCCGAAGGAGTGGAGAAAGCCGCTAAGCTCTCAATCTGGCTAAAGAATCAAGTTCAAGATGAAGTGGATCTTCGTGAAGCAATGGCACCTCTGATGAGTACAGGAGTTGTTGCTGTGGAACTAGTTGGAAAAACAGCAGAGATGGTATTTCTTGTGAAGGATATCTTTGGTTATCGTGCACCTCCTGTTGAATCAATTAAGCGAGCCTCTCAGACAGTACCAGGCATTGCTGGAAAATACAAGGAGTATGTAGCATCCTTTTTCTCTCCTCCACCCCCGAGTAAGGGGTACAATCCGACCATAATTGTCAATGATCCCAATTCGCCAATTCTCGAGGACAGAGAGAAAATTTCAGTCCTCCTTGCGGATAGTTTGAACTATATGGTACTCGACTCTTTACGAGCTGAACCACTTTCAGCATCAGAGATTTCATTGAAGACAGCCCTTCCGGAGCCTATTGTGGAGAAGGTGCTTTGGTCACTGGAATCTGAAAAGGTAGTTGTTCACTTTGAGGAAGAGGGACTCTGGGCTCTTCTAACGAACCCCAGAATTGAGTCATTCATCCCTGAATATATATTACCGGTGATAAGGAAAAAGGTAACAGAGAAAGAAATAACATCTCAAGTTGCACGGAGACACCTTGAACTCTTGATTCAGAATTACGGTGAACCAGAATGATCAGAAGCGTCTATGTGCTTGGTGAACAGGGGAATATGCTCTACTCCAAGGATTATGCCAAAAGTGAGTCCAAAGCAGACCTTATTGAGTTTCTAGTGAATCTTACAAACTTCTTGAGAACTGTAGATCTTGAAAATAAAACGGAGTTCATGAATGTAGCGGTTTCGCGTATCTTCTTCGCACAAAGGAGCATTTTCACTTTCATGTTTATTGCAGATAAGGCAGATGATGCTTCTCAAATAGAGGAGAAGATGGGGCAGCTCGTTGACTCTTTTATGCGAGATTATGCTAATCTAGCTGCTGCCAATCAGCCGCTGGATGGTTTTGACGAGAAAGTGGATGAGATTGCAGTCACAATGGTCAAGGTAGCTATCTTAGGATTTGCTGGTGTGGGAAAAACTACAACACTTCATTTACTCCGAGGAGAAACTCTTCCACTAGTTCATGACCCCACGATTGGTGTGTCAATCAAGAAGCTACCAGAGGAAGTAGAGAATGCAAATATCGTCCTTTGGGACCTGGCGGGGCAATCTCGGTTTAGCATACTTTGGGCGAAAATGATAGCAAATGCCCAAGTTGTAATTATTGTCACTGACAGTACTCTGGAGAATGTTCTGAGGAGTAAGAAACTGGTGACACTTGTGAAGGATGAGGTTCCTGATGCGAAAGTGATTGGCATAGCTAACAAGCAGGATCTTCCCACAGCTTTGACGCCAGAAAGAGTGGGCCAGATATTAGGAATTCCAACCTATGAACTCGTAGCCATTGACATCTCATACAGAGATAGACTCATTTCTATTATTCGAAGAGCCATACTTGAAGGCAAAGCTGAAGCAAAAGCAGCCTAAACCCTCAAGAAAAAGTGATACAGTGCCTTGAATCAGGTCTATATGCATCAAGGCAAAGGTTAAGAGTCAAACAAGACGAGGTAACGAATAATAGGCCCATAGGTGACTATCATGTCCTTTGATTTAGAAGGTATTATGGCAAAACTCAAGGAAATTGAAGGCTTCGCAGACAATGTTGCGGAGACCAAGAGGCTAGCTGATAACTTGGCTGAGAATTTCGCTAAGATGAAGATGTCCATTAATCAAACCATAAATGACAGCTTCACCGAGATAGCAAATCAGATCGACACACTGCGTAAAAACATGGAAAAGATGGAGAACGTCAAAACAGAAGCCCCAAAAGTTGACGCTCCGGCTCCGGCTCCAATTCCTAAACCGGCGCCCGCGCCGGAGGTTATTCCTACCCCTGAGCCAGTTCCAGAACCCCTGACTGAGCCAGTGTTTGAAAAACCAGAGCCTGAACCAACTCCTGCTACTGTCGATGTTGCTGCAGCTGAGGGAAGCGACCAATTGGATTTCCTGCTCCAGCAAAAAGACAGACTGAAAGCTCAGTTGACAGACTTACGTTTTGATTATATGAGGGGATACATACCCGAAGATGAGTACAAAACAAAAGAGTCAGAGCTCGACACCCAGCTGGAAGATGTTGACAAGCAGATTTCCGCTCTGAAGTAGAAGTTATATCAATGATGATTAAGTTGGCTCGCACTCTAGGCTCATTAAGTCCTTGATAGAAGAGTGCGAGACAATACTATTCTTTTTTAACATCATCTAGCAAGTAACTAGACAGGTTTTTTGAGGCTAATGAGGACTGTGCAGAAAATGTAACCATTTGCAGAAGCACTATTTTTTCTTCGTAGTTTTCTTGGGAGCTGCCTTCTCTTTTTCTTTTTTCGTTGCGGCTTTCTTAGGAACTGGTTTCTTTTCAGCTTCCTTCTTAGCAGCTTTCTTTGGAGCTGGCTTCTTTTCAGCTTCCTTCTTAGCAGCCTTCTTTGGAGCTGATTTCTCTTCAGCTTTCTTCGTTACAGCTTTCTTAGGAGCTTCCTTCGTCTCAGCTTCCTTTTTAGTGGCTTTTTTGGGAGTTGCTTTCTCATCAACTTTCTTCGTTGCAGCTTTCTTGGGAGCTTCCTTCTCGTCAGTTTTCTTCTTCGTAGCCTTCTTGGGAGCTGCTTTTTCTACAATCTTCTTTGCGGGCTTTTGCTTAGGAGCTGCCTTCTTCTTTGGTATTCGCTCCTCAATATCTTCGACTGGTTCGCGTTTAGGCACTACGATTTCCAACGGTTCTACGATGACCTCTGGTCTGAGATCCTTGCGTTCCTTCTTCTCGCCAGCTTCCCTTCGTTGTCGGGCAAGTTTGCTAGGCTTCACCACATCACTTGATGCTGCAGCAAGTGCAAGATCCATCTCCTCGGTGATTACAGGTTCCTTGGGAACGCTTGATGCTATCTCTTCAAGGGCATCAGCAACCATTATTGGAGCTCCACCTTCTCTCTTAGCTAATTCAGAGGGTGTAGTGTAAACTACAAAACCGCCTTCTCGTATGTAGGGGACAACAATCCCCTCAATCTCTTTCTCTCTCAGAATCTTACGGGCAACACTCATCCGAATATTGAACCGATTGGCTAAATCATAGCATGTGATGGACTTTGCTTTCTTGAGATATTCATCGATTCCTGATTTAACATCAGGCTTGGGTATTGCATCTCTGATGACTCTCTCGGTCTTTGTGGCTGACTTGCCCCACTTCTTACGGCTGATAGTAATTACTCTCCTAGGTACCTGTTACTAGGTTCACGGCGAAAAACTTGGGTTTGACTTTTAAAGATGCTCATTGCTCGCTTTTCTAGACGAATAAAACGGAGACATTATCGAATTGGCTGAGATCCCGAATCTTTCTACATTGGTGGAGGTCATTATTTCATCAGCATATCCTGAATTTCAACAATCCAATGTAATCATGTCATGGGGAAAGACATCAAGTTTTGCTCAGATTCAATGGGATGAATCAAGAGAAGAGATTTCAATAAGAGTCAATCATACTGTGAAAACGTGGCATGAATCTGGGATAACGGGATTAATCTCACATGAACTAAGTCACCCTGCACAGAGAGGGTCAGGGCTAAATGAAATGAAAACCGATAACGATGCAATATCTCGAGGGTTGGGGCCCTATCTAGCCGTTGAAAGATTGTTTGCAGGAAAGTACGAAGACCATTTGATACAGCGGGGAAGAGATAGGTATCTAGGATATAGATCAATAAGAGCACAACTGACTAGTATAGAAAGTCAGCATTTAGATACACTTCTCTCAGAACTTGGTCTTGTTCCAAAAAAAGTACCGAGTCCAATCTTGATGAGTCATGATATCGTTGTGTTTGATAAAGAGAGCAAAACCACTCTAACTATTGAGGGTCATCAATTCGTGTTACCTCAGAACGTTCAGAATCCGGATATCAAACTGATAGAACGCGATTACGTCACATATGTATACGCCAATGATGTCTTCTTGGGACAATTTACCAGGGGAGAAACCTAGAGGCACTAGTCACATCCTTTCAGATCCTTCCGCTCTTTGATATCCAACTTTTGTTTTAATGTAACATGGCTGCGTGGTGGGATGTCTTCTTGAACTACACATCCAGCAGATATGACACTATCCTCTCCAATCCTAGTAGCGGGATATATTGAAGCATTGACCCCAATGACCACATTGTCACCGACAATGGCTCCGAACTTTCGAAGAGGAATCTGCACTTTATCACCATCTTGTTTGAGATAAATTGGTTCACTCCCTGGGCGCCAGTTCCACAATTGAACTCCAGCTTCAATGCATGTATCAGCACCGATTATTGAATCAGCAAGATAGGTCATTCGTCCAACGTTGACCCGTTCAAAGACCATACTGTTCCTCATTTCAACTGCATAGCCAATTCGTACACCATCACACAAACAGCTATAATCTCGAATCAAGGAGTTGTTTCCCACATAGACATTTTTACCAATGTAGATTGGACCTCGCAGGGTTGTGTTGGGACGTATAATGCTGCCAGAGTCGACAAAGACAGAGCCTTCAATCACTACGGTCGGATGAATGTTAGCTGATTCCGCAATGTAGCTTCCTTTGCCTTTGAGCATGCGGTTCATCACAATTCTATTTGCCTTGAGTATGTCCCAAGGCCAGGTAAACTCAGCCCATTCGCGTTCCCAGACAGTTGCTGAAACTTGGTTTCCGCCTTTGATGAATTCCTCAAATGATAATTCCATGACATTGTGCTTTTCGAGAAGAGGCAAAATCTTAGTGCTAAAGACAGAAACCCCTGCAACCGCATAATTACTGACATATCTCTCAGGACCACCCTTCTCTACTAGTTTTTCCACAATGCCATTAGGACCGAGCTTCACAGTACCAAACTGTTCAGGATTTTCCACAAGTGTCACTAGCATTGTGACTTCTCCACCCATTGATGAGTGATTACTGAGTGTTCGAGTGACCATCTCGGGCTCAACGAGGACATCACCATAAACAAGAAGGAAGTTATCCTCACCTTCCAGCTCATCTTTCGCAGTGAGAATAGCATGCTCAACACCCTCCTGCTTATGTTGAACCACATAACGAATCCTGACTCCTTGGTCTCCACCCATCTGGAAATGATCAATAAGGTCTTCACGCCCATGACCTACAACGATGACGATGTCTCGAATGTCATTTTCGACGAGACTATCAATAATATATTGAAGAACTGGACGTCCTGCAATCATCAACATAGCCTTAGAGCGATTTGTGGTGAGTGGTCTGAGTCGTTGACCTTCTCCAGCAGTTAGCACGAGTGCCTTCATATTGCGTCACACTACAACTACTCAACATCATGTTGCATAAAACCTTTGGCTGTGATGTATAATGGTACTAGTCTGTCAGTTTGAAATAGATGCGTCGCTTGCCAGCTCCAACATTCTTGGACTTTCCAATTTGTATATGTCCGATTTCGCTGGTGTTCTTGACATGAGTACCAGCACAAGATGCCACATCATAATCACCAATTATCAAAACCCGGAAATCTTGCACCGATTTCGGCACCATCTCAAGATATCGAGTCTGATAGCCACGTTGGTTGAGAAAATCTATGGCTTCAATACGCGGCATAAATACTATCTCAACTTCGAGGTTTTGGTCTAGAATCGCATTAACTCCTTCTTCGACCTTACGTTTCATCTCCTCATCAAAAGACTCCAACGGAGAATAATCAGCCCGACTTTCTCCAGGTGTTATCATATTCCCAACTGTTTCCACACCATAGTTCAGTTGGAGATATCTTGAAAGCACATGCTGGCAAGTGTGAAAACGCATACATTCGTAACGACGACCCCAGTCTATTTCTCCATGAACCTCTGAACCAACCACAAAGGGAGAGCTATCAAGCTTGTGTCTAATCTCACCCTCTACCTTTCTTACTTCTTTTACGTTGACACGTCTGACTCCATCTGTCAAAATTCCAACATCTGTTGATTGACCCCCACCTTCTGGATAAAATGCAGTTCTATTCAAAACCACGTAGTTCTCACCAGCAAACTGAACAATGGCATCAAATTCTCTAGAATAATTATCTTTCATGTGAAGGAGATCTGTCATGTGAAGGGCCCCTATGATTCTCTCGATCTGCGAAGATTTGTCCACTCAATTACTGCCAAATCCTGAGCTTTTTCTAGCTCCGCTCCAGTAAGATCAACTTCAGATGTGCCAGCAGCTGCTCCTATGATTGCTCGCACTTCTTTTTCGTTCTCTTCTTCCATCAAGCCATCAAGAATAGCACTTATGGTGTCTTCGTGCACTCCTCGCTCTTTGAGAAAACGGGCAAGTGGAGTATGTGAAGCTGGGATATAGCCACTGTCTGTGCTGGGTTCAAGACTAATAGCATGCATCTGAGAGTTGAATTTCTTAATTATTATATCCTGACGTGATTGTACTGCAGGTTCAGTCATGTCTTTTTCCTTGTCAATTTCTGAAACCATTCGACGAATTTGTCTTAATACGGGGACTTCTGATGGAGATCTCGGCCCTGATACACGACGAGCTACAACCACCACAATAATCATAGCAACTACGAATAGAAAGATTGGGCTAAGTACCCACTCAAGGATTAAATCGATAATCTCTGTGAATTGCATTCCTGAAAGCCCCTCTGATGTTTCTTATTAACATCAGTGTGTTGTTCCTCGTACAATGGGAACTTTAAGGTTATTCCTGATGAGACTCTCTAGCTGTCAGTTACTAAAATTCCGAGCAATCTCTAAGTAAATATCGACGGATTGATAGAGTTCATCCAGAGTGATGTACTCATCAGGTTGATGTGCTTGTTCTATCGACCCAGGCCCACAAATCACATTCAGAATTCCAACATCAGGTTGAAGGACAGAGCAATCAGTTCCATAGGTTGCAGTACTAAGTGTTGGACTCTTTCCTGTCACTCGCTTTACTGCAGTTCTGGTAAGTGTGACGATTTCAGAATCGACCGGGGTTAATACAGCAGGTTTACCATAGATGTATTCCACTTGTACCCTATCTGAGAGTCCTGCTGACTCGAGTCTTGCATTCATTGCTTTAAGGAGTGCATCTGGATCTTGACCCTTCACTATACGCATGTCGATCTGTGCCTCACAAGCATCTGGGACTATATTGACTTTCATTCCGCCTTCAATGACACCAATATTCACTGTTGGATTTCCAAGCAGCTCATCCGCATCATAGGGGAATGGTTCTTCCGTTAGCAGACGAATCGCATCCATACATGCTTGAATAGCATTGATTCCTTCCTCGGGTCTGGATCCATGAGCTGACTTACCTTTAGCAACGACCTTTGACCAGAAAATCCCTTTTTCCCCAACGAGGACTTGCAGGCTTGTAGGTTCAGCACATACACCATATTTGATTCCGTCTAACTTGCCGCTTTTGGCTACTACTTCTGCTCCATTGCAGCCAGTTTCCTCATCAGAAGTTGCAAGAACAACAAGGGGTTTTGTGTGACGTTCCTCTGTGTAGAGAATCAGGGTTTCGGCAAGAGCTGCGACTGGACCTTTCATATCGCATGAACCTCTCCCATAAAGACGGCCATCAACAATCTCTGAAGAGAAGGGGTCATGAGACCAACTTTCTGATTGACCAATGGGTACTGTGTCCAAGTGACCGTGCATCAAGATGTCACCATTTTGTCCTTCATGACTTGAGAATATTAGATTAGGGCGTTCCGGGAGACCGACTTGGGTGCATGCGATACTATGCGAATCCAAATGATCACGTAGGATTTTTGCGACTTCTCTTGTAATGCCTTTAGGATTCTCTGAGTTAGTTGCAACTAGTTCTTTCAACAAGGTTAGAACCCGAGACTTGTCCATGAAATACAACTCCTGCATCTCCCACTTCACAGCCCTGCTAAGAAGGTTCCTGCTGGCTCACCGGCCAAGGCGGATTATTTATAGGAAAACAATAGCGTATCATCATGTGGCAATTCTATGAGGCAGTTACCCCTGGCTGAGCTTCGGCGATGACGAGCCAAGAGCAGGCTGAGATTTGCCACCTCGTCTTTTTAAAAAGAGCAATTGTCGGATTTAGGCTGAAACCCATAGATAGGCATTGGAGTGATAGTAGGAAACCCGTAGGCGTATCTTGAATCTGGTTATATGCCAGTTTTCAAAATGAGCCGATTCTTTTCAAGTGTGACTCCTAATTCTTGCCCATCATCATCGAACAGGGATACATCTTCCTCCTTGACGAAGACCTTGACAGTCTTCCTCAACTTGCGCGAAGGAATCTCACCCATGGAAATGATATAGGTTTCAGCCATTGTTTAGTACTCCGACGGATGCGTGGTGGTGCGACAGTCTAAGAGGGATGCAAGACTTGAGTCTATGATATCATTTAGAGTATATATAGGAGCATCCAACAAATCCAGCTTGTTCTAAAAGCCCGAGTACTCATTTTATGGCAGTTTCTCGAGAACCCAAAAAGAGACCCTATGAAACAGGTGAAAATGTTAGTTCCGCAAGTACAGGGAGGAATTCTTCGCCTTAACAAATGGCCATTCATAAAAAGGGGCGAGTGTTGACCACATTTTGAAGAATGCTACACAAGCATGGAAATGATTAGCAAATATGGCGTTGTCAATGGAGTTATGGAAACGTTATATAATATTGAGCATGTTTAGTGCGACAATTATCTCAATTTTGACGATCTATCTCTATTTCTCATTTGGTATACTAGACATACTAGGAATGAAGCTTGTTACAGTGATGGTTTGTGTGTTTGTTATCTTCCTCTTCATCTTTCTAGCATCCTATGCTTGGACAAACAGGGATAGGCACCCCTTCAATGTGAGTTACTCAACCTAAGGATTGTAAGCAAAGGGATGCCTCGCAGAGTCCTTCCTCGCAATGATCTCATTAACACCTTGACGACCCTCTATGGCTCGCCGTAGTGCATGACGCACAGCTATGAAGTTGTTGATGTGCACCCTTGTTGTGTTGACCGCACTTGGATGTACAAAGACATTCACTGCAACGACTAGGTCTTGTACTAATTCTTCAGGAATGATTGCATCTGTGATGCTTCGTCGAATTGCATCAGATACTCCTTTCTGGGCAAATTCATACACCATCTTCTTATGGTGCTCCGAAGTGATAGTAACAGTCGGGGCAAAGACCGTTTTCAACTCAAGATCCTTGATTACATTCGACTGATGCGTGTCCTCTGTGACTTTTCCTGCATTCTCAAGAGCCACACTCATGGGACCATCGCGTATACCCATTATCAAGTCGACATGTGCGACATCGTTGCCACCACCGAATAGTGCTTCGCCATGGAGTAAGGTCAGGTCCTTAATGACATCAGGGACCATTCCTACAGCCTTAGGATAGGTCTCACTTTCTATAGATCTATTACCCATCTTGAAAACGACTGGACCTCTTGGAATCATCTGAAGATCCTCAAGACAAATGCGTATCTCGTCATGCATATCGTATCCAAGAGAATCAGCCTCCAGAAGCGGGGGTCTCGCGTGCCCAACGGGCACACCTATCATATTGAGCGCGGCTTTGACAGCAAGCCCGCCCCCACGATTAACGAAAATACGGACTATCCTCTGAATACTTCGTTGCACAATCAAAGCTTCCTTCAAGTCACCACTAGCAAGAGCTGTTTGCATCTTGATATAACGATCAGGAAATACATTGGCACTGGCAAGAATTGCACCATCACAGCCAGTTGCGAGTGCAGGAAGTACTACTTCATCATGGCCAACTACCACTTGGAAATTCTCGGGACGCCGGACTAAAATTGTGGTCAGATTCACAAGATCGCCACTTGAATCCTTCAATCCAACAATGCCATCGATATCTCTCAGTCCATCTATGAGTGTCCAATGTAAAGGAACACCAGTAACTTGAGGGATATTGTAGACGAATATGGGAATGTCACTATTACTAGCTACTTTCTCGAAATGCTCGTAGATTTCCTTATCGGAAGGTTTCAAGAAG
>CAZPWM010000088.1:0-13238 GCA_964590575.1 uncultured archaeon
GTCTTGCCAACTGAGCCATCTCCCATGAGAACGACCTTGAATAGAGCTGTGACCATAGTTTGTCACCCGAATAGTAAAGTGTCTAGTGGATACTAGTGCGCTATTTGATAATTCCACTATTTGAGTCTATGCCGATTGAACATGCTTGTAATAGTGTCTGAAAATACTTATCTAAATAAAGAACAGGATCTCAATGAGGTTTTATGTATGGAGTATAAACAGGCACCTCCATTGACAAAGGAGGAGATGGAAGCATTCTTTCAAGAGGCAAAAATAGCACGATTCTGCAGCATCAATAAGAATGGCACAATCCATGCAGTTCCAGTGTGGTTCAACTACGTTGATGGTAAGTTTCTCATCGGAACACCAGCTACGGGTAAGCGAGTGAGAAATATCAAAAGAAACAATAATGTGACCCTCCTAATAGATGTCGAGGGCCCTCCAACACGAGGAGTCATCATCTATGGGGAGGCGGAGATCAATAATGACAACATAGAGGACATTGCACTTGAAATTTTCAAGAGATACATGCCCTATGAGGAGGCAGTAGTGTATCAAAGGGGGCTATTCAAACTTACAAGCTGGATTGGTGTGTATGTTACACCAAAGGAAATCACATCATTTGACTATGGCAAAGACACAACATACCGTAAGGCAGCCAATGACGAGTTATAGCGAGTCTTACTTTCGGGAGACTGTCCCCCTCAGACTCGTACATTTGGAAGGACTAGGGAGTTCCATAAAACCCACAATCAGCTGGACTGTAGCATACTGGCCCTACAGTCTGGAAACCGTTCTCTAGTACTGCGGGGTAACGCCAGTAAGAGGATGAAGACCTGTGGGACGAACAGTCCGCACCTATAGAGATGCGGTCAGGATTGAAGAGGCGAGATGGAAGGACTTCAGGCGGACCCTTAGGCCGTCCCAGAGAGAACGCTTTGACCGTATTTTTGACTATGCAAGAGGGTTCGCAGATGCAGGCACAATGATGGTGACGCCTCGTATCATTGAGGTCATTCTGCTTTCTGCAATCTTGGAGATGCTCGGGGAGATTGATGAGATTAAGGGAAGGGTTCAGGTCTTAGAAGAAAAGATCGAGGAGAACATCCACTGATGAAAAAGACTGGATGGCTCTTGGACTGCAGCGTGAACCAAGAGAAACAGGCACTGACCCTCTGGATTAAGAGCGAGGGAAAGACCAAGGGCTATACCTATCGGGGATTTCATCCTTCTGTATATGTCAGCACAGACTTGATGAGAAGTGCAGATTGGAGTAAAAATGACGTCCTGCGTGCGGTCTTGGAACATCCCAAAGTAGTACACACAGAGATTGTAAGAAAATACACTAGTGTTTATGATACTGCCATGACTCCAGTGCTGCAAGTGTTCACTACACCAGATGCACAACGAGAGGTGGCTGGAGACCTCGAAAGACTGCCCGGGGCTACCGTGTTTCATGCGGATATTGATCCGGTCCACCAGTTCTTCATCACTAGGAACATGTTCGCCTTTGGACGTGTCGAGTTCGAGCTGAAGGGGGATGAGATTGTCAAAGTTGAATGTCTTGACGAGCGCGAGGACCCTGAATACGAGATTCCTGAGCTAGAGGAGCTGGGATTCGAGGTGTTCGTAGACACTGAGCAGATCTTCCCCAAGATAGAGGACAGGATACACCACATTGAGGTCTACTATAGAGGAGAAACAATCTGTATCGAGGACCTAGAAGAGAGTAACATTCTCCACAGGTTTCAGAGTGTGATAGACAAGATTGACCCTGATGTGATAACCACAAGGAGAGGCGATGAGAGCATCTTTAGATACCTTAGTCTACGCGCAGGAGTCAATGGGATAGAACTACAACTCTCGCGGGATGCAACACCATTAAGGGTCACTTACAGAGAGCCGCAGTCATTCTGGCAATACAACCGGATTGTGTACAGGTCAGGAACACAGGTGACTTTGAACGGGAGGATTCACATTGATAGAGGAAAGACAGGCATGCACTTCTTCTCGCCTGTGGGACTTGAGGGTGTCGTGGAGAGCTGTCGGCTCGCGTTAGGTCGACCACAGAGCGTTTCACGGATGACAATTGGTGCAGTGAATGCGGCGGTTCAATACTACAATGCCTTCAAGATGGATATCCTCATTCCACCAGTCAAACGAAATCCAGAATTTCTCAAGTCACTCAATGAACTGGCAGCCATCGACCGAGGCGGACTAATTCTTCAACCACGACCAGACATCTATGAAAATGTAGCAGAGTGTGATTTCTCATCAATGTACCCAACCCTCATGGTCAACAAGAACATCAGTCCAGAAACCATTTGCACTCGAACTAGCTGCCCCTATGGCGAGGAATACTGCCTTCAAGTTCCAGAACTGAGCTTCAAGATCTGTACTCGCAAGAGGGGAATCGTGTCGGAATCATTGGAACTACTTGTCAATAGACGGTTTAAATTCAAGGAGTTGATAGAGGATGGTCAAAATGCCAAGAGGTACGAGTTTGTTCAGAACACATTGAAAGGGGTCTTGGTTTCATGTTTTGGATATCTTGGCTTCAAGAACGCAAAGTTTGGACGTGTGGAAGCACATACTGCAGTCACAGCATTTGCAAGAGATGTCCTACTCAGAACTCAAGAGATTGGAGAAGAAATGGGACTAGAGATGATTCACGGCATTGTTGACTCAGTCTGGTTGCAGGCCGAAGGAGAAGTCGAATACGAAAAAGTGGCGGAGTTCTGTGAACGCGTGACAAAGGAAGTTGAAATCAACATGTCCCCCAAAGGAGTTTATAGATGGATGGTCATCCCGTCTTCCCGTCTGCACCCCTCAAATGCTCCATTGAACAGGTATTATGGCGTCTACAAAAATGGAGGAATTAAGACACGAGGAATTGAAACCCGTAGACGGGACACATGCCTGTATGTCGGAGACTGTCAGAAAGAGATGATTAAGACTCTTGCACATGGCCGAAACAAGGCAGGTTTTCTCGAACAGATGCCCAATGCGAATGCAGTATGCCAGGAATACATCAGAAGGCTCCATGATGACGATGTTGACCTCAGAGACCTGATTCTCAATTCCACACTCACACGAAATCCCCACGAGTACCGTGCCACATCCCGAGCGGCAGTGGTTGCTCAGCAACTGGTAAAGGCGGGGCGGGAACTACATGCGGGCCAAAAGGTCCAATATGTGATGACATCCGCGGACTCTATGAATCCCCTGCGCAGGGTATGCGCGTTAGAATTGTTCGGAGAATCCACAAGATATGACCCTGAGGCCTACGCTAAACTCTGTAAACGCGCTTTTGAGAGCCTCATACCTGTACAGTATCTTGACGCAAAGAAACAGATTGATTCAGAACAAACAGTTCTTCTCGCAAATGACTGACCCGTCTACTCGGTCACAGCACGTGCTTGCATTGCAATCCGTGGTCTTAATTCACGAACAGGGATTCCTGTATCTTTTGCCACCCTGAGGACATCATCAGCTTCAGGCTTTATGCTTAAAATACTGCCATCCACACTTCGAGAAACCTTCACACGAACCATGTAATCGTTATTATCAATCGTGAAACTACAAACAATGGTTTCGCGGGAGACCTTGAGTCGCTGCCAAGTAGAGTAACGTATCCCGATTGTACCTAGATTCTTTATCATCAGATCAGCAATACTTTTCAAACCAGCTTTGGCAGCAATAACTTTGACCACGTAGCAAGGACGGTTCTTCTTCCCTATTGCGGGTATAACGGTCACATCATAGGCTAACCCCTCAGCAAGAAGGGTATCAAATAATGTGCCTATCGTTTCACCATCGACATCATCAACATTGGTTTCAATGACTATAACGTCATCTTCATTCCAACCATCGAGCATTTTTGGTTTCTCTTCAGGTTTAGGCTTTGGTTCTTTGGGAGTCGTGGGTTTTTCCTTCTTCGGTTCTTCTTTGGTTGGACCAGGAATCTCTTCAGATACTACAGTTTCACCAACAACGATGGACATCATATTAGGAATATTGCCTAGGTCCCGTGTACCAAAACCGACACCCTGATTCTTGGCTACAAAATCGTCATAGGAGTCGATGAATTTGTCTGCTATCGCAATAAGGAGGGCTGCTCCGGTAGGAGTTAGAAGCTCAGTCTTTGCATCTCCATTGTGATATGGAACCTTGTTTGCATCAAGCAACTCAGCCACTGCAGGGACGGGAACCTCTAGTGGACCATGTTCTGTTTCTATTGTTCCAGAACCCACAGCGACAGAAGTTGCTAGAAACTCAGCTTCACCTAGAAGGCCAGTTCTCTCAAGGAGGTAGGCAGTTCCTACGATATCGAGAACGGTGTCAACTGTGCCAGTTTCATGAAGATGAAGTTCATCTATTGGTTTATTATGAGCTCTACTCTCAGCTTCAAGAAGCTCATTTAGAGCTCTTTCAGCGATCTTCTTTCCAGCTTCCGATAGTTCAATTTCTTCAGATACTGAATGAAGTACTTCTGTTATTGAAGCTGGGGTAAGGCGGATTCCAGGATTCTGTGTTATTTGAAGTTGGCGACCTGTGATTCCAGAATGTGTGTGTGACGTCATGTTTAGACGAAAAGATGGATCATAAATCAACAAGCTGGCTGCAACGGGAAGCAGAGCATTATTCTCACCAATTAAATCTGTTAGAGCTGAGAGGAACATATCTCCAGAAGCTCCAGCTGTTGCAACGTTTATGAGTACAGTCTTCTTTGTCAAACAATATTTCCTCCGTTCAATACTCCACCAATTGGAACATGCATTAGTCTAGACCTTTTCATTCTTTCTAACATGGACCGCGTGTTTATCGTTATGATTTCATTTAACCCAGCCTAAATAAGATTGTCAGCTCGTATCATTTTTAAGCGTGTCAAGAATATTTGGTTCTTCTCCATTCGTCGAATATAGCCATATACATACATTCTGAGGGGGATATCCACATCTCTGCTGAATCAAATGATTGATCTACATACTCTACTGGAGCGTTTCTGATGATAGCAGCTGGAACTGACTCATCAGATTCACCCATCACAGCTGTGCATGCTGAAGCAAGATTGTCCGCTATTGCTCTTCGTGTGATGCGCAGCTCATTTCCAAACAAATCTTTTCTTCCTCGGTCATCAGCGACAGGATAGAATCCAGCAACACCAAGGGCCATTCCAATATTACCCAGTCTCAGAGGTTGTGTACGACTATCAATAATCAGAACCCCGACATTTTTTCCTAGTCGCCTCTTAATCTCTTCACGCAGTCTTGCAGCACTTGCACGAGAATCCAAAGGTAGAAGTGAGGCGTGTCCCGGAGGAACATTAGACTTGTCCACACCAGCATTGGCCATCAATGTGTTGTTCTTGATGGTAAGAACCACATGTGGAATTCCACCAAGAATCTCATCCGCTTCTTGAATAACTAGCTCAGCAATTTCAGGGAGCATCTCGAATTTACGGGCTAATACCTTGGCTTCCTCAGATGGATGTATAGCAGACATGGCCACAATCCTACCCTCAGTAGTACCAAGGGGAGTTTCAGCGATAGCTACGATATCATTATCCTCCAATTCAAGTCCAACAGATACCAGGCTCTCCAGGAGGACATCAATGATATTGTCTTTTGGAGTAATTATCCGAGTTTTAATGGGAAGAACATGCATTCAGTATACCCAAAAGAGCTTGCTATGGACTACAAGATAAATTCATCCACGTCCCTTGGTCTGAAGCTTCATTCTCTCTGTCATGATGCACCTATCACCTTTCCGACCACCCATGGGATGTCGTGTTGTGCCCATTGAGTTCATGCATCTGGCAGCAACAGCAGCCCCCATTGCTAAACCATCCTCAACAAAGAGGAGGTCGTGTGATGAAGTCCATAATTCACCGTTATTCAGTTTGAGATTCTCAACAATAATCTTGGGTTTTTGACCAGTAATGATTGACCTTCCAGTAAGACCCAATGATGTGTTTTCAAAAATCAGTCCTTCCAAATCCACAATGGAGAGTATTCTTTGCACAACATTAGCTTGAACCTGATCAATGACTGCTAGAAGGGTTTCAATTCCAGCCTCGTTAATGATGGTTTCACCAATTTTTTCTAATTTCTTGAGTTTAGACCCGTTGTTACCGACATCCACTCCAATCAATAGGACTCCAGCGGCTTCTGCGGAGTTTCCATTGACTGGAACCGTGCCAAAGCGAGTGTCTGTTTTTTGAACTCGTTCAACCCGGATATATTTGTCCGCTTCATGAACCCATTTATCATCGATTACTACTCTCTTGGAGCTTTCTAAATCAGGAATATCCATGACAGACCCATTCTTCTCTGGAACCAAGCCAGACAGACGAACTAAGGAGTCAGGAATTGCCCCTGCAAGCCCTGCAAAGGAGCCTATTGTTTTTGCATATGGATATCCATTGTCTGTAATCCGACCTGCTAAAGTAGTGCCAAAATCAAGTGTCATGACAGGATTCCGGAAGTCGATGTCAGTGCTTTTTGCAGCACCTTTGATACCCGCAGTCACGAGCTCACCCTCCATCTCATTGGCAACGATATCCGTGTCTGAAGGCGGCAACGAACTGGCCACTGCACCATCAAAATAGACTTTCTTCAACCAAGTGAAGTCTTGAAGTCCGGGCGGTAGATTTCCTGCAGATAGTGAGGCGGTCATCTTGCGAGGTGGAACCCCTGCATTTAGACATCCGTCTGCAAGAGCCTGAACGATGACTCCAACTTCGTCGGGACTAGCGAATCCAGCAGTCACACCCGTTGACCTCACCACAAAATGCAGGTCACGTTCCATGTCGAGTCTTGCTCGGTTCAATACTGTGGTCAAGACATCGGTAATCATCTCTGACACAGACTTGCGAGTAAGGTCAACTCCGAAGATTGTTCTTCCAAAAACGGTCTCGCCTGGTCCTGGGGGACGAACATCCCTTGTGAATCGTACTTCTTTTTCTATCTCATAAATCTCGGCGGTTTGCAGATTAGTTGTCACCAGTATGCATTTTGTCGTTGTATTGCCCAATTCAACTGAAGCAACGGTGTAAAAGGGACCTTTTCGGAGAGATGACACTCCAATCGAGCGAGGATGGATGATCCTATCTTTTCTTGTCATTCTGAACACGCCCAAATTAGAGTAGTTTCTTGTAGGGATGGTTATCTGGAGGACCTATACCAAACTCAAGTTCCAATGACTCAGCAGTAAAGATATCGCCCATTGCAATAACAGGAAACACACGCTCAGCATTCTCAATAGGGCCATAGAGTATAAAATCAGCCCCCATCATCTGGACTATGAGATTTGACGCAGCATCAGCAGTCAAGAAACTTTCACGGTTGACTTTCTTGTATTTTCGTAACCACGGCCAAGAGGATGGAGCATTATGTACGCCCGAACCAGTGGGTTGTCCATAAACTGTCTTCGATACAAAAGTAAATGCAGCGGCAGATCCAGCACCAGCGCCCATCGCTGTAACAGCAGTGTCAATAAGAGGTTTGATAATGCCTAACTCTTTGGCAATATCAAGAAGGCCTTTTTTGAGTGTGAGGACACCTTCTTCTAAGACAGCTCTTCTTCCTGCAATCGAAGGGTCTTGCGGATTAAATGCAAGAAGTAGTGCACACTCGTGGTGGATATCTCGTAGTGCTTCTATCTCTTCCTCCGTAGCGGACACATTGAGAGAATTATAGATTGCTCGATCTAAGAGACCAACCTCTTCAGCATGCCTTAGGCCTGCAATTCGGACCATCGGTTCTGTTGAGTCAATGAGAAAGGGAGCTGCAGTAAGGTCTGCTACAAAATCAATGTATTTCTTTAAGGCGCCTTCAGATTCAGAAAAAATCTGAACAAGAGCTGGATTACCTGTGATGGTGGACATCTCGTCCTGTTTCTGAACCAGGGAAGTGGCGATGGCTTTGTCAAACACTCCCTTCTTTGCATCAGTAACTATCTTGTGACCACTATAGAAGATGGTTCCAGCTAAGACAGTCGAGGTCTCTCCGGGATTGCCTCCGATTTTGACTCCACCAATTGTGTGGATTACCTGTTCTTTCTCAAATACGAACATGTGTCCTAAACCTCCCTTCCAAAGAGGATTGTACCGGTTTCATCACCTTGCATTTCAATGATAGCTGATGAGGGGTTTTCTGATACAATACCATTTGATTGATGGCGCTTTACAAGAGAGCTCGACAACTCGAAAACGACGCCATATTCGGGCAGGAGTATCACATCAGCCCCCATTAATCGCGTTGGTGATTTCCTAGCGGCAACTTTGAATTCCACCCACATGGCTCCTTTGGTGTATTCCCCCGGATTCTCAGCACTTAGATCTCTAGATTTGGTATCTAATATTGCGGGGTCACTTGTGTTAATCATATCAACTAGTTCGATTTGATCTCTGAATTGCTCTATCCCTTCTAAGGGTATATTCTCGATATACGGAATTGCACCCTCAGCGTTGATTATCTTCCGAGTTGTCGGGTCGACGCCATTTTGGTAGAGCGCCCTCATTGAGCGACCTGTGAAATGACCAGGAACTTCAGGTCCAGCTAAAATTAGATATCGTATCTTGGGATTTGAAATGACATTGATAATAACTCGTTCAATACCAATATTTTCAGTCTTACAAGTGCCGATGATGGCATACTCTGTGTCCACACTAATCTTCTTACCAAGCGTGCATATTGCGACACAATGAGAGGGGTTTCCAATCTCAAAATCTCCTGATATAGGAGGCCAATTGTGATCGCTGCTCATTGTGTTTTTTCACGCTCCTATTCGTATGTTGGCGGATCAAATATCAATCTGTCAATGTTTAATGCTCTACTTGCCTCAGCTCCAGCTGATGCCATGGCATTCCCAATCAAAGCCACTGCAGTGAAAACTTCCTTTGTATGAATCATAGACCCATACATGACAGAGTCTGCGGCAAAGAGCTGGGCTGCAACTGTTGACGCTACTAGGGCTGCAACCTGAATGGATTCATCATCGAGTCCAGGTTGTCTAATGAACCTCCATGCTGAGGGGGCGTTATGCGGCCCTAGACATGTAGGAAGACCCAATTCTGATTTTATTGCCAGCGTGGTTCTGTATTCAAGGCCATAACCAGCACCGACAGGCATCGTCGCGGGATCTATGAGAACTTTCTCAATACCTAGAAATTCAGAGAGAGTAAGCACATCCTTAATGGTTTCCATTCTATCAGGTAGTGTCATGGCTCGTGGAGACCATCCCAGGACTACTGCCATGTTTATTGAACTGTTCTTCAGAATATCCTTTTCATCATCCTTCATCGAGAGGTTGATTGAATTGTAGATTGTTCTCTCAGAAAGTCCAGACTCATCACAGTATTCGATAGCTCGCATACGTGCCTTAGCATTTGTGGATTCAAACATGAATGGACCATCAAAGTTGTCAGCTAGCCAAGAGAGATGATTCTCCATGGCAACAGGAGTTCGCCCATATGCTTGGATGATAAGAGGGTGACCTGTCTTTTCGACCATGGATAATCCAGTGTCTATCCATTGTTTTGCAGTAGTCTTGTCGAAAATGCCTTCCCTTGTGTTTTCCATTATCGGTTGACCCTTGAAGAATAAACCACCAATTAGAACGGTTGGATGTTCTCCGGGATGACCACCAATGGGTATACTTCCGAAATCGAATACTTGTTGTTCCTTCTTGAAGACGAACATTGCTTCACCTCTCTCCTTTCGGTCTTGGGTATAATCCAGCACCTTTGACTATTGCGACTATACTTTCAGGCCATCCGACACCCATAAGATGCAATCCATTGATACCATCAATCCCACGGATTAAGTCAATGGTTTCAAGTGCGATTTGAATACCTTCCGCTTTCATCGCAATCATACTAGCATCTTCATTAAGGCCTCTACCGGCATCATCAAGACGTTTAATGAACTTATCAGGGACTTGTATTCCTGGAACGAACGTGTTCATGAACTTAGCCATCTCCGAGTCTCGAAGGGGTATGACACCAGCCAGAACTATAAAATCCGAATCAACACGATTCATGAAATCTTCGAGTCGTGATGGGTCGAATATGGCTTGGGTCTGAAAGAACTGAGCTCCTGCCTCTCGCTTCTTTTGAGTTCGTTGCACATGTTCATCGATTGGATCATCATTCGGATTGATTGTGGCGCCAAGAAAGAACTCGGGTATTCCTTCCAACTCATCCCCAGCATAGTCTAACCCACTTGAAAGATGTTTAGCCATGGAGAGGGTTTCAAGAGTATCTAAATCGTAGACCATCTTTGCGTCGGGATGTGACCCAAATCGAGCAGGGTCACCAGCCATGAACAGGATATTCCTGACTCCCAGTGCGAAAGCTCCATAGAGGTCACTCTGAAGGGAAATCCGATTCCGATCCCTTGTGGTTATGTGTAAGACTGGTTCTGCTCCTGCTTGAAGGACATAATGGGCACATACTGTGCTACTCATTGTTGGAACTCCTCGGGCATTGTCAGGTATATTGATAGCATCACAAAACTCGCGGACCATCTCAACACGCTCGATGAGTATAGAGGAGTCTGCTCCATGAGGTGCACCAATCTCACCTGTGACTACGAATTCGCCTCTATCAAGCAAATGTTTGAAACGTGTATCTTGCAGTTCATAAATCTCCAGTAATTCCTGCTATGACTGGTGGGTGTTCCCCTAAATTGCTTTTGTCTAGATTAATCGGACATCAAACTTTTTCCTCACAACAAATGAACCCACAATGATTGTCACAACTGTTGATGTTGAGAAGATCAACAGGAATTCAAGTGACGGGAAGGGAGGTGGAGGACTACCATTTGAAGTGGGAGGTGGGGAAGAAATATTTCCGGGGATCCAATGATACTTGGAATTTTTTGTAAGCTCGTAGTACTCACCAACAACAAAGTCGGTTAAGATGAATGGTCCGCAAGTCACATGAGGTTCTTCAGGGTTGAACACTGGCTCCCAGGTGTTCCACCCCTCGTAGCCAATACCAGCACCAGGCTCGAAGATGTGCTTTGGAATAATGTACTCGTAGGCAATATTGAAAAAATTCCAATATGACTCCGTGCTGAACTCAATTACTACCCTGTATGGCGTGGGGGCGTACGCGACCACAAGACCGCTAATTCTGTTGACACTTCTGTTGACGTAATTAAAGGTAAATGCGATATCCTCAGCTGTCAGAGGTTCACCATCACTCCAACTTGCGTTCTGAATGATATCAAAGGTGAAACGCATATGGTATAATGGGAATATGGTTACGCTAGAATGATTGCTCTGTATTTCAACAAGCTTAGATTCTACTAGGTTTGGAATTGGGTTCATGTTGGGATCGTGAGAATATAGTGATGAGTACAGATTCTCAAAAATCATGTATGAATAATAAGAGTATATAGTGTAGATGTTGAAGCTGATTGGGTCTCGGCTAATTGCGACGTTAATCGTACCACCACAGGTATTACAGATTTTTTGAATTTTTCTCAAAGTCCATGGACCGGATATATATCGTTCGAGGTCCTCAACATGACCCTCGAACTTGTCAGTCCTATATCCTTGCATGATAGTATTTTGACACGCTACTAGTATTGGAACATTGTAGTGCAGGATCTTCTGCATCTCAGTTGAAGCTTCAGAAACCTCTTCGTATGTTTTCCCGTTGCGGAATTGGCGTATCCAAGAGTCATACGTGTCATTCCTAAAATTGGACGGATTATGATAGGGAAGGGCTACGTACCCGCTCCCGTATTGAGAAACCAACCAGTCTATATCATCATAATCGACACCCATACTATATGCCATCATGTCAAAATTATCATTTTCAGGCGGCACGGGAGGATACCAGAAATCTAATGGTTCACAATCTGCACTCACATTTAGAGAGTGGAGAGCTTCGACAGCAATATTTGCGATTTCGAAATGTACGTCGCCAAATCTCCATTCATAAAGAACTGAAACAGAAAACGGAATGCCATTCGGTGCATCTCTGAACCCTGTGATGTTATTTATAGTGAATCCCAGCTCATCTAGGATTGTGTTTCCAATCTCAGGTTCTGCGTCATAGTAGTGAAAATCAAAGAGGTCTTCTGCACACCATCGATTGACAGAGGGCACTAACGAATCATGGAGTGATGCGTGTCCGCCAAAGATTTCATACATGACTTTGGTCTTGTTGAATGCAAAAGCAAAAGACCGTCTAAACCCACTGATGTTGAAAGGATAACGATTACAGTTAATTATGATAGCCCAGTAACCGTTTCTAGAAAATTCAGCTACATCAATATCCGGATCTGCACTGAGGGTAGACAGATTAGGGGGTTCGATGAAACCAATATCCATATCGATTTCTCCAGTTTGAAGGGCTTGTATTCTCAATTCATAATCATCGATAACTTTGTAGACAACCTTGTCAACATATGGTCCATGCTGTAAGTCATCTCGGACTTCAACTGAAACTGTGTTAGATGACTGTAGAAAGATGATCAAGAAAATACAACAGAGTGCTACGGCACTCTGTGAACACCTCAACACAAACCACCACCTAATAATGGGGAATGAAAGATTTTATGGTTATGGTTAAACCAGGAACACGATTTCACTGAGTACCAAGGCGGCGTAAATTGCCATCTGAAAGATTCCTCTCTAACTTCTGAGCTACCTCAATGCTAAGATTGGCGACAACCTGAATATTCTCACCAGCATACTTTTCACTCACAATATCCCCTTCTTCATGCAACCATGACAGAATAGACATCCCTTCATCACCGTAGGGCAGAAGTATCTCATATTTATTTAGAAACGGCAACTCCTGTTTCACAGTTTCTATCAAGAGATTGAGATTTGTTTTTTGATGTGCGGATATTGGTACGACTATGGCACAAGTGGTTGGAAGGGCTAATCTTCGGTCCTCAATCTCTTGCTCATCAAGCAGGTCGATCTTGTTAAGGGCGGTGATAATCGGAATCCCGTTCGCCTCTATTTCATTAAAAGTTTCAAAGCATGACTCAACTTTGCGTTGCATTTCTTCAATTGGGTCTGCGGCATCAACGACCAGTACTATAATATCTGCGTCAGCGACCTCCATAAGTGTCGTATTGAATGCTTGAAGTAGTGTTTTGGGAAGATCACTGATGAAACCCACAGAATCTGAGAGGACTACACGACGGCCTGGCAGGTCTAACTCACTAGCCTTAGTAGCGAGGGTTGTGAATAGTTCATCTTTAACTTCG
>CAZPWM010000089.1:0-390 GCA_964590575.1 uncultured archaeon
CACGCACAGGTCTTAGATAAAGTGGATAAAAGCCTTCGGATTGGTTGGAAGGAGTGAAGAGAGGAGAGATAAAACGCCTACTCTTCCTCACCATATTCATCTTCCAATGGTTCCGGTTCCTCTAAATCATCTATTTGTTCTTCTTCTGGAACCAGTAAAACATCCTCCTTTTCGACTGGTTCATCAACGACTGCGGGCTCTTCTTCGGAGAGTGCCGGCTCATCTTCCGTGGGCATTGGACCCTCCTCTGGAATCTCGGCTGGTTCTGGAGCCTTCCTTGACCTCCGAATAAAGAGCAGCTCAATGATTAACGCAACAAATGGGAATACGAATAGCTTGATGACATCTGGTATCCGTTCGCCAATCAAGCCCCCTGATAGGGTTCCGAAT
>CAZPWM010000089.1:400-13037 GCA_964590575.1 uncultured archaeon
AATAACGCCTGCACAACCAAGTATCCGGATGCAAAGAAGAAGGTCATAGTGGCAGCAAGCTCACCAGATATCTTCCATCTCGTTTCCATATCTGCTCGACTTGCTAATGTTAGCCCAACAGAACTTAAGGCATAGAGAAGGAAGAATATTGACAACCCCCCATCAATCAGAAGGGAGAACAGATCAATGGAGGCACTCACAGGTTTGAGGATGTTATACAGGAAATAGGCGACGTATAAGGAAATGAACAAACCTAGCATGGCGAGATTATCTACAGTGACTCTCTTACGTTCTCTAAGCATAATGAATCCGTTCAGGAAGTTGAATCCCAAAGCCAATAATGCACCAATCAATGCTGCTCCAACAACTATCCAATCGAAAAGCGCGGTAGTAGCAGCATACCAGATGAATAGAATGATGAACGCTCCTATTACTATCACATAGCTTAGTATGTGCAAGGTGCCTAACAAGAAGGCGACTGGCCGGGACCTGCTTTTAATTTGAACACTTTCCGCATATCCCAACGCAGTTCTGGATGAAAGATATGCCTGAAATCCTATCCAGCCTAGGAAGGCAACACCAACAAGTATCCAGAAGACCATCCCTGTTAGCCACAACATGAGATATACAAACGCGCTAACGACAATCCAAGTTATGAATAAAACAAGGGATCTCGTATATGATTCTTCGCTAGCCACAAAACGCTGGAGTCCTAAAAGGGATAGAAACGCAGTGATCATGAAAAAGGTTGGGAAAATCCCACCAATTACAGCAATGAATCCTCCCGCTAATACTGGAAAGAAGTTACCTAGTTCTCTAAACAGAAGCACAAAGACAGCTGAGAGAATGAATATGAAAAATAACCATCTCAACCTTTTCGATTGAAAGAACAATCTTAGACCTTTATTGAAGCGAGTTAGAACTGGAATATCCATTGTGTTTTCCTCCTATGACGCAATCTACAATCTTCACTATCACTATTTATTCTTGAGGATATGAAGAATTTCTGCCTCGAGGGTGTCTTTAACAGTTGGCTTTTCGATTAGAGTTCCTACCAAGTTCCCTTCAGCATCGTAGAAATTAAACCAGGGGATTGCTGTCACACCCCACTCATTAATTTCCGGGGGTGATGGCGGAATAGCCCATTGACGATCCGGGTCTAAAGGTGCGGTCTTGATTTTGCTAAAGACTAGGACCTCAAGTCCCAGTTGTTCTTCTATCTGCATCATCACAGGCATTGCTCGTTTGCAATCGCCACACCATGCAGCACTGAAGGCAATAACTGTGAGCCCTTTGAGGGCATCTCGAAGCTCGTCGACCACGTTGGTGTCAAGTTTGTAAGTGTTGTAGACTTCAAGGAATGTTACCTTGTCCTTATCTTTGAGTCCATCAATGTAGTCTCGTACGCTCGTTGTACGAGACCTTATTTCAGTAAGGTCGACCATGTTCATATCCCACTCACTGCCCTTCTAAAAGGCTCCGATACATCTAAGTACGGTACACACAAAAGGATGATAAGATATCACAACCAATCAAGATTAGTTCATTCTGGGATCGGTGAACTGTGTGTCTGTTGAACTGTACAAAGCAATTATCGTTGGACCTCCTAACGTGGGAAAATCAAGTTTGGTTCGACGATATCAGAATGATGAATTCAGGGAGGCACACACTGCAACAATTGGTGCAGATCTCAGCGCAGCATCTTTCGATTTTCCTGAAGGTCGGGTTGTGCTTACAATTGCTGACATTGGTGGACAGGAATCATTTACAGGACTTCGGAATCAGTTCTATCAAGGTGCAAATCATCTAATCATGGTCTATGATGTTACTATACGTTCGACCTTTGATAGGATAACAGACCTCCATGAAGCTCTGACAGAGAAGATTTGTATTCAACGTGAACACTTTCTTGGCGGCTCACTTGTTGCTAACAAGTCTGATATGAAGGATGAAGCCCAGGTCTCACCGCAAGAGGGTCAACTACTTGCAGACATCCTCACGCTCAAATTCTTTGAAACCTCTGCAAAAACAGGGATGAATGTTAGTGAACTTTTCCATTTTGCAGCTGCTGAGTCGCAACGGCTTAGACATAATCGCTAGACCATACACTTCCTTCTATTCTTCTTCTACTGCGTAGCAGCAGTCATCCGACAGTTTCGTATTCTCAGCGTGGAGATGATGGTCGGAGTTAACACTTCCCACCAGTAGACTTGTGTGCGATCGTTACCAAGGGCATCAATATTAGCAAACATCCGCATAGTGTTGTCACTAATTCTCATATTCTTGATGGGTTTCATTTCACCTCTTTCTACAAGAAACATTGCATCTCTGGGTATGGTTGAGAATTCTCCGGTTTGATAATTCTGAAATCTCGAATACCAATTACAAGTGACATAGATTGTTGGTCTACTGACATCAAGAAGCTCATCAATTGATTGATCTCCATTTTCAAAGACTATGTTAGACGCGCCTGGGAGCAGCATCTTCATGCCTACTCCGAGACTTGCCATTCGAGAACTCCCTGTAGTTTCTGTATCATACATTTTTGCGGTAGTTGTATTATGGACTAAACTCTTGAGTACACCTTTATCGACTATCTTAGTCGTTCGGCTAGGACTTCCTTCCCAATCATAGGGAGTGCTATTCAGACCTCCGTTGTAGAGTGAATCATCATAAGCAGTGATGAATTCAGGTGCTATTTGCTCGCCCATTCTATCTTGGAGCGGCGACAATCCCATCATGATATAGAATGGATTTGCTAATTCTGGAATACTACCAAGAACATTTGCTGCTACGGTCGGTGTTAGTACGAGGTCATATGTGCCAGGATTTCCTTGAACCGCTCCAATCGCAAGCTTGGATAATCTACCTGCTTTTGCTCCTGCTTCAAGCATTTCCTTCTCTGATTCTGATGGAATGGTCCCACATGCCAACCCTTGACCCGAGTAATCGAGTTGATCTTGCAGTGCCCTAACATTGAGGTCAAAAGTTGTGCCTTTGTTATTGCCTTCAGGACCTAAACTAGAACGGAAAAAGGAATCACTCTTGGTGATCATCATTGCACCTGCAACTCTTTTTGCGCCTTCCTGTAGGGCTCGGTCTATGACTGAGTTGACAACTTCAGGAGCTTTCTCAACGAATGAATCTATTTTGGAATCGTAATTATCTCTTAACTCTGAGTAAGGTTGAACGTTATTCTCAAGTCCAGCAAAGAACATAGAATCTGGAAGAATTTCGGTGAAGGCTATCACTCCATCAATTGCGCTCTCTATATCATCCTCTGAAGAGATGGCTTGTTCAGTCGTACCTGTTTTCTTACCTTTGACTACAACGAATAGTTCAAGCTGGAGTTCTTCCCACCTTTTACTTATATCAATGGAGCTTTGTGAGAATCTTATTTGTGAATTCTTGGTCTGTACAGCTCTAGCAATGATACCATCTGTCTTACTACTGCCATATTTAATAGCGTAATCTACAATATTCTTCAGGTTTTCAGCGCTATTCATTATCCTACACCTCCAAGTCTAATGTTTCTGAATCTGATCTCTCCGCCACCCGCATACACGGGAGCTCCTTGAGATGGATCACCTTTTCCGCAAGTACCAGGAAAGTCGAAACTCAGATTCTTTGAAACAGCATCAATAGCAGTTAACATCCCAATGCTTGTTGTTTCCATTATTGGCCTCTTAACCATAGTATCAGTGATTTCCCCATTCTTAATCAAATAGGATTCAGAGCCAGTGTACTTTGACTGGTAGCGTCTGTCATCTATGTTCCATTCTTGGAAGCTTCTCATAAACACACCAAGCTTCACGTCCTCAACAAGTTCATCAAATGAGTAGTTACCTGGCTCAAAGAAGGTGTTTGCCATTCTGATAATGGGCTCTCGATTGAACGCTGTTGAGCGTGCAGCAGCATTCGAGCCTAGACCAAATTTAGTGCCAAACTCCCTATTGAGAAGTGGTTCGTTGACAATCCCCTTTTTAATGAGCTCACGCTTTCTCGCTTTCACACCTTCATCATCGTAAACATAGTGTCCAGAAGTTTTCTGAATTGTTGGGTCCTCACTCACATTCACAGCATCTGATCCAACCCGTGACTCACCAATCTTGAGGTCTCTCCAGAAGCTTTCTCCTGCTTGGGCTCCTTCTCGCCCCATGATACGATCCCCTTCACTAGGATGTCCGACATTCTCATGCGCGATGATGCCTGCTACTTCCGGTCCAACTACCATATCGATTGGTTGCTTCAACAATTCTTCGAGTTTGACAGCAGTTTCTGCTGCTTTCCTGAGCCTAGAAACCTCATCCTTCAGATTATCTATGACATTCGATTCACGTATTCTTTCCCAACCGCCCGCTTGAGTCATATCAAGAAATCTCTGTTCTGAACCTCCAGGTGCCTGAGCAGTCAGAATTGCATGCATGAGAATATACGATAATTGACTCTCGATCTTTGTTCCTTCACTTGTTACTAGATATTTGTTTGTTACTTTGGGATTAAGGAAGAAGATGTATGCTGCAAGTCCTTCCATTTGCTTGTTCATTTCTGCTGAGAACTCTTGCATTGTGTCTATATCGATATCAGCAAGTTGTTCCTTAGCTTCCATCTTCCATTTTGCATCTGTAGAAAACGGTTCCCCTAAATCAATTGGTTCTTTTCTTCTAGCATTTTTAGCCATCTTGTATGCAGTTGTGATTGATTCTTCTGCTAAGTTTTTCTCTAACCTGTCAAATGATGCAAAACCCATGCTGCCTTTGACAAGTATCCGTACCCCTATTCCTGATGAAGGAGTGACTCCTCCAGACACTGGTTGTCCATTTCTGAACGCGAGACCTCTTGACATATCCTTGACAAATCTAGCCTCAACATAGCTTCCTCCGAGTTTGCTCCCAAACTCAATACAGTATTCTGCAAGATCCTTTCCGTCTTTCAATTTAGACACCAACTTTGTTTCACCTAGAACTCCCAGATAAAGACTCTGAATCATAATACTTAACCACATAATTCAAAACACTATACATAATCCCTACTCAGAGGCTTAGATGATGATTGAGGAAGTGAACAGAAAGAAATGGATGGCAATCTATGCGTTTCTAATAATGGATGTAGTCCAGATTCTAATAGTATCTGCGCTTTATGTAGGCCATCCAACCTTCGTGTTGGGATTTGACTTTTCCAACTCTAATCCTATCATATCAGTTTCGTTGTTCTTTTCCATCAGTTTCATGCAAATTATAATGCTCTATATTGCAGCCTCCTCGATGCTTAGACAAAAGGATTTGGTCTGTCTTTATCCAAAATTTGATGCTGAAACTGAATGGAGAAGCAGATATTCTCGCGAAGACATTGTGAGCTGGACTCGTACTCTAGCGAAACAGAGCAAGGTCAAAGTTGATAAGATTTTTTTGATGAACTCTCCTCTTCCCAACGCTTTCACATTTAATCTTCCTCTACTAGGCTCAATCGTTGTTGTTCACAGCAATACACTGGAGGTTTTGAACGAGGATGAAGTTAAGGCAATAATAACTCATGAAATAGGGCACATCGTGAATCGTGATTCGCTCGTTCAAATTCTTGCAAGGATGCCTTCATTCTTTATTGATCTAATCTATCTCTACATCTACATACTTCTTGGAGTTGGGATTGCAAATGCCATATTTTTCGATGCAGACCTTCTTCTCGCAGGAATTCGTCTAGCTGTACTTGGTGCATTCTTTTTTGTATCAAGAATACTTGCTGCAATATCCAAGATATTCATGCAAAGAGCGTCACGATTAGCAGAACTAATGAGTGATTATCATGCAGCATCCATTCTTGGACATGAGGCAACAATCAATGCACTCATTCGCTTGGGTCAACGCGTTGAGGCGATTACTGTGTTGGTCGAAGAAATACGTTGGCTAGAGTCACTTAACCCCGAGCGTTCCGGTGTGATTACAAATGCTGAACTCATCCATATGATTACACACTATCCACTAGATGGCATCGATGAGGTAAACGCTCGACAGGTTGCGCCGGGAGTTTTTCTGTCGACTAGACTGAAACGAATGCGAGAGGTATACGGAATTCAGCTGACAGATGAACAGATTCAGACTGCTGTGGATGCTGCAATTCCTGAATTACGGAAGAAGCGTGATGATGTCAAACCCGTTTCAGAAACAACCAAGGAACTTCAAGTTGTGGATTGGAGGAAAGTCGACTACAACATGGATCGACGTCTTTCAACTGAGGAATTAGTTGCCCTTCTAAAGATACTCCGCAAAAATCCAAAGAAGATGCTCTTTGATAGTGAGGTTGGAGCAAATCTACTTACCCTTGACCATCCTAACTTTAGAAGTCGGGTTCTGTTCATTGCTGATGAATTTGGTCTATAGCTTCAATAAACTTCTCATTATTGATGCGATCATCTTCAGTGTGGTTTGTTCCTCTTAATGATGAAATCACAGCTGCGAAAATGCAAAGAATTGAGAAAACCCATATTGTCATCACAACTGCTTGACTATATCCTGCAACAAATACTGGACCTGATACAAGACCACTCGGATTTGTCATGAGGAAGAATATTGAAAATATGGTGGTGACTAGCGCAGTTGCGATTGAGAATCCAGTTGTTCTGGCGAGATTTGTAAGTGCACTGACTACACCCATGTATTGCTTTGGCGCTGAGGTCATTATGAAGTTGCCATTTGCTACACTGAAGAAGGATAGTCCTGTTCCCATAAATGCTACACCAACAATCATAAACAGTACATTCGGGATTGCAAACGCAATAATCACTAGACCACCTAATTGGATGAGTAAACCGATGACCGTCTGTAATTTTGCGCGAACTCTTTCAGACACGAATCCTGCAACCGGACCGGTTACTGAGATCATGATTGGCTGTACCATCAGGAAAATTCCGGTCATTGACTGATTAAAGCCAAGTGCGTCTTGAAGGTAGAATGGTAGAAGGAATGAGATTGGTACCATCGCCATGTACGCTAATAGGGCTGAGAAGATACTTGCAGATATTTTTCTGTCCGCTAACACTCTTGTAGCAATTATGGGCGAATGGAAGGTCCGTTCTCTAAGCAGGAACGCCAAAAAGGTGATGAAGAATGCCTCTATCATCAATACCGAGATTCCGAATGATACTTCTGTAGCCACTGTGAAGAAATAAATCAGAATAAACAAGAAGCTGAAGAAGAGAACAGCTCCTGGTGTATCAAACTTGATTTCTTTCACCTGTTCAGTTTGTGGGACTACGTATTGCACAACTAGCAATCCTATAACACCAATTGGTAGATTGACAAGGAAAATACTTGGCCAACCAAAAAACTGAGTCAAGAGTCCACCAAGAACTGGTCCCGTTCCGAGAGCAGCTGCAAGCACTACGGAATTCATTCCAATAGCTCTTCCTCGGTTCTGGGGTGTAGTGAAGTAAGTAACCAGAGCTAGACCGTTTGCTGAAATCATACTAGCTCCGAGAGCTTGGAAGACCCGTGCAGCCACTAGCATCTCAAGACCGATTGAGATTGCACAGAGAAGCGATCCTGAAATGAATACTAGCATACCTAGCTGGAAAACTCTCGTTTTGCCAAGTCGGTCTCCAAGTTTGCCCATGAGCGGCATTGCTGAAGTCATAATAAGCAGATACGCAACTACTACCCATTGGATTGCCAATATTGTTACGCCAAAACTATTCTGCATGGTGAAAAGTGAAACATTCACTATAGATGAATCAAGAGCGCTTAGGAAAATCCCGAAACTTGTAGCTGCTACAATTTTATACGGACCTGGTGTGTCAGACCTGCCCAAATCGGGAATAGTTGAAGTTGACGTCATCTATAGCATCATCACACAAGTATGTTAACAGAAAGTTTCTCTTTCCGGTGTTGTCTGCTTTATTGTTCTTGTGGTGGGGTTGTAATCAGAATTGGTACAGTCCATGTTAGAACCTAACAGCTCATCTCCAGATAAGAGAGATAGGATTTTTTAGAAGTCTGCTTTGTTCTTTGTTTATGCTGGATTACACTGAGATGCTAAAGCAGGCCCGAGAAGACACTGAGTGTGCTGTAGAGGTTTGGGCGGAGATTCTGCCACAATTCTTTGGTTCTCGACTGGAGTATGTCTATGCAAAAGGGTCTGCTTTGAAACCTTGGGATTCTCATATAGACTACGTTCCTACTATCAGTGATGTCGACATCCATGTAGGTTTCAAAGATGATGAACCACTTTTTGGGAACACTCCCAGCGATTTCGATATAGCAGTTGATCTATCTAGACAATGTGAAGAAGAATTCATCAAGCGACGACCCAATCATCTGCATGTACCTCGCATGCAAGTAATAGAAACTCGATTCCTCTTGCAGATTGAAAAATACACTCCTCCTCGTCTTCAGGACATCCAAATACTATATGGTGTTTCCCATCTCCAAGAACCACCATCTCCTGATATAATTCGTGCTGGTGACCTCGAGCGAATTTTCGACGACAAGGAATTCTTAGATGACTTGCCGCGACGGGTTCTTGATAGAACCGGACTAGATTGGTGGGCAATCATTCGAACAATGTGCTGGCGTGTTTCTCCGGCTCCTGTCAGGATTCTCACACAGAAACATCCAGACCCACTCGAGGTGTGGTCTTGGAACCGGACCACCATTCACAGAGAACTTTTGAAAGAAGGATATGATACAATTGCCTCCTACTATCATGGTTTCTATGACTCCGGATGGAACCTCTTTCTTTCGGAGTTCAAGGGTTTGAGTGAATTTCGTACTGTGGCCACTAATGGTTACAAACTTCTCATCGAATGTATGAAGGAAGCTACTAGTATCAGATCTAGGTAAAACAGAGCCCTCAATAACCTAGAACTGTGAAAGTGCACCCTGTGCTCTGACATACCTCTCTGTGTATTTGAACATAAGACTCCCTACAGCGATGAATAAAACATCAATGATTATCAGCGCTACTACAGCCTGAATGATTCCTGGAGCTAGGAAGCCATACATCAAGAACGATCGGAAGGCATCCACACTCCATGTGAGTGGAGACGCTAATGACACGTATTGAAGAATTGGTGGAAGGACTGCAATAGGGTATGAAATCGGTGCGATTATGAGGAATATCTCTGATACTACTTCGATGATCATCCAGCCCTGTTTTGCTAAGAGGACAATGCACGTTAATGCAAACACAATTCCCTGCATCCCAATTACTGCAAGTACGACTATTCCGAGTGCCGGAAACACACCCCAGAGATTCAATGTAGCTCCAAAAAACAGAACTGAAAAGATAAGTTGGAGAATCACACCAAGACCACCATGCTGGACATTGTGAAGCATTGTTCCCCAGACTATTGTATCTCTCCGTATTGGAGTTGTCATCAGAGTTTCAAGAGTACCAACATTCTGCTCTCTTCTGAATGCCATCCCTGTGCCCCAAAAGAGGCTCATGGCTAATCCCGAGAATGCGCTCCCAATAGCAATAAAGGTGACCCAATCCGTTGTTCCAGTGAATGTTTCGAACACAGATGATGTTGGACTACCTGCGACCGCTGTGCCTGCTAGGAGCATGGGTAGAAACCAAAGGAAAGGCATAACGATGAAATACAGCACACTGAGAGGGTATGAGAACTCAACTCTCCACTGCTTGATTGCAAGAGCATTTGCAGCTCTGAGTTCTGCACGAATGCCATCTCGTTTGAGCATTAATTCATGTATGCCCGGCTTCTCTGTTTCTGTCATCTAAAATCCTCCCATGCTGCCTCTCTGCTTCGTCCACTTCTCGCCGTAGTTGAAGATGGCAATTCCTATGATCCAGAAGAAGATGAGAATCCCGCACATCAAAGCGATAGACTGTAAGAATTGGTATAAGTCGTATGTGCCAGTGATGGCCAGCTCTCTTACTACGACTATTGCTATTGTCGAAGGAATCAAGTAAGCTGCAAATCTTGCTGGAGCAGGAAGGACTTGTAGTGGATAGGTGATTGGCGAAACCGTGAACACAGCATTGTTGATAAGTTCGGTCAGAACACTTGGGTCTTTGAAGACAAGTATCATGCCTGCTAGCATGAATCCAAATCCATAGAATGACATAATCATCAACAGCATAATCACAGTAATGGGACCAATTGCCACCAGTGTATAGGAGACACCAAAGAGTGCCATGGACGTGAACAGCAGTATGAAGGCTGAAATTGTCGTCTGCACAGTGTCTGAGAATGCAGCACCTAGGAGGATACTGATCCTTGGAACAGGAGTTACGAAGAGTGGTTCCAGCGTGCCAGAGAACTGTTCCCATCGGAAATTATTACCAATAGCCCAGATACTCGCATCTATGTATTTGAAAATGAACCAACCAATTACTGCGAACTTGAGGAAGTCGTCGAATCCTGAGATCTCCGCAAAGTATTCACTTGTACCCGGTCCAGCTACTGCTGTCATCATAAGTAGGTATGGAGCCAGCCATAGAATTGGCAGGAGCCCCCAGATGAGCACATTTGTGGGGTATCGAATTGCTATCCTGAGGTTCTTGACCGCGAATATTCGGGCGGCATTCCAGTCCATCATTCGTGGTCGGAAATTGGTAAGGTATCCATTTTCCATATCTTCCTGTCTTTCTTCTTCACTTGTCTGAAGGTCTTCACGAGTCTGCATCAGTCCTCAATCCTCCGTCCCGTGAGTTTCAGAAAGACATCATCAAGTGTGGGCTCTTTAATCTCAAAATGCTCTACACGTGCATTCTGGTCTTGGTGAATGAGATTCAAAACATGATGCGCCAAATCATAGCCATTCTTTGCGGTGACTACCAACTCTGAGAACCCGTTTCGAGTTGTTGAGTTAGCTGACGTTACTCCAACAATGGCTCTAATCAGTTTGAGATCCGGATCCCCTCTTGTCTTAATGTGGATGCTATCATAATCTCTCACATCCTCTTTTAGTTCCCTGGGGGAGCCAAAACTTTTTATCTCTCCCTCATTGATCAGAGCGATTTTATCACAGAGAAGGTCTGCCTCATGCATGTAATGAGTCGTCAGTAATATCGTCTTGTTTCTCAGCGAGTTCCGGATATACTTCCGAAGATCCGTAGCAAAGGTCGGGTCTAGCCCCTGAGTTGGTTCATCCAGTAGCAAGACCGGTGGATCATGGATGAGTGACCTAGCGAATACAATTTTCATCCTCATTCCGTGACTAAGCTCTTCTGCTTTGATGTCAGCTTTCTCTAGCAGCCCCATCTGTCCTAGTAGCTCGTCTGCTCGTTCCTTAGCCTCTCCCTGGTTCATTCGATAGAGCTTCGCGAAGAAGATGATGTTTTCTCGTGCGCTCAACTTCCAATAGATGCTTCGTTCATTTCCCTGACATACACCCATTGATGCCCTGGCGTATGTGGATTCCCGTAGCACATCATACCCGTGAATTCGTGCTGTTCCAGATGTTGGAAGGACAAGTGTTGCGAGACATTTGATCAGAGTTGTCTTACCAGCACCATTGGGTCCCAAGAGGCCGTAGATTTGACCTTTCGGGATGTCCAAGGTGATGGATTTCAAAGCCTCAACTCTCGTTTTCTCAACGGGGATGATCACTGCCTTCTTCTTCACACTGATGAAGGTCTTTGAAAGGTTCTCTATTTCTACAGCATTTTGATTCAACGTTTAATACCTCCCCCAAATCGGGTGAGAGTTTTGGTGTTCGCATAGCCCATTATGTTCACTCAGGTCTTGCTGAACCCGAGTGAGAAAAAATCACACGGGGGTTCATTCCCGTTGTTTTGTTGTAAGCATCCTAAACACCTAGAGTCGAGTGGGCAGCTCTTTGTATATGAATTTTACCACAGGCATAGAATTGAAGTGGGATACTTATTTTTTCATTGTACATTCCGATAGTCTATTAGGTAAGCGCTAGAGTGCCTAAATCCATGCAGGTATCCCCAGACTTGATTCTTGGTTCAACAATAGGTTTGATTGGCTCTGCTCTGTACGGTCTGTCAGTTGTGGTTTATCGTTCACAGGCTAGCGAAATCAATCCGGTTGCTGTCAGTTCAATCAAGATGTGGGTGGCTTTACCATTTATGACAATAATGACTTTACTTCTACCTGGATT
Source organism: uncultured archaeon (assembly GCA_964590575.1). Classification (GTDB taxonomy): domain Archaea; phylum Asgardarchaeota; class Thorarchaeia; order Thorarchaeales; family Thorarchaeaceae; genus SMTZ1-45. Next base: position 12,487 of record CAZPWM010000089.1, read on the forward strand.
GGAAGCAGCATTTCTCCCAATGGCAACGATTATGCTTCTGTCAATCTCAGTTCTATTAGGTGCTGTGTTTGGGGACACTATCTATCTCTGGAGCCAAGAACGAATTGGAGTTTCTTACGCCTTCCCCATCGCAATGTCATTTCCAATCATCACATTCTTTCTTACTGTGTGGTTTTTGGATGAACCCCTAATACTATCAAGACTTGCAGGAGCTATAATCGCAGTCGTTGGTATAGTTTTGATTTCGAATGAGCAGAATAGAAATCAGAAGGACAGCGAAACACCGACAAAATTAGATATCTCGGGTATACTTGGAGCCGTCGTAACAGCATTTCTCTACGCAATTGGAACCACCGTGCTACAAGTTGGTATCGAGGGAGTTGATCCGATTGCAGGTAACCTAATCAGAACGATTGTCGGTTCCATCGCTTTTATTCCAATGGTAGCAGTCGCTCAACTTGGTGGAATGAAACTGATATCCCAAAAGGCGATAGTCCGTGTGATTATTGCAGGCTTCTTCGGTATGGCAGTGGGGTCTCTTCTCTATGTGG
>CAZPWM010000090.1:0-12772 GCA_964590575.1 uncultured archaeon
GATGAAGATTCTCCATCTATGTGATAGCCTTAATCCTGCCGGTCTCGGAGGCTATGAGTCTATTATCCATTATCTTTCAAAAGCGCTGGCCTCAGAGGGACACGAGACCTTCGTTGTTACACAGTCACCCTATCGTAATTCCCCAGAATTGATCCGAAAAGAGTACTACACCATATTTCATTTGACCGGTAATCTACTTGAAGCTAGAAAGTGGGAGTTCTATGCGCTGCCAGAGAAAAAAAGACTAGAAGCTACTAGCGATTTGTTCAAGTCCTCAGATATTACTGAGAATGTGGAAATTCTCACCAGTCAACTTGCTCAGCTCATACATGAACTTCAACCAGACATAATCCATGCCCACAGTACCTATGTTATTTTCAACCGGGTGATTTCAAAGCTGCGTATGCTATCCAAATTAAAAATTCCTGTCATTGTGACAATCCATGGCTTACCAAAGCCCCTTATCCTTCCAGACGGAAAAGAAACAACAGATTACAATGAGTTTGTCTCAAACTTTGATTTTGATTTAGTGATTGCAGTAAGTGAGAATGTTGCTGAAGTTATCAAAAAATATCTCAGGTTAGAACTTCATTATAAAGTTCGCACGTTATACAGTGGAATTGATCTTTCAGTGTTCAGGCCTCTGCCAGATTTAGAAAAAGACTGGGATTTAGCGTTCATGGGTCGGCTTGAAGACATGAAGTCTGTAGATCTCTTTCCGGAGATGCTATCCATTCTCAAACCTGAGTTTCCTGACCTTAAGATGATGATGACTGGAGAAGGGTCACTCAAGGAATGGTTATTCAATGAGTTTGATGAAAAGGGAGTATCATCCATGGTAGACTATCAAGGAGTCGTTGCAACAGAAGATGTCCCTACTCTTATCAACAAGAGCCGAGTCTTTCTCTATCCTTCAAGACAAGAGCCATTTGGACTTTCAATAATCGAAGCAATGGCCTGTGGAGTTCCAGTCGTAACAACAGATGTTTTTGGTCCAAGAGAGATAATCAGGAATAACTATGATGGAGTTGCTGTGCCACCAGATAATGTTGAAGCGCTCGTTAACGCTGTTGAAACACTCCTGAAAGATAGCGAACTCAGAAATAGGATTGCGAAAAATGCGCTCCAATCTGTCAAAGAGAGATATGACATCAGGCAACACGCAAAGCGTCTAGTATCGATATATGATGAGTTGATAGCAGGTAGGAAAAAGTGATTTTGCGGGACTCAAAAGAACCCCGCAATCAAATCTATTTTACAATGACTCGAGTACACTGGCAATCTTCATTCTTGAGGAAGGATCTCAGGTGCCCATATTCCATCATAGAGATGAGCCCTATTTCCAAACCTTGTTCTATTAGCGGTTTGGCTGGAACAATGGACTGTAGCTTTCCTTTCATTGCTCCACTTGCATCCTCTATCCCAGACACACCCATTCTCTTCAGGGTTTTTTCGAGGTCGTTGAGGTTGACTGTATCGATAAGGGAAGCATCCTTCTTGAGCTTGGGGTCCGCATCATAGATTCCAGACACATCAGAGGCAAAGATTAGCCGTTTTGCACCTAATTCCCTACAGATAATGACAGCCAGTTGATCTCCACTACCAATACTCCATCCCATAACCGAGTCAATAAGGATGTCACCTCCCAATAGTGGAACCATTCCAAGTGAAACAAATCCCTTCAGAGGTTCCAAGAAGTAGTCAGTCATCCTCATTTTTTCAGAGATAATCATAGATGAAGGATACATCAGACAGACCGGAATGCTTGCATTCTGAAGCTCCTTCACAATGATATGACGCAATGTTGCCACACTTTCTTGTGTCTTAGAGAGGGGTAGAAGTTGCTCAGGACCCAAAAACCCCTTGTGGAGCTTGTGCTCAAGAACTGGTGGATGTCCATAAGAGCCTACGCCATGTAACAGAATCAAGGACTCAATAAGGCCTTCATCGAAACACTCTCTAATCTCTCGAGACACTGATTGTAGTACTTTCTCTCTGTAGGTGTACGGTTTCGTTTTGTCGGTCAGCAGCGAACCGCCAAGCTTGATGACCGTCAGTTCTTTAGTCACTGAGCAACACCATGGAATCTAAAAGAGACTGAACATCGGGAATGGCCAGAACAACCCGAGGAAGGGCAATAGTAGGACCATGATAATAGCTGCGATAGTGATAGTCAGGTTATCAAAGCCTTTGGGTGTTATTGCTTCAACAATCGTTGCTACAAGACTCACAACCAAGATTGGCAGAATCAAGTCGACAACGGAGAATGCAGCCACCTCAAATGAGAATAGAAACACTAGAACAAAGCTGAATAGAAATGATCCAATGAACATCCCAATAACTCCAGCAAGTGTCTTCTCAGCACCACCAATTCCGAACTTTCTTTCGCCGCCATATTTGCGCCCAATTACATCTGCGAATCCGTCTCCTCCAGCTAAGCATCCAAACACGATTAGTGCCAATGGAGTTGCATTAGCCAGATTACCATCTGCTGGAACATAGAACCAGAGGATTCCTACTACAACCATTAAGAAGGCGTAGTACAATGTACCACCGAGGAGCTCTCGGGGGTCTCCGCTTCTAGACATCGAGCGTACAAAGTCCTCATTCTTGCTCTTTCCAGTCCCAATCATCACGAACTGCAGCACAAATATGAGTGGTACAATAATAGCCAGCCAGCGGCTGAATATACTACCAGAGAATAGCAGCCATGTGAGAACCCAAAGTGGAGCTGCAAATGTGTGAATAACTTTCCGGGTCACAACCGTTGAAAACGTACCGCTCTTCTCGATTTTTGCATTGATCTGGACAAGCATCAGTATCACGATAAACGAGATAATGAACGCAACAATATCCCAGATGATTTCTAAACCAGGCAAAGGATTGAATACCACGACCTTTTCCTCCTTTGAGAATTGTTAATGGTTTATACGACCCTGCTTATAAAGATACGATTTAGACGATCACATGGAATGCCATCGTAGTTGAACCTTCTGACTAATAACCAGCCAAAGTCTAGCTAAGATGAAGGTAATTAGAATAACTGATGGTATGCCCGTTGTGAGTAGGGGGCATGACAAAACCAAGTGACACTAGAACCGAATAGTTCTGTACAAAAAGACCAAACCTTGGAATACCAATCAATGGATAATTGAGATTAGTTCACCAAAAAGGCTGAATAAAAGATGGGAGGGGGTCCCCACCCCCTCGAATCAATATTTTGTAACTAGAGATCTTTCTTACAGAACCACCAATCAGTACAGTCATAGCCTTCCTTGAAACGCTTCTCTGCACCTTCCTTGGTCTTTGGAGGTGGTACAATCACTTTGTCACCAGGCTTCCAGTTGGCTGGTGTGGCAACTTTGTGTTTGTCAGCAGTTTGGAATGCATCAATGGCACGTAGAATCTCGGCCATGTTGCGTCCATTGCTCAGAGGATAATAGATCAGTGCTCTGAGTTTGAACTCCGGATCAATGAAGAATACTGCTCGTACTGCTGCAGTACCGCTCTGAGCAGGATGAATCATGCCGTACTTCCTAGCTACAGACATACTGAGGTCTTCGATTATTGGGAACGGGATCTCAACCCCGAACTTCTCCTTTATTGTGCGAATCCAAGAGATGTGAGAGTAGATACTATCAATGCTAAGTCCCAACAGCTTGACGCCGCGTTTCTGGAGTTCTGGATAGATTTCTGTGAACCCAATGAACTCAGTGGTGCAGACTGGCGTAAAGTCAGCAGGATGGCTGAATAGAATGACCCAACTGTCCTTGGCCCATTCACTGAATTTGATTACGCCATCTGTAGTCACAGCTTCAAAGTCTGGAGCTTTTTCTCCTATGAGGAGTATTCGTTTCTCAACTTGAGTTTCTTCCATTATTATTTTCTCCATGAAATTACTTCAATTAGTAGTCAGTAATCAATAATAATTATTATTTAAGTATTATTATCAATAGATATATTTTTGTAACTAGGAATATATTTATTTACAAAAAAATGAAAGAGCTGATAACATGATATCCTCTAGAGAAGAAATTGCTGACACAATCAGGATGCATGGTCATCGGGCAACTCCGCAGAGAATCGTAATCTATGAAGCCCTATGGACATCAGGATCGCATCCGAGTGTTTCAGACATCCACGAGCATGCAATCAAAACGGACCCATCCATTAGTCTGGCCACCGTATACAAGACATTGCAGCTTTTTTCTGATATTGGACTGGTCAGAGAGATGGGTATCAGGGATGGACCAACTCGTTATGATCCCGATACTGAATTCCATATCAATCTCGTGTGTAACAAATGTGGCAAAGTAGAGGATTTCAACTGTGTTTCTATCGACAAGATAGTACCAAATCTGTATGACCAAACAGGATTTCAGGCACAGAGTTATAGCTTTGAAGTGCGTGGAGTCTGTTCTAGTTGTCGAAACTCTAAGTAGACATTCACCGTATCACATAGTTTGCCAAAGCAATTTCCAAGTTGCTCTCAACTCATCTTCTTCTAACTATCAAGAGGGGTCAATTAAATCGCGGTTCTTTGAGAATGTTTAAGAGCGCGAAATTGTAAGTAAAGGTTGGAAGCTGTTCTTTCTTAGAAGTTTTAACTCTAGCAATTATTTCAGCAATCAGTGAAAGTTACAGTAGAATTACTGTAGCAACCCTATGATATCGCTAAACGAATCTTGTCTATTCATTGGAGAGATGGCAGATGACACAAGAGCTTGATTTACTCATTCGAAATGGTGCAATAGTAGACGGTTCAGGTAGTAGACCCATCAAAGCTGATGTAGGTGTCAGTGATGGTCAAATCTCTCGTATAGAACCAAATATCTCCGCTGATGCAAAGGCAGTCCTTGATGCAAAGAGAATGATTGTAAGCCCAGGGTTCATTGATATTCACAGCCATTCTGACATGAGCATACCATTCGATAATAGACTTGAGTCAATGATACGACAGGGAGTCACTACATCGGTTATTGGTAACTGTGGATCCTCTCTCGCTCCAATCAACGAGGATACACTTGATATTATCCAGAAGGATTTTGATGTCTTCTCACCCCCTGGTCACAAACTGAATATCACTTGGCGTAGTTTTCGAGAGTATCTTAAGACCTTGGAGAAGACGGGCATACCGATCAATATGGTACCGCTTGTCGGTTTTGGGACTGTTAGAATCGCAACGGGTCCAGCATTTGATAATCGAGAACCTACAAAGAAGGAACTTGCTAATATGAAAGCAAGTGTCGCTGAGGCGATGGAGGCTGGAGCCTTTGGACTAAGCACTGGACTGTTTTATGCTCCACAAGTATTCGCGTCAACTAACGAAGTCATCGAGCTAGCGAAGACGGTGGCTGAGCACGATGGGTTATACGCCTCTCATATAAGAGGAGAAGGAGCATCAGTAGTTCAAGCTGTTAATGAACTAATTCACATTGTGGAAGAGTCAGGCTGTAGAAGAGGACAGCTTTCGCACCACAAAATAGCTGGACGACCTTATTGGGGAACAAGCAAAGAAACTCTCAAGCTTATTGCAGATGCTAATAGTCGCGGGCTTGTCATTGCATGTGACCAGTACCCGTATAATCGCGGAATGACCTCATTAATTTCCGCACTGCCTCCATGGGTTCACGAGGGAGGAATGGAGAGTATTCTTAATCATCTAATCACACCTGAGTCTCAAAATCAAATTATGCGAGATGTCAATGGTGGAATTAATGGATGGGAGAACATAATCAAGGACGTCGGATGGGAGGGCATATACATTGCATCAGTCAGGACTGAAAAGTGGAGGACCATTCAAGGGAAAAGCCTACAACAAATTGCAGAGGAATACGGGTATTCTGACCCATTTCTACTGCTCTTCCAGCTTCTGCTTGATGAAACAGGCGAGGTGTCTATGACCATCGAGAGCATGGATGAAGGAGATATTCAGCGTATCATGAAAGACAAACATACCATGATAGCAACCGATGGGTGGGGACTTTCTCCGACAGGAGTGTTTGGTTACATCAAGCCTCATCCTCGATCCTATGGGACATATCCAAGGGTCCTAAGTAAGTATGTTAGAGAAGAGGGATTACTGACTCTGGAGGAAGCTGTCTGGAAAATGACGGGATATCCAGCTAAGACACTAAGACTAGGGAATCGAGGTTTGATACGAGAAGGATATTGTGCAGATATGGTTGTATTCGATTCCGAGATGATTCAAGATAAGGCCACGTTTCTCCAGCCTCACCAGTTCCCAGTAGGAATACACCACGTGATTGTCAATGGAGAGATTGTAGTGGATGGTACCACACAGTTGGATATATTCCCTGGGAGGGTTCTCAGAAATGAAGCAGAAATTAGCTCAACTTAGATGAGATGAAATGGTAGGAAATTCAGCATCCTTAGTGGCATTTTCAACTTCTCTCAAAGCATCTGTGAATATGTCCAGTCCTGCTTCTGCTAGTTCGCGAGTCAAGACGAGTGGAGGCATGAATCGGACAACATTGGAAAAGTGTCCTCCTATCTCGACTATCAGTCCTCTTTGGTAACAAGCCGTCCGAACCGCCTTAGCAAATTCAGTCCAAGGCATCTTGCTCTCCTTATCCTTCACGAATTCAATCCCCAGCATCAGTCCCTTTCCACGAGTGTCTCCAATAAACCTGCTTTCTTCTTGTAGTTCCTCGAGTCGTGGAAGGAAGACCTCCTCGCCCAACTTAGCAGCATATGTCCATAGTTTATGTTTCTTGATAAATCTCAATGTCGCAACACCTGCCGCTAGCGCTACAACATTACCCCGGAATGTTCCCACATGCGCACCTTTTTCCCATGTGTCAAGCTTCTCATCGAAAACCAAAACGGATAATGGAAGACCTCCTCCAATTCCCTTTGATATAGTCATGATGTCAGGGGTTATGCCTGAGTGTTGATACGCCCACATTTTGCCAGTTCTAGACATACCTGCTTGAATTTCATCCACTATGAGGGGAATACAATAGTCTTCTGAGATTCTTTTGACTTCTTTAAGAAACTCGACTGGAGCTGGAAGTGACCCTCCCTCACCTTGAACTGCTTCTATGATAATAGCTGCAGGGTCAACAACTCCAGATTTTGGATCCTCTAGCACATGTTCAAGGTATCTAGCACATTCAAGACCACAGTTCGAATACTCTTTCCCAAAAGGACACCGATAGCAATATGCGTAAGGTACAAAGTGCACCTCAGGGATCATTGGCATCAAGCTTTGCTTCAATGCTTTATTTGCTGTCAATGTTATTGCACCAGCGGTCATCCCATGATATGCTCCCTCAAAGGATATCATTCCCACCCGACCTGTATTGAACTTCGCTAGCTTCATCGCTGATTCAACAGCATCCGAGCCAGTTGGAGCGACAAAAAGTAGCTTAGCAATGTTCCTCAATTTCAATGGGAGGACTGAGAGTATTTCATCCACAAGCTCCATTCTGATAGGTGTTGGAAAATCAAGAGTGTGTGTTAGTTTTCCCATTTGCTCCTTTGCAGCCTCGACAACCTCAGGATTGCAATGTCCTACGTTTAAGACTCCGGCACCTGCAAAGAAATCGATGTAGACATTTCCATCAACATCTTTTAGAGTTGCACCTTTTCCCTCTGCAAAAGCGACTGGAATTGCTTTCGGATAGGAAACTGCTGCGCTTTCAGCGTAATCTTGTTTTTGTAGCATTTCTCTGGACCGAGGACCAGGAGGCTTTTCAAGAATTATCGCTTTATTTGAGAGGTGCAGGTCTCTAAATTTATCATCTAACATTACAACTGAACCTCCATAGCAAACAAAATTCACTTTCGGGTATCCGGAAAATTCGCGATTTTCTAGTGTCCCGATTATTTCATAATCATCAACAACAAATTTGCCTATAACCATTGTCAAAGACACAAATCCGAAAAGAGTACTCCTACGCCTCCATTGAATAGGACTGGTTTGAAAATCTCGTCTATCCTATACTAAGAAATATAGCCTGAGTAATTAGAAGGAATCCCATCATGAAGACATTCATTGTTTTACCAATGAAACGCGAGAAAGAAATACCTCAAGAGTTTCAAAAGAGTGATAACCGATTTGCAGAATGTCTCGTGAGGTTCCTCATTAAAGAATATTCCAAACCTGGAGATATTGTCCTTGATATCTTTGCAGGACTTGGTACAACACTCTTTGTTGCTGAATCAATGGGAAGAATTCCTTATGGAATTGAATTGGACTCGAATCGTTTCAAATTCATAAATGAGAACCTAGCGACAAAGGGCGGTATAATTCATGGAGACTCTCGAAAGCTTGATGACTATAATTTACCTGATGTAGACCTTGTTTTGACATCGCCTCCATTTATGAGACACACGTCTACGAAGAACCCACTCACCGTGGACAAAACAGATGGTCATTATTCTCAATATCTTGATGAGTTGTCTGAAATTTTCCAGAGACTGAAAGGATTATTGAACCCAGATGCACATGTGATATTAGAAGTGTCTAATCTTAGGGGTGAGGAAATAACGCCCCTCGCATGGGACATATCGAGAGAAATCTCGAAGGTCCTGCATTTTGAGGGAGAGTTAGTTGTATGTTGGGAGGGCCCTGACAATGGTAAGGGTGTCTTTGGATATGGGTATGATCACTCGTATTGTCTTGTATTCAGAAAATTCTAGATTCCGTTTCATAATTAATGATTCATAGAATCTCGCTCATTATTGAAAACAGTGATTGCTCACAACGAAAAAGAACTGATAACGGACCAAGAGGGAATTAAACCCTCATCTTATTGTTGATTGGTTGGGTGTTCTCCTCCTCTGATTTATATATTGGATACACACGGACAAATGCGGGGAAACTCGTGAAGAAAGTCAATTCTCTTTTAATACTGAGTTTTTTGTTGTGTGTGTCTTTTGTTAGTATCAGTACCATTTCTACACCTCTGTTCTTGAGTGGACCTAGAAATGACTCAACAAGAGTGCCATCATTCACAGCTCATGGGGCAATCACAATAACAGGAGATGGAGATTTTACCACACAGGGATGGCCAGGCGACGGATCTCCAATGTCACCATATATTATTGAATCACTTGAGATAGTCACAGATGGCACATGTATAAGCATCTCAAATACTGATGCTCATTTCATCATTAGAAACTGTACATTATCTTCACCAATCATTGGAGTAGGAACCGGTATCTATCTTTCACATGTCGACAATGGAACAATAGAGAATTGTACGATATCCTCCCTCGATACTGGAATTGAGTCATATTATACTAATGATTGCATCTTTTCTAATAACACGTTGAAAGGTTGTGGTAGCTATGGAATCTATCTGTATTCAGGCTTAAACTGCACTGTTAATGACAACAGAGTGTTCAATCTTGATGGCTATGGATTCTTCTTGGTAAGCCTAAGATACTCTCTTGTAGAACACAATAATATTTCCAACTGTAAAGAAATGGGTTTTGCTTTGGCTAGCTCACTGAATGCTTCTATTGTGAATAATGAGATTGAAGAGAGTGGCAGATTTGGACTCTACCTCACAAACTCTTTGAACTGTACCTTCACGAACAATACGCTTGAGAATGGCGGATTTGGAGTGGGAGGAGATACTGAACCATATTGGTTCCATAATTTCTCAGAAAATACAGTAAATGGCAAATCATTTGGTTATTTCTTCAATACAAATAACACGGAGATAGATGGAGGTCTATATGGTCAAGTATTCTTAATTGACTGCTTCAATGTGAGTCTTAATTCGGGAGTGTTTTTCAACGCTTCAGTCGGGGTCAGTCTGTTTTTCTGTATAAATTGCACAATCAGTAATGCTGTGATCAGTGAAAATCTGTATGGAATCAACTTGCTTCAATCAGAGCACACCACCCTAGTGGGTAATTCCCTTATCGATTGTGGTGTAAGGTTTGATGGAATCGAAACCAAGTATTGGATTATTACAGAAACAGGGAACTTTGTTAATGGAAAACAATTCGGATATTTCCACAATCAAAATGATTTGGTAATCAATGGAAACGACTATGGGCAGCTTGTCCTTGTAGATTCAAACCATCTTTCTATAACAAACGGGAGCTTCAATTCAGTGACCTGTGGTTTCGTTGCATACTCCTGCTTAAATTGTAGTATAAAGGATGCCTCATTCGTTGACAATTACCGCGATGGAATACTATTATTGAAATCGAACAACTGTACCTTGGTTAATGTGACCAGTGAGGGTTCTCGTAGTAGAGGACTCTATAATAGTGCGTCTAACAACACTATTGTAACTGCTAGCAAAATCCACGGAAATGGAGATGGTATTTCAGTCTCTAGCTCTGACAACTTCCTCTTTGATTCCAATCAGATTTACAATAATCGTGGAAATCCCATCTATCTTAGTGGAACGTTTTATGGGATAATTGAGAACAACTCGATACATAATAATGATGGATCTCTAAGGCTCTATGTGGTCAACTATTTGCAGATTATCAACAACACGATATCTGAGAGCTTGTCAGACGGCATTTACATGGATTTCACATCAGGTGTCGTTATAGTTGGTAACAAAATCTATGGAAACACAGGTTATGGATTGAATGTCAGATCCTATGCGTTGTTCTCTGAGATTTACGACAACATGATAGGCTTTAACACAGCAGGAAACGCTATGGATTTAGGGTTATTTGACGAGTGGGATGACGGAGCAGGTACAGGGAACGTCTGGTCAGATTATTCAGGTACGGGGGACTATTTTATTTCAGGAATGGGGGTAGACCATTATCCACTGGGTTTTGTTAGTCGACCCGCTGATGTACAGTATATTGTAGGAGCTGTTGTTCCAGCAATCACATGGGATGTGAGGTTACCAAATCCAGACTCGTATGCACTATTGTGGGATGGAGTTGTTATTGCTCAAGGTTCATTGAACTCATCGTTGGAACACCTAGTAAAGCCAATTGAGGGCTTACCTGTTGATAGTTACAATCTGACTCTAGTAGTGAACGATGCGTCTGGATATAATTTGGTTGATACTGTCATCATCATTGTAGTAGAGGAATCTGTTACAACAACCACAACTACTACAACTTCTACTACCACTACTACGTTGACTACAACAACCACGGTATCAACTACTTCAAGTACAACCACATCGACGCTTCCGCCATCAGAAATCCCAATGGTATTTGTCATCATGGCTGTTGGAGTCATAGGTGTCTTCGTAGTCCTCATAATAATCGTCATCCGGAAAAGGTAGATTCAGAACCGTGTAAAAGCTGGACAAAGTAGGTTAGCGAGTCAGGTGGAATTTGAACCACTCCATAACAGTAAGGCATCGTAGTGATTGTTCTATCTGATGACGATATTTATCTGTGAGAATCTAGTCAATGGTCAAGAGATGTGTGTGACCCAAATGATAAAGACGAAAGTAACTGAAATGCTGGGATGTAAATATCCGATTATTGCAGGGACCATGGCAAGAATTTCTAATCCCGAATTTGTCGCGGCAGCTAGCAATGCTGGTGCGTGTGCTGTTTTAGCCAGTGCAAATTACAAATCTCCTGACGATCTGCGTGATGCAATCAAAAAAACGCAGTCTCTTACAAATCAACCATTTGCAGTTAACATCAATTTGTTCCCTGCTCTGATGCCTCAGGACAAGCTAGAAGATTATGTTGATGCTACATTAGCTGAGGGCGTGAAAATCATTGAAACAAGCGGTCACAAAGCCCCAGAGGATTTAGTTCCTAAATTCAAGAACAGTGGCGCCATCTGGATCCATAAATGTGCAGGAGTGAGATACGCGAAGAAGGGAGCAGCTCTAGGTGCTGATATAGTAACGGTTGTTGGATATGAGAATGGTGGAGCTACTGGAGTCTTAGATATAGGAACGATGGTAATGACTCCATCTGTAGTTGATGCTCTTGATGTTCCTGTAATTGCTGGCGGCGGAATAACAGATGGCAGAGGCGTTGCTGCAATCTTGGCACTCGGTGCAGAGGGAGTAATCATGGGTACAAGGATGATGGCTACAAAAGAATGTCCTATTCATGACAACCTCAAGCAAGCCTTCATTCAAGCAGTCGAAACTGATACATGTTTGGCTCTACGCTCTGTCCAAAATACCCACAGAATATGGAACAATAAAGCAGCAGAGCATTTGCTTGAACTAGAATCGCAAGGAGCTCCCCTATTTGCTCTCATTCAAGCGGCCTCTGGAGAAAAAGCACAAGAGATGTATAGGAACGGAGATATTGACGTTGGGGTTGTAAGTTGTGGTCAAGGTGTAGGCTTGATCAAAGACATACCCACTGTCAAGGAATTACTGGATAGAATGATGGTTGAGGCTGAAGAAATAATTTCAAGACTTAACAAAATATCAAATTAGTTTCATGCCGCGATGATTTTGTCGTTATTTGTAGACTTCGGAAAACTAGATGGTGGGCTAGGAGGAATTTTTGGACCAATAGTCAGACTAGGGATATGAGTCAAATACATACTATTGAATGAATACACACTCTAATGGGAGAGTCTTCGTTAAAATGAAAAAAGGAGTAGCAAAACCACGTTTTGTAGGTCAGCTGATTATGGGAATTCTAGAAATAATCATAATCTTTGCGTTGATACCGTATGTGAATGAACTTGGTGGCTCACTGATCACATCAAGCACATATGGGAATGTGATAACGTTTGGTGTGTTAGGGTTCGTAGTTGTACATGGATCGTGGCGTATCATTGATGCTTTCACCACGATGCGCAATGCGGATTAAATTCTAATCCAGT
>CAZPWM010000091.1:0-12712 GCA_964590575.1 uncultured archaeon
CTCTCCTCATGTTCGTGATTGGGGCATAACATCGTTAATATACACTACACTTGAGTGAATGAATTTTACGACCTTTCGGTAACCTATTTTAGTATGAATTCTAACATCACCTCTCAGTCGGTGTTAATCTTGACCAGTGCCGAGGAAAAATCAGTAATCGTTATCGATGCTCCCGACGATTCGTTTGTCCAGATGATTAAGCGAACAGGTGGCCCAAACCTTCAGAGTTGCTATCAATGCGGTACATGTAGTGGTAGTTGTCCTGCTGGAGTACGAACCAACTTTCTTGTCCGTGGGATAATCAGAAAAGCACTCCTTGGCCTCAAGGAACAATGCATCTCGGCTCCAGAACTCTGGTATTGCACTACGTGTTACACCTGTACAGATCGATGCCCACAGGATGTGAAACCAACAGATGTCATCAAAGCAATCAGAAATATTGCCGTTGCAGAGGGCTATATGCTGGTTCCTCACCAAAAAGTGGCACTGAAAGTACTTGAAACTGGACATGCAGTTCCATTAGACAAGGAATCTTGGGAAAACCTGAGAGAAAGTGTTGGCATTGAGAGAGTTCCTCCAAACGCAAGCGGTCATCCAGAAGCAATTGAAGAAATTCGAAAGATTGCGAAAAAGACTGGATTTGATAAGTTAATAGAGGCGAAAGAGGAGGAACAATAGAGATGGGAAAGAAGTCCTTCTACCACTTCCTTGGATGCATTATTCCTCATCGATACCCAAGTGTCGAAAAAGCAGTGAAGCTTGTATTTGAAGACCTAGGTATGGGCCTCCTTGACATGGAGGGAGCTACATGTTGCCCCGCACCCGGCGTTTTTGGATCCTTTGACAGAATCACTTGGGCAACGATTGCAGCTCGTAATCTGACAATTGCAGAAGCTGGAGGTTATCCAATCACTACTGGTTGTAACGGATGCTTTGCTAGTCTATGGGACGCCAATTATGAGTTGAAGCATGACGAAGAATTGCGGGAAGCTGTAAATGAAAACCTCGCTGAGATTGACCGAGAATTCAAAGGAACAATTGAGGTCTGGCATTACGTCGATGCACTATATAGTCACGTAGGTCTTGAGAAAATACGCGAGAAGGTCACACGTCCCTTCAAGGGTGTTCGAATGGCTCTACATCCAGGATGTCATTGGATGCGGCCTAAAATCCTCAAGCAAAAAGATGACTCTGAACGTCCACATATTTTCAGAGAGATTTGTGAAACCTCTGGAGCTGAATATGTTCCGTACAAAGATGAATTGATTTGCTGTGGTGCAGGTGGCGCCGTTAGAACTGCTGATTTAAAAATTTCCCTAGGGTTCACAAAACAAAAGTTTGACTCTCTAATTGAAGCAGGTGGAGCTGATATGATGATTACCCCTTGTCCCTTTTGTCAGTTACAGCTGGATGCGGGACAAGTAGAGATTCAAAAACTCTACGAAGAAGAATACACCCTTGATATTCTTCATGTTGTAGAGCTCCTAGCGCTTGCCTTCGGTCATGAACCAGAAGAATTTGGACTTAAGACACATCTTCAGTATATGCAGAGAAAGACTGAACCCAATTGGGAGCGCCTTGGATTAGAAGTTAAATTGACCTGAAATTCATACAAGAGTTAAGTGATGAAGTATCGGATATCAACTCGAATGAAACTTTGAAGGCGGCGAAAAATCAACAATCTCAATCTTACTGAGGTCATGGATGTGTTGCGTTTCCTCCCTGTATTTTATTCGTGTGAGGTAAGCTCGTGTATAGAGCCTAGTTGCCTTCATAATCTTAGGACGTTATCTGTGTAATATTAAGTGCATGGGTTAGAAATTGTTAACTCTCAAAGTTTGGCGCCATTCACCGTGAGACCAGGTCGATTTCTTTGTTATCGTCCGATGGGAAACATTTTATCGGGCGTTCTAGAACCGACGCAGTATCTCTTCGGAGTGACAGAATAATGGCCGAGCCCATATCGAAGTCAGTTGTCATAATCGGAGCTGGTATTTCAGGAATGCGCGCCGCACTTGATCTAGCTGGGATGGGTGTTAAGGTGTTCTTAGTTGAGAAAAAACCATCAATTGGAGGTCATATGTCTCAACTCGATAAGACCTTCCCCACCTTGGATTGTAGTATGTGCATTCAAGGACCTTGGATGGTTGATTGTTCACGTCATCCTAATATTGAGATTTTAGCCTACTCAGAAGTGTCTGAGGTCACTGGTAAGCAGGGTGATTTCATAGTAAAGGTACTGAAACGAACCCGACGTGTTGACGCTGACAAATGCACTGGTTGCGGTGATTGTCAGAGAGCCTGCCCAATAGAAGTACCCAATGAGTACGACCTTGGACTCAAGATGAGAAAGGCTGCATACATACCGTTTCCTCAGGCAGTTCCAAACATAGCTACTATTGACATAGAGAACTGCATTCAGTGCATGGTCTGTGTTAAGACCTGTAAAGCAGAAGCCATTGTCTTTGACATTGAAGATGAAACCATAGTGATCAATGCTGGTTCTATCATTGTAGCAACTGGGTACGAGCTTCTTGATCTTGATACTGTTCCAGAATATGGCTATGGTCGATTCCCCAATGTTGTGAGTGCACTTGAGTATGAACGCATGGTGTCTGCAAGTGGTCCCACTGGTGGAATTGTCATGCGACCTTCTGATGGTCGTGAACCTCATCGGATCGCCTTCATTCAATGTGTAGGTTCGAGAGATGTAAATCACTGTTCTTATTGTTCTAAGATATGCTGCACTTACGCAACTAAGGAAGCCATAATCACCAAGGAACACACACCTGAAGTACATATTGACATTCTATACAATGACCTGCGTGCGTTCGGCAAGGGGTTTGAGGAATTCCTAGTCAGAGGTGAAACTGAATACGATATACACTATGTGAAAGGAATCCCAAGTGAAATCCAAGAGGAATATGTATCGAAGGACCTCATAGTTCGCCACAGTGATGCAAAAGGCCATAGTGTTCTTGCTGACAAATATGACTTGGTAGTTCTATGTCCTGCAATGGTACCATCTTCAGATGCACAGATACTCGAACAGCTAGGCATCAAGACAGATGAGTCCGGATTTATACAACCCGATATGAAGTCCCTTATGATTTCGGAAACCGGTGTTCCGGGAGTTCACATGTGCGGTGCAGTCCACATGCCCAAAGATATACCCGACTCTGTAGCCCAAGGAAGTGCTGCTGCGGCACTTGCAGCATTAGACATCCCGATTCCACAGGGTGAAGGGACGGAGGCTCTCACAGAAGAAGACCTTGAACTCATGGCTGGAGAGCCACGTGTAGGCGTGATTATCTGCTCATGTGGAATCAATATCGCGGGAACAGTAGATGTAGCTGAGGTCACTCAGTATGCAAGCGAACTACCGAATGTTGTCTATTCAGAGAACCTTCTCTACTCATGCTCATCTGATGCTCAGGTTGTCATTAAAGACGCAATCAAGGAGCACAAACTCAACCGGTTAGTTGTAGCTTCTTGCACTCCTCGAACCCATGAACCGTTGTTCAGAGCCACAATCGAAGAGGCTGGACTGAACAAGTACTTGTTCGAACTTGCTAACATTCGAGAGCATTGTTCTTGGGTTCATCAAGCAGACAAGGATGAAGCCACGTCAAAAGCTATGGACCTAGTGCGTATGTCAGTAGCAAGAGCAAGCCTTCTGGAAGCTCAGGAGGAAGCAGTGACCCAGATAGAACCCTCTGTCCTCGTTATTGGTGCTGGAGTTGCAGGGATGGCTGCAGCTGAAGTGATTGCTCAGAAGGGATTCAATGTTTATCTTGTGGAGAAACAGGACAAGGTAGGTGGGTTCCTGAATGAACTGACCACTGTTAATTTCGATCATAGACCAGCTTCAGAAGTAGTGGCTGACTATGAGAACAGAATTACTGGTAAAGAGAACATCAAGATTATGTTGAACTCTGAAGTCGTCGAAGCAAAGGGTTCGATTGGTGAATTTGAGGTCGTCATCAAGTCTGGAAAGAAGAAAGAAACTCTTACTGTTGGTATTGTGATTGTCGCCACTGGAGCTTTAGCTCTAGAGGAGAAGGGTCTCTATGGACTAAAGAAGCTCCCTGAGGTAATGACAGAGGTAGAGTTCAACAGTCGAATTAACAGTGGTGAAGGGATTGAAGACGGAGAGACCTTCGCAGTCATTCATTGTGCAGGCTCCCGTGAGGATGCATCACTTGAAGGATCTCGAACCTGGTGTTCTGGTATCTGTTGCATGGTTGCTTTAGAACATTCACTTGAATTGCTAGAGAAGTATCCTAACTCACGAGTTTTCCACTTCTACCGTGATCTACGAGTCTTCTATGATGCAGAAGATAAGTATCGAGAGGCTCGTAAGAAAGGTGTTGTATTTGTTAGATTCGATGGTGACACACCACCTGAAGTCAAGAAGGGCAAAGACAAAGCATTGAGCATCACTGTCATGGACCAAGTGCTAGGAGCTGAGGTGACCATTGATGTTGATCACACAGTGCTAGCCACAGCTATGGTACCTCGACCAAACAAAGAGATCTCAGAGCTATTCAAGGTGCCACTGAACCTATCTGGCTTCTTCATGGAAGCTCACCCGAAGCTCCGCCCCGTTGACTTCCAGACAGATGGTGTGTTTGTAGCTGGTGCTGCAACCGCTCCAAAGAGCATTGGCGAATCTATCGCTCAAGGTCAGGCTGCTGCATCGAGAGCCCTCATCCCCCTCATCAGAGGAATACGGAAAGCCGAGGCGATTGTTTCTGTTGTGGACCCTGAGATTTGCGTGGGCTGTGGAACTTGTGAGATTAATTGTGCATACAATGCTATTGAGGTGATTCCCGGTGATGGGAGTCATGATTATGCTGTAACAAACCCAGTCCTCTGCCAAGGTTGTGGAAAGTGTGGTGCGGGATGTCCCGCTGGGGCTATCACCATGAAGCACTTCACTGACGATCAAATCATCTCTCAGATTCGTTCCGCTTTGGAGAATATGCCCGCAAACAACTCGAGGATTCTGACGCTCCTCTGCAACTGGTGCTCATATGCGGGGGCTGACAGTGCTGGTGTGTCCCGTTACCAACAACCATCGAATGTGAGAGACATCCGAGTCATGTGCACAGGAAGAGTGAGTGTGCAACACATCTTGGAGGCCTTCAGACTTGGTGCTGATATGGTCTGGATATCCGGATGTCACTTCGGGGACTGCCATTATGTTGATGGTAATATCTCATTTGAACGTAGATTTGCCATTGCGAAGAAGATTCTTGAAAAAGCTGGACTAGAGCCTGAACGACTCCAGTTCACTCAAATCAGTGCGAGTGAAGGACCCATCTGGGCTGAAACAGTGAAGAAGTTAGCAGATATTGCGGACAAGCTAGGACCAAGTCCACTGCGACCAAGGAGGCGATAAGATGACCGAGTCTTGGGGTCAATTCAAGTCATTTGATGGGAAGAAGTTCAAAGCACTGGATGCTGAGTTCACAAATGAGGTTTCCAAACTGATTGGGGGTCAAGACCTCACAACTTGTTTCCAATGTGCCAAATGCAGTGCTGGTTGTCCGGTTTCTGACAAGGTGAACATTCAAATCCACGAGGTTATGCGAATGCTTCTCTTTGGACTGAAGGAAGTTCTTGACACCGACATGATCTGGCTGTGCACCACATGTTACACCTGTCAAGAACGTTGTCCGCAAGGGATAGATATCACAGATATCCTGTTTGGATTGAAGAATATGGCTTTCAAAAAGGGAATCACACCCAATGGTTACACTGGAGCACGGCAATCACTGTATGAAACTGGAAAACTCTACGAGCCCACAGACTGGGAACGTGATGATCTCGAGCTTGATCCAGTCCCTGAATTGAACGTCGCAGACATCAAGAAGATGCTTGATAAGACAAAGCTCATGAAGCTGGAGGAGGCCGAATAAGATGACCCAGAGCTACGAGGTTTTCCTAGGCTGTGCAATCCCAAGCAGGTTCAACAACTACGAGTCATCTATGCGAGCTGTCGCAAAGGAGCTTGGTATAAATCTCCTAGACTTTGATGGAGCCTCATGTTGTGGGACAGTGGTCCTCAAGTCAATAGACGAGGACAGTTGGCTCTCAATGTCTGGTCGAAACATCGCCCTAGCCGAACAACGAGGTCATAATATTGTCACGCCATGTAACGGTTGTTTTGGCTCTTTAAAGGACACTGATCATGTGCTTCGTGATAATGAGTTTTATAGAAAGAAGGTCAATGCTTCTCTCAAACACTTGGGCCTAGAGTACACCGGGAAAGTAAAGATTCGTCACTTTGTTGAGGTTCTCTATGAAATGAAAGATGAGATAGAGAAGAAGATTGTCAAACGTCTAGATGGTCTGAAGGTCGCTTTTCATCCTGGCTGTCACCTCATCCGCCCTTCCAATGTTGCAGAGTTTGATGACCCTGAGCTACCACGAAAGGTCGATGAGCTGATTGAGCTTACAGGTGCCAAGAGTGTTGATTGGGATTTGAAACTTCGTTGCTGTGGCTCGCCCCTTCTCATTGCCAGTGAGGATGTTGCGACGAAGATTCTCCAGGAGAAGATGATTTCAGCAAATGGGGCAGGAGCAAACTGTGTAGTCACAAACTGCCCGGCGTGTCACACCCAGTTCGATATCCAACAGTTAGGTCTCAAGGATGACGAAGGAAACTCTCTGGAGCTGCCTGCATTGTTTGTCACTCAGGTCTTGGGTACAGCTATGGGAATAGACCCGGAACCACTTGGATACGAACTCAATAGAGTTTCACTGGACCCAATTAATGACATTCTAGGTCTCTAGCGGTCCCTGTGGTACTATTCCAACTTGCTGTCGCCATAGAAGAGTTGGCCAAGACGTTTCATAGCATCTCTGACGCATTCCTTCTTGCCACTGACCTGCAGATGTCTTTCACCATCTAGCGAGATATTTACCCTGCAGTCCTCTGCCATTTCTGACACAATCTCTACTGGGATGTCTTCAGGAAGTTTGATACGGAAGAATCCTACATCCTTCTCTCTGGGTATATCTGAGATGTGTACTTGGGGGTCTGGTTTATACTCCTCACTCTCACCCCTAATTGCTGCGGCAAAACGAGATTCCCATGAGTTTCTGTATTCCACTCCCTCTTTTTCCTCAGCCCAGATCATGAGATTATCATGCAGTCTTTGTATAGTTAGTTCCATCTCCATTTGTAGCTGAGTGTCAGCATCACATTGGTCTCCAGACTTTATCTCACTCTCAAAGGAACGGAGATACTCTAGACTCATCTTCGAGTTTCTGAAATCTGCATAGGTCAAATCTGGGATGAACATATCCTTTTCTCTCATAGCTCCTAGCAAGTCATTCAGGACAATCCAAGCTGCTAGAAGACTATCCAATGAAACCACGGTTCACTCCCTCAACATTTCCACAGTCTGCTCAAGGAAACTCTTCTCACGCCACCAACGAAGGTCTCTTGCCCCAGTGGGACAGATGGAACAGCATGCACCACACCCCTCACAACGCATCTCATCAGTGACGCTCTTTTTAACACCTGGCTCAATCTCAATCATTGAAACAGCGTCATAGGGACAAATCTCTGAGTAATGACACAGGTCACATCCCACGCACAGGTCCTCGTCAACTTCAGCTACCAAGAGTTCAATCTCTACAGTTCCTAGATTCAATGGATTACATGCTGCGTTTGCTGCTCCCCGAGCTTGATTTACTGAATCGCTCACGCTTTTCGCATAGGTCACGCCAAGAAACACTCCCGGAACTGTTGTTTCAACAGGTCTAAATTTCATATGCATTTCCAAAAGGAAACCATCTTGGCCACGGTTTATTCCCATAGCTTTGACAAACTCATCTACATCATGTGGTGCTTCGAGTCCTAATGCTAAGACAACCATCTCGGATTTTATCTTGAAGGTCTCTTGAGAGAGAGTGTCGTAAACTGTAACAATTGCTCCATCACCATCAGGGTCTTTTTCAACTGTCACAGGTTTTTCACGTACCCAACGGAGATATGACACACCCTTCTGTCTATTTTCACGCCACATTTCTTCCATACCAGTCGCAAACGGTCGGATGTGTTCCTTATAGGCTGAGAATATATTGATATCTGGGAACAATTCCTTGAGTTCATGTTGCATTGTTATCACTGCAGAACAACAGACTCTAGAGCAGTATCTATTACCCTCTCCTGGATTCTGTCTTGATCCCACACAATGAATAAAGACAGGGTTCTTTGGAGCCTTCTTCAGCTTTCCATCTTTCAATCTTCTTTCAAGCTCAAGAGTTGAAATTACCCCTGGTACATCTTCCCAGCCATATTCGCCCTTCTTAGGCTCATAAACATCTGTACCCACTGCAATAACCATGGACCCGATACGATGGACTTCGCGTTCACCAGTTTCTATATTCTCAACGGTGATGTCATAATTGCCATAGGTCCCACCGCGATGGACAACCTTTGAATTGAGAAGTACCTTAATCCGTTTCTGGTTTTCTACATTGGCTTTAAGATTGTCGACAATATCTTGTGCCGACTCCATTTCTGGGAATAGGCGATAGAGTTCATTCAGTCTGCCGCCGAGCTGTCCCTGTTTTTCAACTAGAATCACATCGAAACCCTTTCGTGCAATATCAAGAGCTGCAGTCATTCCTGACACACCTCCACCAACGACCATTGTCACAAGTGTGACCTTGACCTTCTTCAAGGGGACAATCTCATTGTTGACTGCTTTTGCAACCCCACTACGAATCAAATCCTGTGCTTTTTCCTGACGCATTTCACGAGGGGCTTTTGTGTGCACAAGTGTGAGATGTTCTCGGAGACCAACGGGTCCAACCAAGTAATATCCTGAGAGCCCGGCTGCTTCCAATGCACTCCTGAACGTTTGTTCATGTTGCAGAGGTGAACAGGATCCAACAACAACCCGGTTCAGCTTGTGATCCTTTATTGCTTGCGTGACAAGCTCCTGTCCTGGGTCACTGCACATGAAGATGTAGTCTGTACTATATGCTACATTTGGTAAATCCTTTGCCCATTCAGCCAAACCTGGGGAGTCTATATAATTGCCTATAATCCCACCACAATGACAGATAAAGACACCAACACGTGATTCATCAGTGATTTCTGCAGGAGGAATCTCCGGTAGGACTTTGGGGGTGGGTACTGGTAAAATCGAATGAGCCGCCATAGCAGCCCCCTTTCCTTCGTTCACACAGTCAGTACCATCTTTTGGACCATGTGCACATCCTGCAATGTATATACCAAGTCGATTTGTTTCTAGTGCAGCGGCATTGGGATGTTTCTCCTTAAACCAACCTGCCTCGTCAAGATCTATTTTGAGTATCTTTGCAAGCTCCTCAGAACCCTGACTGGGTCGGAAGCTGCAATTAAGGACCACCATTGATATTTTATCAAGCTCTATGATCTCCCCAGATTCAGTATCTTCCATTTTTACGAAAAGATCATGTGTATCTGGATCTTCTTGAATCTCGGCAACCCGCCCTCGTATGAAATTGATGCCTTGATTCTTCTGTGAGTCCCAGAGGAACTCTTCCAGAGCCTTCCCTGCTGTCCGCATGTCCATATAGGTATAGATGATTTCACAGTGATCTTCTGGATAGTGCATTCTCGTGACTTGAGCCAGCTTGTTTCCAAACGAACAGCATACCCTATTACAGTGACTGCTATAACCACTAATATTCTCTCGGACGTCCCTACTACCAACACAGTTCACAAACATTATCCGCTCAGGTTCCTTTCCATCTGATGGTCGTATCATGTGTGCATCTGTTGGGCCTGTGGGGTGAGTTTGTCTGTCATATTCTAATGATGTAACGACATTGGGAAATACACCATATCCATACTCCCCATAATCTAAGGGTTTGTACTCCTCAAAGCCAGTGGCAACAATGATTGAACCAACATTGAGGTCGTAAACCTTATCCTCATCATCATATATGATACAATCATTTGGACAGACTGAAGCGCATGTTCCGCAACCGATACAGGACTCTTTATCGATTGTGGCTAACAAAGGAATCTGTTGTGGGAAATTCATATAGATTGCCTTTCGGAGTGAGAGTCCAAAGTCATACTCATTTGGCACCTCAACAGGACACGACCTGATACAGAGTTGGCAACCTGTGCATGTGTCAGCATTCACATAGCGAGCCTTTTGTCGAATCGTAACCGTGAAGTCCCCTTCCTTTCCTGTCACTTTTTCAACAGTCGCAAGTGGATGGATCTTGATATTGGGGTGTTTTCCAACAAAAGAGGTGAGAGGTGTCATTACACATGCTGAACACTCTAGAGCTGGGAAGATCTTGTAGATCGCTACATAGTTCCCACCAATAGCAACTGTTTTTTCAATCATATGTGCTAGATGACCACCATCTGCAAGTCCTAGGGCTGCACTGATTCCAGCCATGCCTCCTCCAATGACTAGGACATCCGTAGGTTTGGTCTTCTGTTCTGATTTCTTGGCTGAATCGCTGGCCATGGGAATATTCTCCAGGGTGTTGTAGTGACATCGGCACCATTGGAGCGGGCGATATAATCTTTCTGTCAGCGGCTTCACAGTGTTAATTTAATAATTTAGAACACGTGTTCTAAGGTAAGTATGACAAAACCCGCAGATAAAGGAAATCAAACTAGGATGACGGAGGGGGTTGAAACCCCCTTACATCATCCACTATTCTTCAAAATCAGATTGTTTCAGCCTGACATAGACAAAGGCAAATGCAGAGAAAACAATGGCAATCAAGTAGAGGATTATTGGAATCCACAAGGGTTCAAGCATGAATAGCCTTGTGATGTCTCTTCCATATCCTCCAAACTGACTAGGTAAGTAGATCCATACTATAGCAGTAATATATCCTAGGAAAACCCCCCACCTTATCTCCTTCCTCACTTTGAAGACAAACATGTAGGTGAAGACGAACATAAACGCGAAGCCCGTGGAAAACATAACCCAGATACCTGTTACAGCCTGTGAGAGAGTAGTAGTAGCCACTATAAATGCATGAATCCCTACGAAGCTCTCTAAGAACACAATCCATCCCTTGTTGATGTGTACCACCGTGTACGCAAGAGAGATTTGAGTGAAAAGCAAGAACATGTAGAAGAATCCGCTAAACAATTGAGGATCATACGCCATTGGATGGAACCAGAACGTGTAGACAATTGCCCAAGCGACAATGTAAGTATGATTTCTTCTAAAGAATCCGGAAACCCGAGCAGTCATGGGTTTACCCATTTTCTTCCCCAAGAAGAGACCCCGACTTGGATTCTCTATTATCAGAATGATAGCCAACATCACAATTACTGAACCCTGACTGGTCCAGATTGGCATATCTTGTGCAAGTCCGTCAAACCAGATGTGTGTTTGAATTAGGTGTAGAACTATGAAAACCACGTTGATTAGGATAGCCGCCCAGTTATACTTCGTGAGACCAGATGTTGGTTTGGCACGAAGGTGTGTTAGGTTCTTTTGAGCCCAATATATTGCACCCCAAATTGAAAACTGATGTGCAAGATAAAAGCTCCAAACGATGAACATGGTCATGAATTCACGTGTTGGTAACTTCCAGAAATACCAATCAGCTCCTGCATCAGGAAGGAGCGTTGCTAACACAGGGTCTAGGAGTGGTCCTAACACCCAGATTAAGAGTGTGAATACGACCGCAAACACAAGACCTCCCACCCAAGCATAATATGCTCGTCGTGAACTAATCCCACTAGTTTGGTCAGTTTCGGAATCAACCATCATAGATAATCCTCTTGCTCCAATTAATTTCAGCAAGCGAGTACGATTTTTTATAAGTCAAGTGGTTAGTCCAATAAGCGTTCAACCGTAATCTGGAGATTATCCTTTACAGTCCTCACAAATCACATATGCATCAAGACGTTGTCCGACTGGTTTTATTTTAATCTCTGAAATAATGTGGTCCCATTGGTTTCGTATGGCATCTGATTCGTAATCTGATATCTTGCCACATTGTTGGCATATTACATTGACATGAACCGATGTGTTAGGATCATATCTTGTTACTCGATCATCAAACCTAATCTCATGAACTAACTCCAATTTCTTAAGTAAATCTAAAGTATGATAGACTGTTGTCAAGCTAATAGATGGATGCTGCTTGGAAACCCTCTTAAAAACAAGTTCTGCAGTAGGATGTTCATTACTCGATAGTACCTCTTCGCATATAGCTATGCGTTGAGGTGTGACCTTGTGGTCGTTCTTGCGTAGAATGGAGATGAGCTGTTCCTGGTTCATTATGATATCAGTCTCTGGAGTTAGGTTTCAACTCGAAATCGGTGAACCTTTAATTCCTTTCGTTGTGAGGTAATACTTAAATCATACTGATTAGTAATTTGTTATCATTATAAATTAAAATCTAAATAGGATGAGGTAAGAGTAACATGCCCGACTCTAAGAAAAAAGGAAAGGAAGAAACACTCACAACTGCTTCAGGAATTCCAGTTGCAGATAATCAAAACTCAATTACAGCTGGCCCTCGTGGCCCCTTATTGGTGCAAGACTTCCATCTATTTGAGAAGTTGGCACACTTTCATAGGGAACGTATTCCTGAGCGGGTTGTTCACGCAAAGGGAGCAGGAGCTTTTGGAACCTTTACTGTGACACATGACATCACTAAATATACCAAAGCAAAACTGGAGGGTAAAATAAGTAAGATATGGATTCCCAAT
>CAZPWM010000092.1:0-12598 GCA_964590575.1 uncultured archaeon
GAATCGGTATTTGGTTTCTTGAGTCTGCTTTTGAGTATTACGGTCAGGGGGATGAGCTCCTGTGGCAGTACGCTGACAATGCCAGCATCCCCATTGTTTCAATGGCTCACGACAGGTTTCATCCCTGCCAGGGTCTTGCAGATGTCATGGGATACAGACAACATGCAGGTAAGAACCTCAAGGGTAAGAAGATTGTGCAGGTCTGGGGTAAGGGCGCACTGGTACGTTCATGGTGCAGTGTCCAAGAAAGCATCTTGATTAACTCCCGACTTGGAATGGATGTCACACTAGCTCATCCTCCCGGCTATGACTTGGATCCTGAAGTTATCACGTGGTGTGAGGAAAACGCTGCGGCTGCTGACAGCACCTTTGAAGTGGTGCACGACCTCGAAGAGGGTTACAAGGATGCAGACGTTGTCTACTCGCGAAACTGGATGACAGCTGGATTCTATGATGATTTGATGAAGCGAGGAGCGGATGAAGCCAAGAAGAAAGAGATTGAGATTGCTGCCAAGTATGATGATTGGATTACAACAAAGGAGTGGATGTCCCACACCAACGACGCCTTCTTCACACACTGTGGTCCAGTAGATAGAAACGCAGAGGTCACAGATGAAGTCTGCGATAGTCCAAAGTCGATTGTTTATGATGTTGCTGAGAATAGACTCCATGTTCAGAAAGCAATTATGGCTTTGACAATGGGAAAACAGTAGGAGCGGCTACTCCCTCTGTTTATGACAGAGGGCCGCCCTACTCATAGATGAGTATATCCATTTTCATTTTAAAATTCAATCTCCCTGAACGCATTCTGTCTGGACTAGTGGACCTCTCCGACGAGCGGAAGAATATTATTCGAGAATTGTACTAACAGATTACAACTCGTCAGAGCTGGGAGGACATAATCGACTAGATTAGATGGATGCGGGATTGGAAAAATAGTTGCTTGCACGTTCACTGAAGCTGACCACCTTCAATTGAAACAATACCCATCGATGCTCAGACTAGATATAGGAAAACTCCGTGGGCGCCTGCTGGCGCTCACACCCTATTCTCTCTCGATATCCCCCCAACGGTGGCATCGTATGAAATGGTCTGGTTTGACTTCTCTGTATTCCGGCACTTCTTCTTTGCAGATATCAATCACATATTGGCATCGCGGATGAAATGCACATCCCTTTGGTATATCACAAGGATCAGGAGAGTTTCCAGGAATTCCTCGCAGTCGTGGTTTTTTACCAGCTCGCATTTGCATCATTGCAATGGTTGGAAAACTTGACATGAGTCCCATAGTGTAGGGATGTTGAGGTTCATGAAAGATGGTCGTAGCAGTTGCATATTCCACTATCTTTCCTGCATACATGATTGCAACTCTATCAGCCATTTCAGCCACAACACCAGCGTCATGACTGATAAGCAAAAGCGAAACATGAAATTCATCACGTATCATCTTTAGAACATTCATAATCTGTCGTTGTATGGTCACATCGAGAGCTGATGTGGGTTCATCAGCTATCACCATGTACGGTCCGGCAATAAGCGCCATGGCAATGAGTATACGCTGAGATTCACCACCACTAAAACTTCCAGGGTCCATGACAAACCGTAGATTGGCATCAGCCAGTTGTACTAAACCAAGATACTCGAGAACCTTTCCCTTCAGTTCAATTAATCTGATTGATTCGTCATGAACTTCAACAGGTTCAGCAGTCTGATGCCCAATACTATGTTGCGGATTAAGAGCATGACCAAGTCCCTGAGGAATTAGTGAAAGTTCACGACCTCGAATTGCAACGAGCTCTTCTTGCGAGAGTCTGCTCATGTCTTTTCCTCTGAAGATGACAGTTCCCTGCACGCCAGGTAGGTCCTTGGTTCCAGGTAGCCCCTTATCAAACGCTCTCCTTAGTTCAGGGTCATTTGAGGCGCCTGCAGAAAACCTAGCTACTCTCTCAAAGAGTCCCATAATCGCAAGTGCCATGCTAGTTTTCCCTGAACCACTCTCACCTAGAAGTCCGACACATTCTCCCTCTCGAACTTCTAACGAAACATCATCAACTGCCCTGACCAACCCTTTCTTGGAAGGATAGTATGCCTTCAGGTTTTTCAGAATAAGTAGTGTATCACCTTTGGCCATACTGACACCAAGGCGGGCTTGACATATTTCACTAATAAAGCGTGTTGAAGACGCATATACACTTCAGAGAGTGTCTAATTTGAGTATGGCACCTGTTTCATCTGTGTTTCCACAATTGTTGTAGCCTTACCAACTTGGACATGGAATCTTCATTAATATGATAACTTCTACCAGGCACCTTCTGTTGTAGTAAATGCCTTCATCATGAAGTACATCATCAGAGAGATTAGAATAAGAACTGTCGCGAATCCTGCGAGAAATGACTGGCTTGCGACAGTATTCCAGAAAAAGTTTCCACCAAACTCCTCAGTCCAACCTAAACCACCGGTCACAAATCCAACCGAAGTAAGTACAAATGGAGTGCTCACAAACACCGCGATTACCAATGAGAGATATCCTGCGCGTTTCAACATGACTGTCTTTGGTGTAGGTATCGGTTTCGGCTCAGGTTCTGATTTTTCATCATCCTCCTTGCTCAAACCTCTCATGATAAAACGGTCATGAATACGATCGTACTTTGATCGCCAGTATCTCTTAAATCCTGCAATACTAACATCTTTCTCTCGCGATAATAGACGCCCAACTCCAACAAAGGTCAATATGCCTCCTAGTGCTCCCCAGAAGAATGGGTATGCGTACAAATAGAACAAAACTATGTTGTAAATAACCGCACCTACGCGAAGCGCTATGAGAACGGAAAACCAGCCAGTACGATTCTCAAAGATGCTTTTTCTTGTGTGGATATAGTAAGAACCGACAATCATCGCAAGAAACACGAATGAAATAATATCAATAACAACCCAAACAAACCACAAATCACTAGTCAATGCTAATCGCACGATAGGGTTGTACTCATACTCTGGACCATGCGCTTGAAATAGAAGGAAGGTAAATAGTGCGTCAACAAAACCGATGGGTGATAGAGCAAGGACTAATCCTCGAACCCATTTCTCTTTCCACCATAGCGAGAACATCTCGGTCATGCTCATGGTTATAATTGATGTTCGTGCTTTGGAAGATTTCAATCACAGGCCACCATTCATTGAGTGGCGAATAATGTCTCTTTAAGTTCTGTGATATGAGTAAGATGGTTTAACACCAAAAACGAAGGAAGAAAAAGAAAGGGGAAAGAAGAGAGCTAGGCTCTCCTCTTTTAAACTACTTTAACTACTCTCCCTTGTACATGTGGAAGAAGTAGTAACTGTGCATTGGGTTCGCATTGAATTGCGCGTTGAACACATTCGAACGAGTCACAGTGAGCGTCAATGATTGATACACCCAGATGTAGGCTGCATGTTCGATGATAGCATCCTGAACCTTCCCGTAGAGGGCTATTCTCTCTGCGTCATCAGTGCTCTTCGAAGCATCTGCTATCCAATCATCAACAGTTGCTTCATCCCAACCTGCTGAGTCACTTAGGTGTGCCCAGTAGGCATAGGAACCAGTGCTCTTGACATATGGTCCGACGTAGTTGTCAGGGTCAGCATAGTCTGGAACCCAGCCAATCATCCAACAACCGACCTCCTGATGACGGGCGGCTGCGAGATAAGTCGACCACTCAACGCCTACGACGTCGATAGTAAGACCTCCAGTGGGCTGAATGGCACCATCCAACTCAAGCATGGCCATTACACCGTCCTTGAGGAGTAACTGTGTCTTACGACGAACCTCATTTCCAGAGTTGTAGTAGAAGATCAACCTGTTAGTGTTGTTTGTCAGAATGGCATCGAGCCCGTCGTCATTCATTGCTGCGTTCCAGTAAGTCTTAGCCATCTCAAGATTGTAGGGATAGACATATGCAGAGTCATTGTGACCAAACATTCCAATTGGAACTGGTCCCTGTCCCTGTGTCCCAAATCCTTGGGCAACATTGTCGATGACAGCTTGATAGTCCAACGCATGGCTGAGTGATTTCCTGACATTCAGCAGTCTGTATGGATTCTCAACGACTTGCTGTAGTGTCGTTTCATTCATCGTGTCAGTCATTGTGAAGTGAATCGACGCTATAGAGAATGACGGATACATAGCCCAGACCTTGGTATTTGCATCAAGAGCCTGTACTGTCCCATCATTCGCTGCAAATGCTGGTGCAGTCACGTTGTTGTAGACCAGCGAAGCGCTGGATGGATTGACGGTGACTATGTCTGCAGTGCCAGCCTTTATGTTGAGAATACGGCTATTCTCATCCTCGTTGATTTTGATGACCACTTCGTCAATGGCACCCGAGAATGGGAACATAGCTTTTGAGGCAGCAGTCCTCCAGTAGTTGGGATTCCTTGTTAGGACAACTCTCTCGTCAATAGTCCATTCATCGAGCATATATGGTCCGGTACCACAAGTTTCCACATCAATGGTTTCGTCATGGGAGCCTACTACTATACCACCGAGGGACTCAACCCATGATGGGCTGATCATGGCACCAACCTCGTAGGTGAGTGCTGCTAGGAAGGGTGAGTATGCGTATGCAAGCTTTACTTCCACTGTGAATTCATCGATTACGTTGACTGCACCGGTTCCAGCTGCATTGTCAGCAACCCAGGCGTTCCAGAGTGATGTGTGAAGTGTTAGGTTTTCATCGTAGACTGCATCCTCAATGGCTTGGCCACCAAGAATTGGCTCTGCGATCATCCAGACTGGACCGCTAGGGTCGAAGGTACCCATCATTCTCTCAAAGTTGTATTGAACACAAGATGCATTGAATGGTGTACCGTCATGGAATGTGACACCTTGCTGTAGTGTGAAGGTGTAGGTTTTTGCATCACTCGATATGACCACGTCTGTCGCCAGTAGTGGTTCTACAGGGTCTGTACGTAGTGTGTTCCATTCATATGTATACAATGTTTCATATACGTTGTAATGAATCATGGACCCAAACGTTTCATAGTTGTTGTGTGGATCCATATAGTCGGGATTACCATAGGTTTCATAGACTACTGTTTGTCCAGTTGGTGGGGCTGGCTGCATAAATAAAAATACGCCTGCACCACCAATAACCACTATGATAACCACTATTGCGATTAATTGGTTTCTTTCCATAGTTTACGCCTTCTCGTATTGATTGCGCTATGATTTGACTTTATTCGCGTTTCATGCACTACGAATGATGTTTGTGTGCGACTGATAGTCTAATATAGCTTGCGGAAACCAAAGCCTTAAGTAACCCATGAAAACACTCAGGCGTCGATTGTAACAAGGTCCGACAAAAACAGAGGTTTTCAAATGAAGCTTCGGGATTTCATACTCAGAAGAGTACTGCTAGCCATTCCGGTTGTCTTTGGAGTTCTGACAATTACCTGGTTCCTTGCGTATGTAGTGGGTGATCCTGTTTCCATATATATCAATGAGAACACGCCTGCCATAGCGATTCCAGCTATCAGGGCTGCACATGGATTTGATGAACCTTTGCATATCCAATATTTCCTGTATATATCAAGCCTATTTCAGGGCGACTGGGGGATCAGCGCATCAACTAGCTTCCGACCTGTTCTGGAAGTAATTTCAATCAAGTTCCCTGCAACGATTGAGCTTTCAATCATCGCCATGGTTCTTGCTATTGTTCTTGGTATACCATTAGGAATCTTTTCTGCTACAAGGAAGGATCAGAAAGCAGACCACTTCACTAGAGTATTCTCGCTAGCAGGAGTATCCATGCCTATTTTCTGGTTTGCTCTTATGCTGAAATACGTGTTCTTCTACCAGTTCACAGTATGGGGGCTCCCTTCTCTGCCTGGGGGCGAGCGATATACCTATGTTGACTTTGGAACTTTTGATTACATAACAGGATTCCTAACAATTGATTCACTCCTTGTTGGCAATGTTAGACTCTTCGTTGATGCCATTCGGCATCTCATAATGCCAGGCTTCTGTCTTGGTTACCTTACTCTTGCAATCATAACAAGAATGATGAGATCCAGCATGCTGGAAGTCTTGAATGAAGACTACATCACACTAGCCAGATCAAAAGGTCTGACTGAACGAATCGTGGTCTATCGACACGCTTTGAGGAATGCGCTCATACCCACTGTGACTGTCATTGGTCTGGCCTTTGGAGGTCTCATAACAGGAGCAGTGCTAACAGAAACCATCTTCCAATGGCCTGGACTTGGAAGATGGGCTGTCAGGGCGATTCTATTTTCGGATATTGCGGCAATCACAGGCTTCACGTTACTTGTGGCGCTTATCTTTGTAACAGCTAATCTTGTTGTAGATTTGGTTTATGGGGTGCTAGACCCTAGGATACGGTTTGGATAGGAGGCGAGTGGTGTGCAAGATGAAGTAACCTATGACAATGGTGAAGTAATCACAGACAGAACGCGGTTCAATGTAGTCGCATACCTCCAAATCGCTGTTTCACTAATAGCAATCGCAAGCGGTGCATATTTTCTTATTGGCAATATTCTGAACTGGATTCAATCTGTTTTTGGCACCATATGGTTGGTTCTGCCTGAAGAAATGGCTCTCTATTTCATTCATGGACTGGCTTCATTAGTGCTGGGCTATTTGGCACTTCGCGTTGGAATAGCTATTCGTAACATGGAGCTGTGGGCGTTTTCATCCCTGCTATACACCAACATTTTACTAGAGATTGTACTCCTCTCTTCCACATTGGGAATCAGCATTTCTTTTCTAGTACTTTAAGGAATTCGTTGGTCCAATATTCTTCTAATCGCACTTGCACCAAGCTTGATTCTTGTGCCACTTCTTCCGATTATGACTCTTTTCCAACCTGACGTCGAGTTGTACTGGTTCCCCAACTTCAAAGAAGACATGGAACCACGAATAAAGGAAACTCGATACAGTCTCTCACTTGTACGAAAGAGTCCACTGGTTGTTGCTGGCATTGTCATTATTGTCACTTTTGTTATGCTAGCGATTTTTGCTCCGATCCTCTCTCCATATGGACCTGAGCAGAGAATCTGGGCGGATTCAAATTTGCCTCCTGGCTCCCCGAGCAATCAAGCAGGCATGCCTGACCACATATGGGGCACAGACGACTCAGGGGGCGACATATTCAGCAGAATTCTTTACGCTGCACAAGTTGACCTGAGAATCTCAATTACAGTGGTGCTGGTTGCAGTCATAAGTGGCACCTTTATTGGAGCAGTTGCTGGCTACTTTGGTGGCAAGATTGATGAACTGGTCATGCGTGTGACTGATGTGTTCTTTGCATTTCCAGGCCTGGTCTTAGCAATGGCTATTGTTATGGCGTTGGGTGAGAGGAGCATGGATAACATCTCAGTCGCATTGATGGTGACCTGGTGGCCAACGTACGCACGTCTTGTACGAGGTCAGGTCCTTACAGAACGAGAGAAGTTGTACGTCGAAGCTGCGAGGTCCGTGGGTGCAAGTGATATTCGAATTCTCACTGTACACATCATTCCAAACACCATACAACCACTTATTGTACAGGCCACTTTGGACACTGGCTCAGTTTTGCTCACGGCTGCAGGTCTCGCATTCATTGGTTTTGGACCCCCGGCAGGAGTCGCAGAATGGGGACTCATGATTTCAATAGGTCAGCTTTACTTCTTGATATCTCCATGGGGTGTGTTCTTCCCTGGATTTGCTATTCTATTCACGGCACTCGCCTTCAATCTTGTTGGTGATGGAATCCGTGACATCATGGATCCGAAGCTGAGGAGGAGATAGCTTGGTGTCAGATACTCAAGACATTGTCCTTGAACTAAAGGGCGTAAAGACAAACTTCTACACCTATGATGGTGTTGTGAAAGCGCTTGATGGAGTCGACCTATTCCTTCGTAGAGGTGATACAATGGGTCTAGTAGGCGAAACGGGCTGTGGAAAGTCAGTCACAGCTCGGTCGATATTACGTCTTGTTGCACCACCTGGAAGGATCGAGGAAGGTCAGATTTTGTTCCATCAGACCGACCCAGAAACAGGGATAATAGAAACTGTTGATATTATGGAGATGAGTGAAAAGGAAGTCCTTGCAACTCGCGGAGCAAGGATTGCTATCGTCTTTCAAGACCCAGCCACGTATCCCAACCCTGTCTTTAGAATTGGCGATCAGATAGCCGAAGTTGTCCTGCTTCATCAAGATCTCCGTACGGATGCATTAGATGTAAAGATTGAGAAGCTGGAATACGCACTAAAGGAAGATATTAGTCCTGAGAAACGCAGCCAGATTGAAGAGAAAATCTCGCATTACAAGTCACTATATGATGATCCACCGGAGCCGGATAAGAAGGATGCAAAAGCTGCAGCTCTAAGACGAGCCATTCATATGCTGACCCTGGTGAAGATGCCTGCTGCTGCATCTGTTGCCACTCAATATCCGCATGAACTTTCTGGAGGGATGCGACAGAGAGCCCTCATAGCCATGGCTCTTGCCTGCGACCCTGAGATACTTATTTGTGATGAGGCAACAACAGCTCTTGATGTCACTGTGCAGGCTCAAGTGCTAAATCTGCTCAATCAGCTCAAGAAGGAGATTGGCACGTCCATCATGATAATCACACACGACATGGGCGTTGTAGCCGAAACATGCAATTGGGTCAATGTGATGTATGCAGGTACTACTACTGAGTCTTGTGCTACTAAAGAGCTTTTTAAGAATCCACTTCACCCCTATACTGCAGGACTTCTGGCATCAGTACCCAAGCTTCACGAGAATAAGGATCGCCTTCCCCAGATTAGGGGAAGTGTGCCTAATCTCATCTTCCCTCCACCAGGGTGCAGATTCCATCCTAGATGTGATTACGCTACAGAGATTTGCAAACAAGAAAAACCACCATTGGAGGAGAAGCGTCCTGGTCACTGGGTGGCTTGTCACAATCCTTTGAAATAGGTGATAAACTAATGTCTGAAAGAATAATGGTCAAGGTTCGTGGTCTCAAGAAGTATTTCCCTCTAACAGGAGGCGTCTTTAGGAAAGTCATTGGACAGGTGCATGCTGTTGATGACGTTGACCTAGACATCCGACAAGGCGAAACCGTGGGTGTCGTGGGTGAAAGCGGTTGTGGAAAGACTACACTGGGCCGAACTATCCTTCGATTACTTCAACCCACCGCAGGTACTATAGAGTTTGATGGAGAGGACATCACAGACATCGGAGGAGCAGATCTACGTCATATTCGGAGGCAGATGCAGATTGTCTTTCAAGATCCAATGGCTTCGCTAAATCCACGCATCACAATAAAAAACTCTGTGGGCGAGCCACTAGTTGTCAATGGAATAGCAAAAGGACCCAAGATGCGCAACATGGTCCTCGAACTTCTACAGAAAGTTGGTCTAACAGAGGATCACCTCAACAGATTCCCTCACGAGTTTAGCGGTGGGCAAAGACAAAGAGTCTGCATTGCCCGAGCACTTGCATTGAATCCCAAGTTTGTTGTCATGGATGAACCGACTTCCAGTACAGATGTGTCTGTCCAAGCCCAGACCCTAAATCTAATGAAGGATATTCAGGAGGATCTGGACCTCACTTACATGTTCATCTCTCATGACCTGAGTGTTGTGAAACACATGAGTGACCGCGTAGCTGTGATGTATCTTGGGCAGATAATCGAGTTGACGCCACGAGACATCTTCAGAGAAGCTCTTCATCCATACACGTTTGCATTGGTTTCAGCAGTGCCCATTCCAAATCCCCAATTCGCAGGAAAAGCTCAGCTTCTGTCCGGTGAGGTACCAAGTCCTATTAATCCCCCTACTGGTTGCCGGTTCCATCCAAGGTGTATCTTCGCTCAGGAGATATGCGCTCGCGAAATGCCTAAGCTCAGAGATACTGGCAATGGTCATCTAGTTGCTTGTCATTTTGCAGGTGATCTTGACTTTGGTATTAGTGCACAAATGGATTATGCAGAAGCGAGTGGCAATTGATTGATTGTATCGCGCAGCTTAATTGATTTGGATATTGAAAGGAGAAAAAAAGATGAGTGACTTTCACGAAGAGCAGTCGCGCGAGCGTGAGGAAATGGACGACCCAGAATGGGATGAATATCGAGCCTATATGGAAGAAACACAAGTGAGAGTCAAATTAGATGGAAAAGACTACATAGCTCTGTTCATAGCATCGCTGGAAACAATCTTTCTACCACTCATAATAATGATGATTGTGTTTTTTGCAATATCAGTACTTCTCTTTATACTAGTATAGGAGTGCCAAGGTATTGCAAACAGCTATTCAGAGTATTCTTGAGCCTCTGGGCATAGCCATTGCGATTGCAATGATTGATGTAATAATTGCCATGATAATCACAATTGTGGATCCTACTGCTTCTCTATTCTTGGCTGTATCTGGTTATCTCATTTTCGAGTTCGGATTAATGCTCATTCTTGGAACGTGTTTCATGGCTCGGCAGCCACTGGAGGTTGAAAAAAGATTTGACGAGCAGGGCGTGCCGGTACGCTCTTGGATTTGGGCAATGCGGGGTAAGAAGGTTCTTTTTGCATCTATCTTTGTTCTGATATTCGCTTTTTGCTTTGGTGGTTTAGGGACGTTATTCTAAAGAGGTCACGTTAGACTTGCGGTGCTCGTTGGTCTGTTTCTTCTTCGCTCCCTCGAACCTCATGCATTGCATATATGATTATACTTGTTAAGACTGGCCATGCTGCTGCCAAATAGAGCAATGCCAAGGGAACTGAAAATTCTGATAAGAATAATGTAGGATTCCACATCATGTATAGCGTGAATGTGGTTATTATCCAAGCTGCTAGAACAGGTACAAGTTCTCCCCATGGAGAGACTACAACTAGAATTGATCCAACTATGAATGACAAAATGAGCTCTTTTTTGATTGAATCTAGTGCTATTGCTGCATAAGCATAGTCTTGCTTAGATAGTTCCTCGATTTTATGACTTTGAAGCATAGATAGAAGATCTTCAGAGGTTTTGGCTTCTCCTGATCCAAGGATGGTAAATACTCCAATGAAAAATATGATTAGAAGCATGCCAGCGATCTCTATTGAACGGATAAGGATAATTCCAAAGACCAAAATGCCAAGGCCGAAGATTAAACTGAACCAGATTGTGGTAGTGAGGGTGTTATAAAACAAAAGGTCCTGGAATCGATGTCCCAACCTGCCATGTTTCTTTCTAACAATATTATTCAATGCCCATCCATGGGAAATACAATCTGTGTATAAATTATCTTCAGAGTTATTGATGTCATTATATTGGTATACATCGCCTAGATTTCCTATGAATTTGGAGTGTACTCGGAATCTTCTAATTCTCCAAAAGGTGTAAGATAATATAACCAAACCCGTCGCAAAGAATGCAATTGTCAGTTCCATGATTTTCTTCCTCTTGACTATAGGACGAGCCATTCTGACTATCTGTTCCAAAAAAGAGCTTTGATAGGTCTACATTCGTGGAGCAGATTCAAACATACTATTTGAGCAAATCAGAAAATGCATTTAACCAAACATGATATAGCAATATCTCGTGCCCCGGAGCATCTAACTCCCATTGTTTTCCAAGAAGCAAAATGATATCGCCATGCAAAGGTTGTGCTCTCTTGTTGCCTATTCCGAGCTGGACTCGCATTCCTTCGGATGACACTGACAGTCCATGCTCATAGAATACCCTTGGATGCTCAGAGAAGGTGTAATCGATTGACTTCCTTGGGTCCGGATACAGATTTGTCCTGAGATTTCCAAGTTTCATTCTAATCTCTATATCCTGGGTTTCATATTTGGGAACCTTTTCCTTTGGGCCTGGCAATGTCGGTGCTAGAATAGGTCTGGACCCAGTTTCTTGTTCTACCAACTGCCCTTCGAGGATACCGCAGAATTCGCCTCCTACTCCCTGAAATACAACTGATTGGTGAGATTTAATGTTCAGACTCAAATTACTGTCTAGGTCTCTATTTACACCAAAGGGATTCTTTTGGTTAACAGCAGATTTTTTCCAATAGAACCGAGGAATGGTGACCATTGGAAGCATTGTATTCATGGATTCTGGTTTTTTTCCCATCAATTTCCAGAGTGAATCATTGAAAACGTAAAGTGAGAGGGATATTGGCTGGAAATCCACTGACTTCTGCTCGATGAACTTCTTTAGACTCTCTTCATTAGGACAAAGCTGGTTCGCTACATTAGAGAGCTGTTCAAGCATGATTGGCGTTTTTCCCATTTTCGCCAAGATATCCAATTGATTTTGGGTTAAAGTGATTGTGACTCCGTAGTTATTGCAGAAGCTCTCAATAGCTTCATTGTCAAATTCATACCTTGTTGACATAGGCAAACGCACTCTAGAATTGTGAATAGCCTTTTCGGTTTCTAATATATTATACAACGTCCGATGACAACCGATAGGTTGTACATTGATGCATACCGATTGTCCAATGCCTAACAATTATTTAGTGGTTATACCTCCTTCAGTAGAGGAATGATGAATCATGACATCGAAGGTCTACTTCACTGATAGACAGACAAGAACTGACTACAATATGCTAGATAAATTGGAGCACATTTTCAATGAGCTTGGATTAGACAAAGCAA
>CAZPWM010000093.1:0-12275 GCA_964590575.1 uncultured archaeon
CCCGCGGTGAAAAGCACTGTAACAGGAACACCAGGTACGTCAACTAGACTGATGTCTACGATTGATGCAATACGCATTTCTACTCAAGTCCATACATTTATTGTATTTACCGAGTTAAATCTTCCACCTATAGTTTGCTCAATAAACCATATGCTGGGGCAGTATTACTAGATTTCTTGTAGGTTTTTTCTAGAACTTTCTTAAGAAAACAATAGCCCAAAAAGTATAGGGACCGTGCGTATGACAATGGAGAACAGATGTATCTCTAGAAACGACATTTTGCAAAGCACACTGTTTCATATCCAAATCAAACAGTGTCAATATATCGACAACTTCCCAGAAGCAGTCACGACTATCATTAATAATGCC
The DNA here is from genome assembly GCA_964590575.1 of uncultured archaeon. Classification (GTDB taxonomy): domain Archaea; phylum Asgardarchaeota; class Thorarchaeia; order Thorarchaeales; family Thorarchaeaceae; genus SMTZ1-45. Next base: position 370 of record CAZPWM010000093.1, read on the forward strand.
GTGGGAAAAAGGAAATTAAAGAAGTATAGCGAGATAAAGAATAAACTTTACCGTATCAAAACGAACTTCTTTATTATCAATGAAGGCAAAACTAGAAAGAAAGACTTCTTTGAAGGTCTATACGAACGAATAGAGAATCGAACACGATAGTGTATGGAATATCTTTCATTTCTTACGAGGTTCGGTTTTCCTCAGAGTTACAATAAACTTCGACCCCATAGCTGGCTTGCCGATTACTCTATCTTGGACCTCAATCGACCCACCGTATTTCCGTATCATTTGAGATACGAGTGTGATTCCTACTCCACCACCATGTTTCCGTTCAGTGAACAGTGTCTTCTTTCTCAAATCACTTAAGCCCGGACCATCATCAGCGATAGTAAGAGTGCATGTTTTGGTCTTTGTTTCACAAGTAATCCAGACCTGCTTCTCGTCCTTTGAATTATGACGTGCAGCATTCTCAAGAAGATTCCAAATCAATTCGCCTAATAAGACATCAGCTTCAACAAGAATACTTTTCTTTATTCCTTGAACATGCACTTTTACAACATATATCCTTTCCAAAACCCTGATTTTTTCCTTTAAGACTGGTACAACATCAATTCGGGAGAGTGGGATGAATCGAATTTGAGCGGCACGCTTGACCTTTGTGATAAGTCGATTACATCGCTCAACAGCATCTAGGATATCCTGTCGAGCATCATCAATGTAGAATGAAGGTACCGCCTCTTCTAGAAGACCACTGCTTGTCATTATCACTTGGAGTTGGTTTGCAATATCGTGACTGAGCAGATCAAGATAGAATTGGACAGCTTCTTCAGCATTTTTTTGTGCTGATATTTCAGTAACCACAGCAAAAGTCCCAACAAACTTCCCGTCCCTATCAATATAGGGTGTCGCAGAAATGATAGTTGGTATTTCTTCACCAGTTTTAGAAGTCCAATTTAACTCATAACTCTCAGATTTTCCAGATTTTCTTTCCACAATTTTTGTTGCGAGACTCTCTGAATCCATTCCTTTGGTTAGCTCAATCCATGGATTGCCAAGTAATTCGGTAGGAGTGTAACCAATCATTTTGCAGAAAGCATCATTCGTATAGACGAGATTTCCATCTGCATCATCAATAACTAAACCATCATTCATGGTTTCCACTAACATCTGATAACGAGTTTCTGATTCTTCAAGAGCCTCCGAATCAGCGAGCAGTTGGGTGATGTCTAACAGATGGGCAAGAGTCTTTCTTTTGCCATCAGAACCAAGGACTATTGAAACCCGACCTTCAACGGTTCGAATCACTCCATCCTTTCGAATGATTTCCATCGGATAGACACTGGGAACATCTTCACCTTTTCGCCTAGCTTCAAAACGTCCAGATACTAATTTCGCAGTATCCGCGGGCATAAATTTACGAAAGTCATGACCAATAAGATCTTCTAAAGTTCCACCAAAAATCTGCAACCCTTTCTTATTGACATATTCAAATTTGTAATCCTCACCAATTATTACGAATCCTTCATGAGAATTGTTGAGAATATCATGTAGAATTGCATCGTTGATTATAGGTTGAATGGACTTATCCTTCTTCAATGCCTTAGAGGATGTTTTCCTTTTTTTAGCCCGCTTCACAGCATCTTCTGGCATATCAACCCATACTCCGCAATCCACGTAAGTCTTGTTCCAGCTGGCATAAATCTCATTCGATTATACAAAGTGCGGCAAAGAAAGTCATAGAATTAAGCTAATTATGCCTTCCTAGGGTTTCCTTATTGTCAACTATATTTTCTCCAGAATCTATTACCTTTCTTTTGTTTGCCATAGCCCGCAAAATCATCCATCTTGATAATCAATCGATTAAGAAAGGGAGTATGCTGTACTAGCCATAAAATCATCCGATGAAAGATACCATCCTTCTTGTTATATGGACATGAACGGATGCAGTTCGAACATTCTGAACCATTCTCAATCCAGAACCCATAACAGCTCTCAACATCTACGTACCATTTTTTTATCCCAGGATTGTTCGAGATACTGGTTCCTTCCCAAGTTTGCTCCGTTCCAAGTGGTATCGATTGAGAAGGACATGCAGTTGCACATTTTTCGCAAATCTCACAAAATCGAATAACCGATTTGCAAAAAGCCTCGTCGGGATAGTCCCTCAGAAGCGGCATATCTGTAAGTACTTTAGCAATTCGCACCCTAGGGCCAAATTGCTTTGTTATCAATAATCCATGTCGTCCATACTGACCCAGCCCTGCATCAATTGCTTGTGGAACGCTAAGTGCTACATTATTTCCAGAAGTCATCGCATTGTAACCAAGTCGTTGAATAAATGCTGAAAGTTCAACTTCAACAAAGGCCATGGTTGAATATCCAAGAGCCGTGGTTGCCGAACATGTGAAGCTAGGTGACGTAGCTATGGCATCATAGTCCATCTCTATTGCCATGACAATAACATATCTCATTGTTTCATAAACGTCATATAGTTCTCCTCGTCGATTCTTGGTGTATAGCCAATCCCTGTTGAGAGGAGCAATACCAACAAGATTCGCTCCAAAGAATTTTGCAGCCCGCTTCACCATCTGAGATAATTCTTTAGGATCTGTTACTTTCCTTACACCAGACTCGCTAGCATTAGGATCAAGACCAATTCCTGGCCGTTGTATTGAATGGCGTGAATCGTAAAGCTTCCAGGCTGCGACCGTAAGCTCGTGCTCGAACCGACCATATCCGGGAATATCTTTCGAAATCATCCGTTCTGCACCGGAGAATTCAGTCTGGTGGTAGTATTGGAACGTAGGGTCGAATTGGACTCTAGCAAAGATAGTATCAGCCTCTGACATTTGTTTGAAACCATCTGCCACTGTATAGGGGCAATAATCTGATTCTTCAGAGGCTCTCGATTGTGCTACTTTGATTTCACTGCTTCCGCCGGTCCGTTCACTTCTAATTGCATCACGTGGACAGACACGAACGCATGCAAGACACACAGTACACGTTTCATGATCGATTATAGGATAACTCCAACCCTCTTGAAAACTCAAAGGCGATTCGTCACCATGTATTCTCTGACAAGCATCAAGACACTCGAGATTGCAAGATGATGGTTCACAGCTACCGGTTTTCACAAACATGGGGGAGTCTCCAAGTTGATAGCGCATCCTCTACATTGCAACTAATACATTCTTCTATAGGATAGTAGAAAAGAACAATAGTCAACCTACTCCAAGACACGATAAGGATTGAGTCGAGTGAGAAAGCACATTGTCATATTCGAGCCATCTGGTCTACGTATTCTAACGGATGAACAGACCACGTTTCTTGATGCTGTAAGAATGGTCGGACTTCATCTACAATCGGATTGTGGAGGCAGAGGCTCATGTGGAAAATGTGAAATTATTTTGCAACCAGCCCCAGAACCGACGCCTGAAGATGAGAGAAACATATCTTTGGAAGATCGATTACGGGGTGTCCGTTTGGCATGCCAACACAATGTGAGGACGGACACGCGGGCAGTAATATTCAAGCAACGAGGGGAGGTACAGATACTTACCGCAGGAGTTTCTCGACTGGAGGAATGGTCTCCTGATTCAGGACATGAGGGTCAGTTTGGGATTGCTATCGACCTAGGAACCACTACCATTGTGGCGTATCTCCTTGCACTCTCTTCAGGTGTTCAGATATGCCAAAAAGCGTCGCTCAATCCACAGGCAATCTTTGGCGAAGATGTAATATCACGAATATCTTATGCAACTAAGGAGGAAACTGGGCTTTCTGAACTCACAAAGATGGTCACATCTGAGATTGATTCGATTGTTGGTTCCCTTGTAGAGTGTTCCGGGATTCAGATGGATAGCATCTCAAAAATGTCAATTGTTGGAAATACAGCAATGCACCACCTTTTGTTGGGTGCTGATGTCAAGCCATTGGGACTTGCACCATATGAACCATCGATTCGAGATGCCGTAGTAACCACAGGTTTAGAATTAGGTTTATTACCCACTCGAAATATCGAGGTCTATCTTCCACCGAACATTGCAGGTTTTGTGGGAGGAGATACTGTTGGCTTCATTCTCTCTCAAAGACTGGATTTGTCGGATGAGGTTGTTCTAGGGATTGATATTGGAACCAACGGTGAAATTGTACTCTCGAATCGAGGTGCGTTGTCATGTTGTTCCGCGGCAGCAGGACCTGCCTTTGAGGGAGCAACCATACGATATGGGATGCGAGGACAATCGGGAGCTATTGAGTATGTCACCATTGAAGACCCTGAAGAACCACCAGAGATAACAGTCATAGGTGATGGAGTGCCTCGAGGTATTTGTGGTTCAGCAATTGTAGATACTGTGGCAGAGATGAAACGGTCTGGTATTGTTGATAATACAGGCAGGATGCAATCAACTTCACAAAGAGTGTATCATGATGATGAGTTTGGACTTAGTTACTTGCTTGTAGAGGAGTCTGCCTCTTCACGTAGGATTTCATTCAACCAGAAAGATGTACGACAGGTTCAGTTGGCAAAAGCGGCTATTAAAGCAGGGATTACAATACTACTGCAGGAAGCTGATGTCACTGTCAGTGACCTTGATTCTGTGATGCTTGCAGGCGCATTTGGCAACTATATTCGGCCTGAGAGTGCGCTTCAGATCGGCCTACTACCTCCTGTTGAAAGAAACAGAATCATTCAGGTGGGTAATGCAGCAGGAGAGGGAGCTAAAATTCTTCTTCTTTCTTCGGAAGCGAGAGAGATAGCAAACGATTTCGTATCCAAGACTAAATATGTTGAACTAGCATCTCATGATGATTTCCAGTCAATATTCATTGAAGCAACCTCACTTCCTTAGATCAATGGTTTAAAACATAGCAAGTGCCATATGGATAATGATTAATTGACACTTGATGCTCTTGCAGAAGATTTCAAAACCTCTAAAGATTGGGCACACAAGAACATGTGACTGTCCACCAAAACATATCAACTGCTTAACAGCAAAGGAATGGATGCAATCACAGATTGCAGTTTGGGAGTTCTATTACGAAAAGAGGGACATTCGGGACAAGAATTTGCATCCTGCGGTTTTTCCGATTTCACTTCCGACAAAATGTATCGAATTGTTTACACATCGAGGTGAGCTTGTTATTGACCCATTTGTGGGGAGTGGCACAACACTGGTTGCTGCACAGGATCTAGGTCGCAATGCCGTTGGTTTTGATCTCAAGGAAGAATACGTGGACTATGCCAACGAAAGAGTGTCAAGCAATGAAGATGTTACAAGTCAACTAGCAATTAATGACGAAGCTAAGAATATCCCTCATTACTTTGATGATGATATAGTTAGTCTCTGTGTCACCTCGCCCCCATACGCCAATCTTCTAAACAGAAAACGCAAGAATAAAAGCAAACGGGGAAATCTCAGGGAAGATGAGCATTTTCTGAAGGTTCAGCAGTATTCTGAAGATTCAAGGGACCTTGGTACAATGGACGTGGAAGAGTATGCTGATGCTCTAAGCGATATCTTTGGGGGGATTCTACCAATACTGAAATCTAGAGGACATTGTGTAATCAACATCACAGACTACTGGTGGAAGGGAAAACGGATTCCAATTCACGTCCACGTTATTGATGCACTTCAAAAAGTGGGGTATGAACTTCGGAATACTATCATCTGGGATCGACGAAACATTGTGAACAAAGTTGGTATCTTTGGTTGGCCTTCGAACTATATCACACTTACAACAACATTTGAGTATCTACTGCATTTCTGGAAACCCGAGTGAATGATTGTCATCCTAGATTCCAAGCTCGGAGAACACAAGATCCTTGACCTTCTCGACGTTTCCGCGTACAATAGCCCACGTTTCATCATCATCTTCGTATGGGGGATCTTGCTTTGGTGGTTCATAATCGTACCCAGAGAGAACAGACATGACAACACCAATACCCCACTTGAAAGAGTCATTCGTATAACCACCGCCAGCAAGGACTCCGAGGCGGCCATCGCTGAATTTGTGGGCAGCATCGTGAAAGAATGTAGTAATGTATCGAATCATGTCAGTGGTGAGATTCAGGTGAGCAAGACGGTCTCTATAATGGGCATCGAACCCGGGCAGGAAAATAATGAAGTCTGGTCTAAAAAACTCCACAAGCGGAGGTACAATCTCGTCAAAGGCAAATTTGTAAACTCCATCACAGGAATCCATAGGAAAGTGCATATTGATGTTGTATCCACGACCAAGACCTTCCCCAATATCGTCAATGAATCCATCATGGGGGAACATCCATTCGGGGTCTTCATGGAATGAAATCTGCATGACCATGGGATCCTCATAGAAATACGCCTGAGTACCATTTCCATGATGGACATCAAAATCAGCAACTAGGATTCTTTGATAACCTAGATTCTTCAGTTCATAGACTGCAGCAGCAACGTCATTAAAGATACAGAATCCTCCGCCCCATTCGAATCTTGCGTGGTGAAATCCACCGGTTGGGGATAGAAAATGGTGCACTTTTCCAGATGCAACAGCATTTACCCCGGTCACTGTAGCGCCAGAGGTTATGCTAGCATTTTCGAAAATACCCGGAAATCCGGGAGTATCGATGGCAATATCACCCTCGCCTGTTTCAGATATTCTTCGAACAGCATCCAGGTATTTCTGAGCGTGGATAAGTTTCAGTAATTCATCAGATAGTGGTTTGGGAGTCAGTACTTCTACATTAGGTTGATCTAGAAAATCGTTTTCTGCAAGAAAATCACGGACCATCTGAAATCGCCCGACTTTGATTGGATGCTTGGCACCAAAATCGAAAGTTTCCAGACTAGGATTCCAGAGAAAACCAACCCGGCAAATACTGCTGCTCCTCATCATCTTACTCGGAATCCTAGCATACTTATATGGCTATGCAACAAGAGTGCACAAGGTGCAGGTTAGAAGTTGAAGATTCGCTCGGTCGCTGAAGTGCCCATTTCCGCGAATGTGTATTCCGTCTATGTCCGTCGGAGACACGATGCTAGCACGCAAATTTTCTCCCTTGATTATGGAGACCATCTGAGAGTTTTCGATGCAATGGGGACGCTTAGAAGCACGAGAAAGTGGAGTAGTAAGGTTAGATGCATTGCTGTTGCTGATATCGAAGGCGAAGGAAAGGATGCTCTTGTTGGGGGAGTTGGAAAGAAGGTCCTCGTTGTAGACCACCGGGGAAGTCCCGTGTGGAATATCAGACTTGAGAGTAATGTTGTTGCATGTGATGCAAGAGATGTAGATGGAGATGATGCAGCAGAGGTTGTTGTTGCATTACAGAACAATCGAGTAATCCTCTATAATGATGATAAAGACGCGATTTTCACAAAGACCATGAGAGACCCCATCGCAGATGTTTGGCTTGAGGACATCACAAAGGACACTGAATTAGAGGTGGTCGTGGCGGAAAAGAGCGGCCTAATTACTGTCCTCACAGCGGCAGGATATCAGCTGAAGGAATTACAACTTGGTTCTCGACTATCAGTCTTTGCAGTTCTCTCCTTTGGTGACAGAACTTTGTTCATTACAGGAGATCAGTCGCCAACCTTACGAATGTGGGACATTGATGGAAATGAAGTAACACGACTTGATGTTGGAGACATTCCCAGAGCCATGGCTACAGGAATTCCAGACGACATCTCGGATGTTGCATTCCTTGTTGTAAGCACTACGGACAAAAAACTAAGCTTTTGGGAAGTTCAAGGAACCGGAGAAGCAACAAGGACAGAGAAAGTCATTCTACAGCAGATTGGTTCAACTAAAACCATACTTTATCGAAGGGCGATCAAGTGTGGCAACTGTGGTGCACCTACATCGCCGGAAGCAGCAGTCTGTTCATCCTGTGGTGCAAAATTAGAAATGATTGAGGAATACGTTATCGAGGAGTACATTCAAGAAAGCATAGACTCGATTACATCCAAACACAATAGAATCAAACTCATGGAGCTAGACCGGATTTTACGACGGACACTTCCTAGACCTGCAGCGTATAATTTACGTCGAAGTCTCCAAGCTATGATTCAGAGTGATGCGATAGAGGGACACATTGATGGCAATGTGTTTGTAAGAACAGAATCCAAGAAAAAGATGCCCAGACTTTCAAGCCAGGACATCCAGAAAGTGAAAGGTACTCTAAGTGATCTCATTCACGGAACAGATACATTAGACATTCGTCGTCTTGAACGAGAAACAGGAGTGGACCGCAGAATTCTGCGACGAACCCTTATCATCCTCCTTGGTGAGGGAACCGTGCGAGGCTCATTATCGGGGGACGAATTCATCCTAGAACAAAAACAAGACATTAAATATTTTGAAAGAAAGTTAGTGGATGAGTTGACAACCTGGAGAGGTTAGAGAAAGGTGAGTAGTAAGTTCAAGATTTCATATATCAAGCAAAGAAATGGTGGTAACTAGATGGATATCTCAAAACGAATTGTAGTCACTTTCGTCACTGTTGCGCTAATACCGATTATTGTGATTTCATCTCTGTCGATAATTGCAATAAATAACGTATCAAACGCGAACGCTGCTGATGCCGCTGAGGAGCTTAAAGCAGAAGAGCTAGCAAACCTGATGAGACTCTCTAATGACACGGGTCTCTTCATCGAAGAGAGATGGAAGAACTATGTTGATGGAGTCTATATGATGGAAGCGTATTGTGAGGACCTTATCAATGGAAGAATAAACGCGACCGCGCGATATAGCTATTATTGGAACCAGACTGAAGAACCAAATTGGGGAGACCTCACATTTGAAACCGCCCCAGATATTGTTGATGCTTACTTCTCTGATTTCATCACATTTCAAACAGATTGTTACTATATGCCACGATTTGCATGGAATAATAATGACCCACATGACCTCTCTCCAAGTACTCAATATGCTCTTGATGTTACATCCAATATGGTGAATGTTTTCAGGGCACTTCACGAAATGAATGAAGACTTTAGATGGCTATACATGGGATTTGACTTGGGAATTTCCGACCAACACTTGTTCCGTAACTACCCATTCGATGATCTATTCTATTTCCAAGAGGATGATGAAGGAAATCCAGTCCTACCATCGGAGGACTATGACCCCAATGCAGAGGATTGGTACACAAATGTAGTAGCACAAGATATTGGTGACGATAGTGTGGTTTTCACTGAACCATATATTGACCCTTCAGTTGGACTTGTAATCTCTATGGGAAGACCTGTGAGATATGACGATGGAACATTATTTGGTGTAGTATCTGCAGATGTATCAATGTCCACGATAAATGACAAAGTTCTGAATCTTGAAGTATTGGAAAATGGATACTCATTTTTACTCGATTCAAGTGCTACAGTCATAGCGCATCCTCAACAAGACCCATTAGAAGATCCTCTGCCAATTGAGTTACTTGAGTTCAATTCAACAACAAGCACAGAGGCAGTTGCATTTAGTGGCCTCCTGAGTTCCACAGTGTTAATGGAAGAATCAGGATTGGAAGAATTCCAGAAGGCGGGTCAAACCTGGTATATGGCTTTCGTCAACGTTACTAACACAGAATATGTGCTAGCAATCGTGGTCCCCAATTCAGATGTCATTGCACCCGCCTTAGCTATGCTCTCCCTTGTTGGGACTCAGACCCTCATACTCACCATTGCTCTTGGAGCAGTATTAGCAGTTGTAGCTGGTGTGATTACGGTTGTTTCTTATCGAAGAGCACATTCAGTAATAGAACCAATAACCGAAATGACGCGTCTTGTGAATAAGATGGCAAGACAGGACTTCACTAGGGGAATTACAGCAGCAGGTGCCATGTATGAGGAAGTAGGAACAACTGTTGATGCACTGCTTAGTTTCCAAGAAGCGGCAAGGTTTGGTAATCAAGCGTTCATTCGAGGAGATCTTAATCGAGCATTGGCTAATTACCAGAATCTGTTGGAAATAAGCCAGAGACTTGAGATTGATGTTGGAGAACAGATCATGCTCCTCAATATTGGCAATGTGTTCAGACAGCGAGGCGATACTGGAAACGCTATGGATTACTATGAGCAGTCGATGATAATAGCTAAACGTATTCTAGATAAGACAAAAGAAGAGGGAACGGATGAGAAAGATGCACTCGTAAGAATCGCGTCTCTTTACCATAATATGGCATTAGTTGAGATGGACCGAGGCAAGGCTGACAAAGCAATGAACCTCTTGGAAGATGCAGAAGCAATCGACAGGACGATGCAGAACCAATATGGTCTTGCTAAACGCTTCGATGCGATGGGACTCGTAATGATGCGTGATGGTCGTTACAGTCAAGCTCTGTCAAGATTTGATGAAGCCAAGGATATCGCAAAGTCAATTGATTACCTGAGAAGTCTAGCTTACATTCACTACCATGAAGGGGAGCTACATCAAGTTCAAGGGAATTGGAAGAAAGCTGAAGACAACTATAATGAAGCGATATCATATGGTCAGGAAACTGATGAACTCTGGTTAGTTGTGTATGCTATGAAGAGACTAGCAGATGTTCTCGATCAACGAAACAAACCCAGTCATGATGTACGGAGGAAAGCGGAGAAACTCAGGCGCTCTATCATGTTTAAAAAGAGTGTTACCTTTGTAATCGATTACTCAGGCAGTATGCAAGCGCAGAATAGAATCAGAGCGGCTGTAAATGGCGCTTTAGAGATCTTGCATAGTCAGGTAAACCCACAAGACGCTGTTTCAGTAATCGTCTTTAACTCCTCGTACCGAGAACTGCTCCCACTCACGATTAAAGGAGAACGAGATGACGATGAGAATAAGATTGTGAAGACACTGAAATCGTTGAAATATCCAAACTATGCCACTGCATTCTATGATGCTCTGGGAAGAGCACTGGAAGAACTTGAAAGAATCGAATCCAGTGATAGCATTGACAGATGGACAGGATAATAGTTCTGAAACCTACTCTCTTGACGTTCTTGAAGGAATTATTACTGAAGCGGATCGATTGAAGAGAAAGAAACCTCTTACAATCGAGGGCTTTATCCGAGACCACCATCTAGATGTCAATCTACTCATCATAGGTGTGGGACAGGAATTAAGTCAGAAAGCGGATACTGACAAACGGATAAAATCAGCACGAACTGGTCAGCTGATAACTACAGAAGAACTCTTGGAATCAATCTGTGATAGTATTCCAGAAGGTCAGTATATTTCGGTAGTAGATAGCTCTAATGTCAGACTAGATATCGAGAAAGCATTCGAGAAAGTGGGAGTCTTAATGGCACAACTAGAAGTCGGAGGGACTACTACGGATTATTGAAGGAGGTGTAATGAAAATGGTACAGTCAACAACACAGACCAAGAAGAAAGGTAAATTCCGAACTACTGTAATCCTCACATTCCTCGTGATCTCGCTTGTGTCTCTCGCAGCCACAGGAGTGGTTTCATTGACCTTTGTGGACTTGATAGGTAACTCAACGAGGGATCAGAGTTCTATAGCTCTGGAGACCCAGATTGAAACAAATATGGATCAAACCGCTCAGAAGACCGCTCTCGTCATAAATCAGAAATTAGCTAGTGCAGAAGGGATGATTGCTGCGGCGGCAGAGGAACTCGAAGCTCTATTCGCGACTGGTTCGACTTACGCAAATCGAGAAGTGTACTATGACCTTTTGTTCGAAAATGACTCGGTTTCCCCAGCACCAGCTGATAACCACTACGACCCGAATTATGGGCTCAATGTGTCCTGGGATTATAGCAGCTGGTATATTGCTAACACTGATTCTACAACCTACAATTCTAGCTATGCGGATATTCCTGCAAACGCGGACAAGCTTGGGCGTGTGTCTAATATTGATTATATATTCAAAGCAATACGCAATCAGATAGAGTTCAGATGGCTCTATATTGCCTTTGCTGACGACGGATTGTTCATC
>CAZPWM010000094.1:0-12270 GCA_964590575.1 uncultured archaeon
CATGGACTCTAACATCATTACCACCAATGGTGCCATGTTCAGTTTTGTAGAACAAGATTCCACACGCACTAGAGATTACCACATTTGATGATATGGTGTTCAAAGATGCGTTTACAAATTCCGATTCGGTCACATGGATTCCAAAGTCTGAAGATCGATATGCTGTATTGTTTAGAACCCAGATATTTGTGGAAGTGTGCACCCTGTACCCTGTGTCAAAAAGTGCAACAGAGTTTCTTTCGAGAGTACAATCATTGCTGTTAACCACATAGAATGCTGGTTCGGCTCCAGCTGCAATGTCATCCTTTGTGACAGTGTTGTTTTTCAGTATGATATTGTTAACAGTATCAAGGTAGAATGCATAGTCATAGGGATTGTGGACCCTGCTATTCTCCAAGACGCAGTTCTGACTGCTTGATTTAACATTGAACCCGGTGGTATACACATCATCAATACTGTTGTTGAGCAGAGTCAGCCCGTCACAGTTCTGGATTTGGATCTCATCATGGTAGAGAACATTGTGAGAGATGTTTGTGTCTGCTGAGTCCCAGATGAGGATGTCTTGGTATGACAGATTGTTGTATTCAACGACACTTCCAGTGTCTTGATCCATATAGATTCCTTGACCTGACATACCCTCAAACGTGCAGTGGTCGACATGGATGTTCTCACAATAGCGAAGATAGACTTTGTAACCACAATTAATGAATGTGACATTGGTCACCTGACAATCTCTTGAATCATCAATATAGACTGCATAGGTCTTCTGCCCAAAAATAGTGTTTCGTATCACTCCATTCGTGACATTATCCAGTGTGATTCCGTCGTTGATTCCTCCTCCGATGTAACAGTCCTCTACCACAAAGTGTGTTGTTGTATCCTCGATTACTATGCAATCCACATTATTTGTGAAGTTAAATCCGCTTATCCTGTACGGGTTCCCTGGAGTCCCTGCCCCAGGCCAACCCTGGCTAACAAAATCGTCATCATCATAGATATAGATTGGCGCATGTGGGGTATAACTCAGAGTTGTTGTTTTCTTCGATGCTAATAGGTTTCAAACGAATGAAGGTGGGACGAACATCGTACAAAATGGTAGCATCATGACTATAATAACGAACAACGCAGATGCAGCTCGCTTCAAATCATTCCCTCCTAGTATCCAACCCGTCCAATTCTAATAAATCTTCCAACTAAGAAGACTGCTTGAAGGAGTCTTCAAAAAGAATCTACTGTTTTTCTTCATTCGATGTTTTCACAGTTCTGGGTAGTCTCTTCTCATCAGCCTCAAACATGAGCCCAGTAAGCTCGGAGAAGGCTTCATCAATATTCTCCCCAGTCAGCGCAGATGTTTCTTTGTACAGTACGGGAGCATCGAGACGTTCACTAAAATACTCAGTAAATACTTGACCTTCTTCGGTCGTTACAATATCCTCGAATTCTCCAGATTCTCTAAGATCTATCTTGTTCCCAATAACAGCAGTTGGAAGACCTTCCCACCCTGACCATTCAGCACCACGTAGATGCTTGTGTGCTTCTACTAGCCATTTTGTTGCGTTGTCAAATGAGTCTCTTTCGACAACTGAATAAACAAGTAAAATTCCGCTACTGCCTTGATAGTAATGCCGTCGTACACTTGCGTAAGAAGGCTGACCAGCTAGGTCCCATATGATATGCCTAACATTTACACCCTCATGCGTTGTGAACTTCTGTGCAAAGTCAACGCCAATGGTTGCTAATTGGCTCCTCTTGAAACCCTTTCCAAGATAGCGTTCCCGAATACTGGTCTTGCCCACAGCCCCATCTCCAATGAGAACTAGTTTGTAAGTTCTATCACCAGGAGATCCAAACTGCGCGCTCATGATTATTAGCTCATTAGCTATTATTCTAATGAATTGAATATTACTGTACTGTCGTGTACATGTTTTAGTTTCAAAAGTATAATCTATCATCCCTCGTAAGTAGGTTTCTCTTACATGTTGTTATATAGTTCTTTGATGCCGGAAGCATAAGGAGTATACTATGTCTACAAGAGATTCCTCTACAGGGCGATATGAAAGGAAGGATGTAGTCAGTGGGCTTCATGAATTTTGGATGGGTGAAACTAAAGGCAAAGCAGTGATGATTCATTTTGGGAAGGTGGGCACGCCCGGCCATACAGGTTCTCGTGAGTTTAAAAATCCAGATGCAGCTAAAGAGTTCCTATTAGATCGTCTTCAAAAGAAAATAGAGGAAGGTTATCAACAGGTCTAGCATCTACCTCTTTTCAATACTCTCCCTGGCAATAGATTCAGTTGTTCGTCATTCGCTACAACAATCTCACCATTAACAATCGCATGACAAATTCCGGTCGGGAATCGGTGTGGATCAAGAAATGTTGAATTATCGATGATTGTATCTGGATCGAAGATTACAATATCCGCCCAATTACCTTCCTGCAGAGTTCCTCTATCTACTAGGTTGAGTCGTTTCGCAGGAAATCCAGTCATCTTGTAAATTGCCTGTTCAAGACTCATGAGACCTTTCTCCCTGACATATCTTCCTAGTATTCTGGGATACGTACCATAATGTCTTGGGTGTGGTTTTCCAAAACTTAGAATTCCAGTGGGTGAAACACCTGCACCATCTGTTCCAATCATCGTAAACTCGGATTTCATGATGCGCTCAATATCTTCCTGACCCATGCTCTCCATTGTCATCATTACTTCTGCATGTTCATCAAGTAGCATTTCAAAGAGTACTGAGAATTCATCCGAGTAATTACGAATACGCGCTATCTCCGAGATACTGAGACCCTCGATGTCCTTCCATTTCTCAGTCTTTACTGATGAGATGAAGATCTTTTCCCACCCTGCTTCCTCAACTATATTCTCCCAATTCGTTTCTTCCTCGATTTCACTCCTGATTCTTTTCTGAGTTTCAGCATTATTGATCCGCAAAAGTAACTCATCAATACCACCCTCATGCACCCAAGGAGGTAGGAGTGAGATTAAGGAGGTGCTCCCTCGGTTGTAGGGATATTGATCGCACGTAACACTGATTCCTCTAGTGTTAGCTGAAGCAATGAGTTTGAGTGTTTCTTTACTCATTCCCCAGAATCGCTTTCCTGCAATCTTATGATGGGCAATCTGTCCGCCAACACATCTCGCACCTTTAACAATATCAATCACCTCTTGAACTGCCTTCCCAACAGTAGCGCCTTCACCCCTGATGTGTGAGAAGTAGAGCCCTCCATGTTCGCCAACAACCTTAGCGACCTCAATGATCTCCTGTGTGGAGGCATAGACTTGTGGAGGATAAATGAGACCTGTACTCATGCCAAATGCTCCGGACTCCATTGCCTCTGAGGTATACCTTCGCATTTCAGCGATTTCTTCAGCTGTAGGAATTCTATCCTCATATGCTGGACCTCCAGCAATCCGAATGGCCCCATAGCCCACCAACGGGATGATGTTTGAAGAAATCTTCAAATCTTCAATTCTTTGAAGATATTCACCGAAGGTTCTCCAAGAAATATCAATAGATGCGCCAGGGGGAGTAAAAATGTCAAACTCTTTTTGTAGTAACTCTATTCGTTCCTCATTCACGGGAGCAAGTGAGAAACCACAACTACCTATCACAGAGGTGGTAATCCCCTGTCGGAGAGTAGATTCAAGGCGATTATCAAACGGAAGGACTGTATCAGAATGACTATGCATGTCAATGAATCCGGGACAAACTACAAGTCCACTGGCATCAATTATCGTTTCTGCCCCACAATCGAGTTTTAATCCGATTTCCGTTATTTTTCCATCAGTTAAAGCAATGTTGCCGGAACGTGGTTTTGCTCCAGTTCCATCTATCAACAATCCATCCTGAATGAGAATGTCAAACTCCTCTGTCATCTTTCTAATACTCCTAGTAGGGTTCTCAAACGATATCAGGATAGTGGATGTCCTTCCTGTTTTCTTTCCTCGTTGTTAGAATATATCTCCAGCCTATGGGTCTCCATTACTCGTTAAAGTTTCGAAGTGTTATCCCTTCTGCTCCTTTTCATATGGCACAGCAATACCTTTTGGAGGTATTGATCTTCTGATTCCTGCAAGAGCGATGATTACAAGCGCATATGGAATTATTTTGACCAAATTGGTTAGCTGAATCAGGCCAGGAGCCAAAATTGGAATCACAAACTGTAGTCCCGTGACGAAACCAAAGAAGATTCCTGCAAGGAAACAACCGATGGGTGTCCAGTTCCCGAAAATGAGTGCTGCGAGAGCAATGAATCCCTTTCCTGCAGTCATACCCTTACCAAAAGCATTCTCGAAACCAATGCTTAGATATGCACCACCTAGACCTGCGAGACATCCACTAATGACAACACCAATCACTCGCGTCCATTCCACGCTTACACCTGCAGCATCTAGTGTGCTTGGATCCTCGCCTGCTGCTCTTATTCGAAGACCAAAAGGTGTACGATAAAGTACGTACCAACTCAAAGCGGTTATGATGAACATATAGTAGATTAAAGGAGAAAGAGAGCCAAAGGCAATACCAAGCATTGGAACATCCTGCAACTGTGGAATTAGGACCTCAGGAATCCGTTCAACTGAATCAGAGAGACCCTGCTTTCCCCACACAACTTGGAGCCCTAATGTCGTTATTCCCAGCCCAAACAAGATAATGCCAGTTCCGCTCACTATGTGGTTGCCTTTGAACTTGACACAAACTAGAGCATGCACTCCAGCTAAGGCTCCACCAGCAATAACTGCGATTAATAAACCAAGCCAAGGACTACCTGTGTAATATGTCCCAGCAACAGCTGAGAAAGCCCCGACCAGCATCATTCCTTCCAAACCGATATTCACGACTCCTGTACGTTCTGAAAACATACCTCCAAGGGCTGTCAGAACCAAAGGTGTTGCCATTTGTAATGTTGCCTTCATTAGCCAGCCAGCTAACTCGAGCATTGGGTCTCCAGTTTGCATCAATTATCACCTCCGAAATCAACAGGAGTTTCCGGAAAGACTCTCGTTACAAGAATTACCAACATGAGAATCACAACACCAAAGACAAGACTCTGCCCCAGTATCGCCATACTTCCTGCAACATACCCAATAGCTGCGATGAGGAGCCATTCAGTAGCTACAAAAACCAACATGATTAATCCCCGTGGTTTTCTCATGAGTAGCTCAATAAATGCAAACATACTAATTAGACTCGTTAGCAATAACAATAGAGTCACAGTACCACCTGTTCCAGATACTCCAGCTTCGATCATTGTTGCATAGGATCCAAACAGAGTTAGACAAATAATTGTGGAAGTACCTGCCATCCCGCTAGTAAATAGGTGTACAAACGCAGGGACTCGATCTGTTTTCAACCAGGTGGCATAATCATTTCCTCTTTTTGACAACCAATCTATTGCTCTAGGTGCTGCCACAAATAAAACAATTAGACCCTGAATGACTCTCACCATCTCTAGGGGCACGCCAGCTATTCGCTGCATTTGAGTTCCACCAGTTCTCAATGCACCAAAAAAGATAGCTCCCGCCAGAACACCCCATGGATTGTTATTCCCAAGAACAGCTACAGTGATTCCATCCCAACCAAGTCCTACCGACCAGTTGTCTTGGAATAAATGATGATATCCAAGAATCTCGCCAGCTCCTCCTAATCCTGCTAACGCTCCTGCAATGCCAAGTGCTATTGCAATATTCTTCTTTGGATTAATTCCTGCGGTTTCAGCGGCATTTGGATTTTGTCCAACAGCCCTCATCTCGTACCCCAAGACTGTTCTATTGATTAAGAAATCTATCCCTATAACAGCCAGTATCGCAATAATCAAGCTAAAATTGAGAAACGGACTAAACATCTTCGGGAGTTCTGCTGTTACCAGTATTTCTGGAGTTCGATCTAGGGTTTGGGTTGTGTCTTTTAATGGATAGGTTACCAACCATGCTGTAAACAGTATAGCTGAATATGACATCATCATAGTCGTAACAACTTCATGAGTGCCTCTATAAGCTTTCAAAATACCTGGTAGCAAACCGTAAAGAAATCCAAGAAACGTGCCAAATAGCAGGGCTGTAAACTGATGTATCACAATTGGAAGTGAAATTACGTACCCAATGATAGCTGCGCCGATAGCGCCCATATAGAGCTGCCCTTCTGTGCCAATGTTGAAGAGACCACATTTAAAGGCCAACGCTACTGAGAGGCCTGTAAAGATTAGAGGTGTGGCATTAAAGAGGACCCTATCGAATTGAGTGATTGCACCATATAAGAGTGTTAGAAAAGCCAATCCTACATTATATCCAACCATCACCATTATGACTGCTGCGACTACAAGTGCTAACGCGATGGAGCCAGTTGTCCATAATGCAGTCTTATGAAATGAGGGACTACTAAAGAAGCTTATAATGGCGTTATAGATATCTCTAAGGCTAAATCTGGGAGTGCCTTCATCATACTGCTCATTTTGCGCCTGCTCGCTCAAACTATTGCCTCCTCTTCTGATTGATTTGGTTTGTGTCCAGCCATTAACAAACCAAGCTCCTCAGCAGTTGTTTCGCCTGGTTGTTTCAGTGCAACAATTTGACCATCAAATATGACTGCGATACGGTCAGCCATGTTCATGACCTCGTCTAATTCCGCTGAAACGAGTAGGATTGCTGCGCCATCGTCTCTCATGGAAATGAGGACATTGTGAATAAATTCCGTTGCCCCAACGTCCAGTCCTCGGGTTGGTTGAGCTGCCAATATCAGTTTTGGATTTGTGGAGAGTTCACGTGCAACTATGACCTTCTGTTGGTTTCCACCGGAGAGTGTATTCGCCAAGCTATGTATGTCGGATACTTTGATTGAGTAGGTATCAACAAGTTCTGTTGCTAGACTGTCTGCCCTAGAGAGGTCTAGTATCTGTTGAGCAGGACCTGTAGCAAACGGAGGTTTATAGTGTCTGCCCAAAGTGCTGTTTTCTACGATTGAAAAACCCAGGACAAGTCCTCTTAATTGACGATCTTCAGGGATATGGCTGACACCGGATTCTTTAACATAACGGGGACTTAGTCCGGTTATGTTTCTCCCACTTACCTGTATTCTTCCACCCTTTGGTTTGAGCAAACCCGCAATTGCTTCAACGAGTTCAGTTTGACCATTGCCTTCTACTCCAGCAATACCTAGAATCTCTCCAGCTCTAACCTCTAAATTGATACCCTTGACTGCCATGATACCTCTCTTGTCCTGAACTGCGAGGTTGCTTACAGAAAGGACAACATCTCCAGGCGAAGCGGGAGTCTTTTCAACAGTGAACACAACTGGTCTTCCGACCATCATTCTAGCGAGCGCTTGAGGCGAGGTATCTTCCTTGTTGACTGTACCAATCAACTCTCCGTCTCTTAACACACTTATCCTATCAGCCAATGCCATGGGTTCTCTCAACTTGTGAGTTATCAGAATAATAGTACGACCACTCTCTTTGAACCGTTGTAAGGTCACAAAGAGGTCATCGACTTCTTGGGGGGTCAGAACCGATGTTGGCTCATCCAAAATTAGAATGTCTGCATTTCTGTAGAGGGTCTTGATAATCTCGACTCTTTGTTGAAGTCCAACAGAAATGTCCTGTACTTTGGCATTTGGGTTTATTGCAAGGCCATTCTCTTCAGCGATTTTTCTAATTCTGTAAGCTGCACCTTTGAAATCAATTGGCAGAAGAGATGACAAATGTTTTGCTCCCATGAGTTTCTCGGCCCTTGCCCTCCTGAGTACAGGTTCAAGACCGAGAATGACATTCTCAGTCACTGTTAGTGGTGGAATGAGCTTGAAATGTTGGTGTACCATTCCAACACCCCTTATGATGGCATCCTGAGGGGAGCGAAGCTCCACCTCCTCTCCCTTGATTAGAATTCTCCCCGTGTCCTTAGTGAGGAAGCCATATAGAATGTTCATTAACGTGGATTTTCCAGCACCGTTCTCGCCTAATAGTCCGTGCACTTCACCCTCCTGAATCCTCAGGGTGATATTTTTGTTTGCTTGAACTCCTCCGGAAAAAGTCTTTGAGATGTTCTCAAGCTCTACCGCGTAGATTGTGAGACCTCCTTAATGGCAGTCCGATATTATGGAAGAGATAGCTCACTCCTATTTATCTCTGCCCAAAATTCATACAAAAAAAAGAAGGAGAGAGAGGCACTTGCCTCTCATTCTCGCTATCACCAGTATATTGTATCTGGTATAGTAATGGAACCATTGATGATTGCTTGCTTTAGATCATTCACTATGTCAATATACGACTGTGGAATCTGAAGCAGTGGCGGATCATACGGGACCAATGTGTATGATTGAGTCTGATTGCTGAATGGGATAAGACCGCCTATCTCCCAATCATGACCTCCATTGGCAAGATTGTACACTTCGATAGTACCCGTAGTCGAATCAAGGACACCATCGTAGACGTCTTTAATGACAGAAAAGCATGCCACATCGACTCTCTTCAGCATGGTACTGAGACCAAATGTTGGGGATGCAGCTGCCATAGGATCGTCATAGCTAGATGTTCCATACCACATCAGTGGGGAATCCGTTCCAATCGTCCAGAGAGGTGTGGTATTTGTAGCTGCATTGATTTTGTTCCTGGTTGCAGTCCAAGCACCAAGCCCGGATCTGCCTGCAGCTGTATAGATGATGTCAACATCCGAAGCATGCATCGCATCAGCCAGGTTTTGACCTATTGCTGTATCAATCCAACTATTAGTGTACTGTACTGTGTAGTTAATTCCTGGATTGGTATAGTTTGCACCCCACACGTAGCCCGCTGCAAATCTGTGAATTAGCCACATGTCCTCACCTCCAACAAATCCAATTTTGTCGGTCTGAGTCATGAGACCCGCAAGTGCACCAACAAGGGCTGAACCCTCATTTTCTGCAAATACACAACTACGCACGTTCGGTGCTACAACTACATTATCTATTATTGCAAACGTCTGGTTCGGGTATTCTGCTGCGACCGTTGCTAATGCGTCAGATTGGTCGAAGCTGCCACATATGATGACTTCGTATGTACCAGCCGCTGCATAGTCTCTAAGATAACTCTCAAATTCGGAAATTTGATCGGGTTCAGCTACATCAAAATTCCAGCCTAACTCCGCTCTGGCTCTTAGACCTCCCGCGTATGTCCCGTCATTGAAGCTTAGGTCACCTCTTCCTCCGGTTCCCAAGATTATTGCGACCTTAGCAGGCGCTGGAAAGAGCATTGGACCTAAAAAGATCACAGCCCCTAAGCCAACAACAAGGATTATTATTAAGACAACTGCTGTTGTTTTTTGTTCCATTTCACTCCACTCCAAAAGAGTAGTATAGAGGACACATTTTCTGAATAATTCAGATTTGTGTTATTTGAAGATTAACAAACTCACTAAAAAAGCCTCGTCTAAATGGAAGGAGTGTATCCCATTATAAACCTACTATGGGAAAGACCCAAAGAAAGTGACTAGTGATAGAATCAATTAATAGAAGATAACCCTTCATGATTCGTCATATTGAGTGTAGATAGTCAATGGACGTTGTTATAGGAGCAAGATTTCACTTCTTAGTAAACCTGATATGATGGTTCAATGTAATTCAAAAATATGACAGATGACACTGTTAAACAAGCGATGAACTACTTCTCATCAGACTACAATTGCGCTCAGTCTGTGATGAAGTCAATCCTTGAGAATAAAGGTATGGACTTTGAAGGGATTTCCTTCCTCGCAGCAGGGTTCGGAGGAGGGATGGGCTTAGAAGGTCATGTCTGTGGTGCTGTGTCTGGCGCGGTGGCAGCACTTGGAGTTCTCAACAGTGAAAAGTACGATGATACAGTCAAACACAAAAAAGCGACCTATGTGGCTGTCAAGGAATTCATTCGTAGATTCGCTGAGAAGAATGGATCCATTATATGCAACGACTTGACGGGCATTGATATGTCGGATCAAGCAGCACATGATCGAGCTCTTGAAGATGGCACTTTCGAAAAGGTCTGCCCAAGTTATGTCAAGGATGCAGTACGGATTGTTCTTGAAATTAGTAGATAAAAAAACATTGGATTTCGGAATCCTTGTTGAGAAAGAGAAGAGAGGGGGTTAGCCCCTCTCTAGCTAGTTAATCGGAATAATCCACTTCACTCATTCTAGGGTGCAAGATCATCGTCTAGCCATACTTCGGTCTTAGATTCACCTTTGACAGGTTGACGCACTTTAATCAGAATTATGAAAGCAACTACGAAGAATAGAAGTATGCTCAACATTGCTGTTCGATGCGCCATAACAATTCCCAGGTAACCAGTTGCCAGAAGCACGGAACCATAAATGAATGGTCCTATGATTGCAGCAACTTTTCCAGTCAGCGCATAGAAGCCATACATTTCACTCTTTTTCGCTTCTGGAATGTATTGACCATACATGCTTCTAGCTGTGCTCTGAGCTGATCCCATACCAACACCAGCCATCAAGCCAAGAATCCAGAAGACAATTGGGTCAGTTCCAAAGTATGCTATGGCAAGAGCTACAATCCAAATCAATAGAGTACTCATCAGTGTTTTCTTTGTACCGATTTTGTCTGCTATATATCCAAAGATGAACGCTCCTGGAATTGCAGTTAGCTGAGTAACCGCAAAGAAAATCAGAATCATTCCAGTATCAAATGCAAAGACTTCCTGACCATATATTGCGGCAAACGAAATCACCGTGTTTATTGCATCCGCAAAAAGGAAGTATGCCACTAGGAACAATCCAACTCCCTGATAGTTTTTGATTTCACCGAATGTCTGTCTTACCCTTCCAAAGCCGATACTCACATAGCTCATACCTTCTTCACCGGTTCGCTTGATAGGAGGCCTTTCTTGAAGACCGCGAATACTAGGAATGGCAAAGGCAAGGAAGAATATCGCACTAAACAGGAATGGCAAAGTTGGATATTGAGGAATAGCAATGTATGAAACCAGTGCAATGAGAATTGTGAGCATCGCACCAACATACCCTGCGGCATATCCGAATCCACCTATTTTTCCGATTGTTTCTTCAGTACTTATTTCTGGCAACCATGCATTATAGAATGGTAAGCCACCTTGGAAACCGATGTTAGCTATTACAAATAGGATGAATCCCCAAACCCACATATCAACGCACAGAAACTGCGGTAAGTCATTCCTCAGAAAGAACATCAGTGCGTTGAATATGATGCATAACGCGGTGTAGGCTGTTAGGAATTTTTTCTTTGAACCCGAATAGTCTGCAATAGCACCTAGTACGGGTGAACTTATTGCAACAACTACCATCGTAATGCTTGTTGCATAACCCCACAATGCGCCTCCGGTAACCCCATTGTCCATGAAAACCAAGTCAGCTAGATCCGTGAAGAAAAGTGGAAACAGAGCTGTGATGATTAGAACAGTAAAACTAGTGTTTGCAAAATCATACAAATACCAAGAAAACCGTTCTCTTCGAGTTACAGGAACCATTTGCGTTTCCTCAAGAGTCATTTAATCTGTCCTCCTTCTATAGCGAAAGAATGCATTTGGAAAGAGCGTAAACACTTCCTTCTATTTAACACTCCGGAATATATGGAACCTACATGATTGGTAAGAATTAAGTGTAGGCTCTGACCGGAACCATAGTCAATGGTGGTACTTGAAATGGATAAGAAGGAACTATTTCAATTCTGTGAGCATTGGCTTTCTGCATGGACCGGTAATAACCCTGAGGCACTTCTCAAGTACTATCATGATGATGCACTCTACGTAGATCCTGCAAATAGAGAGGGTCTCAAGGGGCACAAAGAGATTGGTAAATATTTTGAGAAATTGCTTGATGTATACCATGATTGGAAGTGGAAACCCATAGAAGTATTCCCAATTGAAAAAGGAACAATTGTGAAGTGGGAATGCACAATTCCTATTGGTCAAGAAACTATCCATGAGATTGGTTTGGATATTGTCGAGATTGAAGGCGCAAAAATAACCCGGAACGAAGTCTACTTCGATAGAACGAGACTTATGGAAGCAGTTGAGAGGAAAAGACGTGACCGGCGACTTGTGAATCTCTAGTCTATTCTATTCACCCAGTTCGCTAAGAATTCATTGAAGATTCCGAACTTCTCAAGCATGACACTGTGGCCTGCTCCTTCAATGACCTGCATCAGAGAACCCTCAATTTTTTCTTTGAGGTATGTGGAGTATTTGACGGGAGTCATCACATCTGCCGCCCCAACAAGAATCAATGTGGGACACTTAATTAGTGCAACCTTGCCCATGATATCAAA
>CAZPWM010000095.1:0-12142 GCA_964590575.1 uncultured archaeon
TTTTCCTCCAAGTAGTCCCGAGGAGAGAATCTCTTTGTTTGCATAGTCATTAGATGCTTACCCCCAAATATTGTGCTACAAGTGCCTTGTCTTCTATTAGCTCAGCCATGTTGTTACCTTCATACACGATTTTTCCGCTATCGAAAATGTAGAAATTATCACCTAGCTTGGATACTGCTCGAAAGTTCTGTTCGACCATTAAAATTGTAGCAAATTCCTTAAGTCTGTCAAGCGATTCGATAAGTTTCTTAGCCAAAAGTGGACTCAAGCCCTCTGTAGGTTCGTCTATGAGCAATAGATCATTTTCATTCATCAATGCACGAGCAACAGCTAGCATCTGTTGTTGACCACCTGATAGAGTTCCTGCTCTTTGTTTCATGAACCCTCTCATGTCAGGAAACAAATCGAAGATTAGATCCAATCGATATTGCATGTCATCTCGTGAGCTTCCTTTCCGCCTTGACACTATTAGATTCTGTTCAACTGTCAATGTTCCGAATATCCTTCTTGTATCGGGAACATATCCAATGCCTTTGTTGACTATCTTATGGGTAGGGAGATTTGAAATCTCCTCACCCTTGAAGACAATCTTCCCCTCCGTGGGTGGGTATATGCCAAGTATTGTTTTCATGGTTGTAGTTTTCCCAGCTCCGTTTCGACCGAGTAACAGAGTGACTTCTCCTTTAGGTACTACCAATGAGATTCCTTGCAGAATGTAAAAGGAACCGATGTACACGTGAGCATTTTGTATTTCAAGCAAGTTCTTCATCTGTACCACCTAAATAAGCTGTCAATACTTGTTCATTTTTTTGAATCTCTTTTGGAGGACCTCTCGCAATCAGTTTTCCTTCTGATAAAACAAAAATCTCCTCACTGAGGTTCATTACTATGTCCATCTTGTGCTCAACCACTAATAGTGTTAGTTGATCACCATAGGATTCCTTGACCCGCAAAATAGCGTCAATGACCTCTGGAATCTCTTCAATTGCCATTCCCGCCGCTGGTTCATCAAGTAAAAGGAGTTGCGGTTCGGTAGCTAGAGCCATAGCAATCTCAAGCTTTCTTTGTTCAGCGTGAGGTAACAGAGCAGCCGGGATATAGAGTCTTGTTGGATCAAGACCGACAATTGCGGCAATATCAAGAACCTTTTCATGAAACTCATCATATGAGCCAGCTTTCTTCAGCATTCCCAAGAAATTTACTTTTGCACCACTACAACCTTGTGCAGCTAATCGAATATTCTCAAATGTTGTCTGATATGGGAAAATATTCGTGATCTGATAGGATCGTGATATACCAAGTCGTGTACGTTGATGCATTGAGGATCGTGTGATGTCGTGACCCTCAAAGTATATCTTTCCAGCCGAGGGAGGAAGGGCTCCTGTAATAAGATTGAAGAAAGTAGTTTTTCCTGAACCATTTGGACCGATAATAGCTTTTATCGACCCCCTTTCAATATCAAGGGTTACATCATTAACAGCTACAAGTCCACCAAAATTCTTGGATAATCTATCCGTGCTTAGAATAAATTCATTCGTTGAGGACAATTCGACTTCCTTCTACACAATATATCTAGAGCTGGTTTTCCCCACCGACTTCCCGCTAGGCGAATAATATATCTTTTGGATTTAACAGAAGAAACATTATGATTACTGAGAAGAGGAAAGGCTTCAGTAAGACTAATACTTAGCAATGTCTAGATTCTGAATCAAGAGGAGGTTTTGTGATGGACCTGAAAGATTGGTCTTGGATAGGCGACTGGACTGGAAGAAGAGCATTGTTAACTCCTAATAGGGAAGCAATAGTTGACAACATTCAGAAAAAGAGATACACGTTCAAAGATATGGATAAACGCGCAAATCAAGTCGCAAGATTATTACTCGATTCAGGAGTTCGAAAGGGAAACCGAGTAGCGGTCTATTCCAAGAATAGGTTCGATTTTCTAGACCTCCTCTTTGCTTGCGGAAAGATAGGCGCCATTCTTACCCCCTTCAACATTCGGCTTACTAAACCTGAGGTTGAACACCTCATAAAAAAAACACAGCCCTCCATTGTTTTCTATGACCCCGATATGGGGACTCAGTTTGATGAACTCCGTTCCTATCTGGGAAATCAGGACATAGTCGTCATGGGCGATGAAGCATTTGATTCAGATCCCAGTATCTACTCACTCATGACCAAAAAATCTTCCAGAGCAGTAGAACGACCTGCACTCACTCTGGATGATCCTTACTTGATCGTTTTTACTGGAGGTACTACTGGATTACCCAAGGGTGCTATTCTATCCCATGGTCTGGTATTTTGGAACTCAGTTAATACGATTGTTTCATGGGGACTTAGACCAGACGACATCCAACCACTTCTTTTCCCTCTCTTTCATACCGGCGGTATCAATGTTCTCTTGGTTCCTTTCTATCATTTAGGAGCCAAGTCTATCGTCATGGGCGATTTCGATGTAGATGCGACTTTGAATGTTATTGAGGAAGAGAAATGTTCCATTGTCATTGCTGTTCCAACAATGTTCAATATGATGTCCGAGTCTACAAATTTCGCAAAGACTAACTTTGACAGTGTTCGTGTCTTTATTAGTGGCGGTGCTCCCTGTCCTGTGGCGATAATGGAGAAGTACTGGGAACGTGGCAAGATACTCAAGATGGGATATGGTCTTACTGAAGTTGGTCCAAATAATTTCTATCTGCCAGAGAGCGAGGTTAAGCGAAAACCGTCGAGTGTTGGCTTCCCCGTCTTTCATTGTGATATGAGAGTTGTGGATGATCATGGCAATGATGTGCCAGCAGGTGACCATGGAGAGTTGCTGCTCCGTGGGCCTCACATTTTCTCTGGGTATTGGGATGAACCTGAAGAAACAGCTAAAACACTCGAGCCTGATGGTTGGGTTCATACAGGTGATCTCGTTATGAAAGACGAGGAAGGATTCTATTTCATCACAGGACGTAAAAAAGACATGTTCATCTCTGGAGGTGAGAATATCTATCCCACTGAAATTGAAGAACTCCTTTACAAACACCCCTCGGTATTGGAAGCTGCAGTAGTAGGTGTTCCTCATGAGAAGTGGGGCGAGGTGGGGAAAGCAGTCATTGTATTAAAACCAGGCAAGAGTCTAAGTGAGGAACAGATCCTAGAATATCTTGACGGAAAGCTTGCACGCTACAAAATACCAAAACAATACGAATTTAGAGATGAATTACCAAAAAGTGCAGCTGGAAAGATTCTGAAACGCGATTTATAAAATTAGATGAGGTTGATGCTGATGCCAAAGAATACTATCGGAATTGAATCTATTGGTATATATATCCCAAAAGAACGTCATACAGCTGAATATATCTCAAGCAAGTCCGGAACACCTGTTGAGGTCATTAAGACAAAAATGGGAATGCTTAGCAAAGCAGTTCCGGGGAAGGATGACCATACCGTCGCAATGGGAGTAAAAGCTGCTAAGATTGCGATTGAGCGGGCAGGAATCGATCCTGCGAAGGATATTGATCTTGTGATTTGGGCTGGCGAGGTATATGCTGAACGTCCTATGCAGACTTATGCTATCAAGTTCCAAGGTGAGATTGGAGCGACCAGGGCATGGGCTTTCGATGTCAACCAGAGATGCGGTACTATTGTTGTTGCCATGATTCTCGCAAAATCACTCATGCAGACTCATGGCTATGAACGTGTCATCATCGGAAGCGGTTATCGGAATTCAGACCTAATCGATTATGGGAACATAAGAACACGATTCATGCATGACTTGGCTGCTAGCGGAGTTGCTATGATACTTCGTTCCAATTACGATAGAAACATCGTATTGGAAGGTAGCGTTATCTCTGATGGCCAGTTTTCTGAGGATGTCTATGTTCCAGCTGGTGGAACAGTTATGCCCATCTCATGTGATGCAATTGAAAAGGGGTTAATCTACCTCGACGTTACTGATCCTGAAGGTCTCAAACAACGTCTAGACAGATTATCAATGAAGAATTTCATCGCTGTTGTTGATCAGTCTCTTGAACGTAGCGGATATACTCGAAAGGATATTGATTATTTGGGACTCATTCGGATGAAACGAAGTGCGTTTGAATATGTAGCGAATGAGCTCGGAGTAGACCCCTATGAGCAATCCACATATTTTGAAGAATGGGGTCACATGGGCCAGAATGATTCAATTGTATCGCTTGAGGAGGGTCTAAAAAGTGGCAAGATTAAGGATGGAAACATTGTTGTTCTAACTGCAGCAGGAATTGGTTGGTCTTGGAATGCCATGACCATCAAATGGGGCAAGGAGAAATGAACGAAATGAAAGTTACAAAATATTCGGATATAAAAATGGGTCAATCAGCAGAAGTTGTTCATACCATTACTAAAGAGGACATTCAGGTCTTTGGAGACCTCAGTGGAGATTACAACCCGCTTCACTTTAATGAAGACTGGGCAAAGACGACCATGTTTGGAGGTCGAATTGCCCATGGTATTCTAACGGTTTCTTTCATAAGTGCTGCAATTGGTATGCATTTGCCTGGACCTGGTACAATCTATATGAGTCAGAGTATGCGTTTTCTTGGTCCTGTGAGGATTGGTGATACAATCACAGCTCGTGTAGAAGTAGTCTTGTTGAATGATGAAAAGGAACGAGTGACCTTGAAGACCACTTGTACAAACCAAGATGGAAAAATAGTCATGGATGGAGAAGCGCTTGTTACATTAATGAAGATGGACTGAGAGTAATTTCACTTACCCTCTTGTTTATTTTCTTATCATATACAATAAAAGGAGCGTCCACCATCAGAAAGATAAGGCCTAATGAATATTAGAAACAAAGCACGAGGTAGAGGAATTTGGCGGAGCAAAAAGAAGACGTCCTTCCTGTCATTCATCTGCGGATTCGTATTTCCAGACCCCTTGAGGAAGTTTGGCAAAAGTTTCTGGATCCTGTCATCATGCTTCAATGGCTAGGTGATGAAATCAGTGCAGATGTTCGAGCAGGCGGTACTATCCGTTTTCTTGGACCCAATGCTCCCACAACGCCTGAGCTTGCTAACTACTGGGACATCAAAGAGGTCAAGGAACAGAAAGTGCTTCTTCTCAGCTGGAGAATTATGGGTGTAGATACGTTGCTCGTCATTAGATTCAATCCCATAGGTCCCGGTACAATGATTCAGGTGAATCATGGTGCTGTTCCGGTTTCAGCTCGGAATTACCACTTGCCTGAGCATTGGAATCTCCTACTTGCGAATTTTAAGGCAGCAGTCGAACTTGGAGCACCAGCAATACGGTTCGATTTTTCTAATTATCACCCTCTGCGAATCACACGATATGACCCTACTGATGTGCGAATTAGTGTCGTCTGCAAAACGCCTCCATCATTGCCATTTGACGTATGGACCAACCCAGAGAAATTGAAACATTTCATTCGTGCTGATGCTCCAGTGGTAGATCAACAATATGCGGGCATCTATACTTGGTGGGCTGAAGGCAAAGGTCCTGTTGTATTCAAGAAGATGGTTCAAGACCGTGAACTAGAGTTCTCCTGGGTACATGGTAATGAACCAGAAACCCTTGTTAATGTCCGATTTGAAATGGTCAATGAACATACCCTAGTCACTCTCCATCATCATGCATTCAGGTCACCTGAGGCTGTGGTGGGTTACGATATCGGTTGGACAGGTATACTTGCTGAACTCAAACTTGTTTGTGAACTTGGCGAGTCAGGCATCGAGCGGATTAGTGACTGGGGATAATTGATTTTACTTATACTGCAAAGAGTAGTAGTTCAGGAAATAGAAACCACCACATGGTGAAAGCAGTTATTATTGGAATGAAGAAATTATCAGTCCACCCAATACTCAGATACTCTGCAATGGTTGAGCAAAGAGCAATAATAATGATTTGCGGTAGAACAACCAAGATGATGGTGTCAGGAGAGAAGAATGCCAATGAGGTCATAACTGAAAGAATTGTAAAAATAAAAACTCCCATGCTCCCCTCAATAGATTTATGGCCATGCATTCGTCTGATAATCTTCCCTCTAAACGGTCGTCCAATTATTTCTCCTGCCGCATCTCCCCAAGAAACTGCAAGGATGGCTGCTACAAAGATTTCTGGCCTTTGGAAAAATAAAAGGAACACTGCTCCAAATGAAACGAGCCCCATAAAACCTGAAGCAAATGTGTTGAGTCGGGATTCATCCTCGCGACTCCCAGCTATGAGCAAATCCAAGATTAGCTCACTCTTATGAGCCCAAGCGTACATGAGAATCGTCAGGAAAATCCCGGCTGCAAACGCAGGACCGCTAAGATTAGAATATACTACTAATGTCAGTCCAATCGTCGTACCCATCGAGATATGAACAAGCTTTCTTGGTTTCCATTTAGACATACCTGAGGCTGCCATATAGTATGCCATTGTAAGAACCACTGAAACAATCAACCCCGTTGCTATCGCCATGCCGATATCAAGAGGGGATAGTTCCCCAAAGACAAGATCCACCATCTTAGACAGCACAGAATACATGCCGGTACTATTTCATTATTGTTATTCTGTTGTTAATTGGGTCTTTCGTCCGTTCTTACTCACTTGATAACAGGTAAAATTTTGAACATTCATCTAGATTTATCTACTAATTGCTATCTCAGATAAGTAGTGATTTTAAATGAGGAATATTCCATTCATTCAGACATCTGTTTTCGTTGACAAAAGGTATGATTTTGGAGGCAACCAGCTTGCTACTTTTTGGAAAGCTGAAGTGAATAAGACATTGAAAAAGGATGAGATGCAAGGCATCGCGCGAGAGATGAATTACTCAGAATCAACATTTGTCTTTGAATCTAAAAGGAAGGATTGTTTGTCGAAAGTAAGGATTTTCACACCTCAAGTTGAACTTCCATTTGCTGGTCATCCTACGTTAGGTACCGCATATGCCTTAAGACGAAAGAAGATCGCAGAACCGAAAATCGATAAATTCCGCTTAGAGCTAGGATTAGGTCCAATTGATGTAGAATTTCTTGGTAAGGAAATAATCAGTATGAAACAGAAGCCACCCGAGTTTCTAGAAATAATGGATAACCCTCGAGCCATAATGAAAGCATTAAGTCTCCCTGAGAAGTCAGTATCCGAAGATTCCCCGATACAATTTGTTTCAACTGGCAACCCATTTCTGATAATTCCGTTGAAATCTCTTGCATCAGTGCAAAAGGCATCTCCGAACTCAGCGTCCATTCTCAAAGCTCTTGACGGCGCAGTTTCACAGGATGTACTAATATTCAGTACTGAAATAGTCCACGCAGACGCGAATGCACATGCTCGAGTTTTTGCTCCTTCAGCTGGTGTACTTGAGGACCCTGCAACCGGGAGTGCCGCTGGTCCCCTTGGTGCTTATCTTGAGCATTATGATGTTCTTGCTTCTCACAGTACGGGTGATGTAATCACTGTTGAACAGGGTTATGAGATGAACAGACCAAGCAAACTCAAAATCCAGCTAGAAAGGAAGAAACAGAAGATCAATGTCTTTGTTTCTGGGCGAGTAAGGACTACAGCTGAGGGAACGTTCTATTTGAAATAGGAACTCCTCCAACTCACTGAACCGTTTGATATATAACGTACGTAGAACTCAACTGAGTAGAAATCTACGTAGTTGATTCTGGATGAGCAAACAGATTAAGTTATTCCTCCCTACGCCTGCAAAGCTCACTCCAATTCAATTGCTGATATTGATACAGCTACTAAATGCCTCCAAATATGGTTATGAAATTCTTCGAGGCCTTCGTGAAGGATTCAACGGAGCTTGGGAACCAAAAACTGGGACAATGTACCCTGCTCTTCAGTCATTAGAGAAAAAAGGACATATCATCAAAAGTTACCAGGGTGAAAAAACTCACTATAGTCTCTCAGACGGAGGTAGAGCTATACTAGAAGAAATGAGTGATTATGTTGCTGAATATCTCTTGTTTAACTCACGATTTATAGAATCAACAGTAGCTAGCATGCCCCCTCTTTTCACTCAAGAAGTATTTAGCAAGATACACGAAGCGGGAATTGATGAGATTCTTCCTGAAACAACAATTCTTGAGGCTGTTCGTGGTCTTCCCAACAAACAGTTGAGAAGAGCCTTTCTAGAACTACGAAAACAAACACTACTTCGGAAATTGAATCTAGTCAAAACGCAACTAAAGGAGTTGGATTCTTGAAAGAGTATGATATCATAATCGTAGGCGCTGGGCCTGGTGGGTCTCTTGCAGCAAAGGAGGCTGTAGAGAAGGGTCTCAAGACCATCTTCTTTGAACGTGGTCGAAAACCAGGAGAGAAGAACTCCTCTGGCACCGGTCTGGGCCCACGATTATGGCGTGAATTTGACTTTATGAAAGAACTCAATCCTGAAGTATGCCCATCGATGAGAGCTGGTGCTGCAGCTCGGAATTACTTTGTCAATACTGAAGGCGAGGTCACCGGGTACATCATGACGAAACCGACAGAATCAGTGACTTATGAGCCTGCAAAAAGCTGGATTACAATGAACTGTTACCGAAGCGAGTTTGATCCTTGGTTAGCACAGTTTGCAGTTGATGCAGGAGCAGAACTGAAGACATCAACACTTGTCACAGGTCTCTTGAAAGAAGATGGCAAAGTTGTTGGAGTTATTGATGAGAAAGGTGAGAGGTACAAGGGTTTAGTAATTGGCGCTGACGGCGCTGTTTCCTTGGTCGCCCAACAATCGGGGTTAAGACAGAGATGGGAGCAAAAACAAGTTACGATAGTTCCACAGTATGACTTTGAATGCTCTCCTTCCAAGATAGATGATATAATGGGGGACGAGGCATTAGCTGTTTGGTGGTCTGCAACCTTTCCTGCATCTTATCAGGTGTTCTTTAACGATGGGTTCCATGTAGGTCTAGGAAACTGGATGACATGGTGGGATAAGAACCCACTACATTATCTGAACAAAGTGGTCAATCTGAAGTACTTCAAGAGATTGGTTAGAATCTTGGATGCCAAACCTCGAGAGTTTCAAGCTCATCTCCTCCCGTGGCAGGGAATGCCACACGATACTCATTCTGACAACGTGATTCTAATAGGCGATGCAGGTGGATTTCCCTGTCCATTAGAGGCAGAAGGTATCTATCCAGCAATGGTTACAGGAAGGGCTGCAATTGAAACCGCAGCCGAAGCCATATCTGCAGGTGATACATCCCAAGAGTTCCTTTCACTCTATGACAAAAAGTGGATGGCAACTTCAGTGGGTGAGGACTTCAAGGCGGGTCCGGAGTTATCAAGCATCTGGAGAGCACTCCCATTCAGTCCAAAAGAAACTATGTCTTGGTTTGTCCCTATGTTTATGGAAATTATTGGGGGAATCATTGATTGGTCTGAACCACATCCAGTCAGAGTGAGACAGGTTGCACGGAGGGTTAAGCGATATCTTCCTCAGGCTGTGCCTTTCATCATGAAAGAAGTAATTCCACTATTGACTGCAATACTGGGTGAAGACAAAATGGATCTTCTAACAGATCCTGAGAAACTACTAACTGAGATGCCAGAGATTGAAGCAGCGATAACTCAAGCTTTCATGACACCTGATGAGGAGGAATGAAGTGGATGAAAATTGACCACAAGAAACTCGTGAAGAGAATTCCTGGTACTGGCAACTTCATCAGTGTAGACAATGAGAAGTGTAATCTCTGTGGACGATGCCTTATTATCTGTGTTATGAATCTCTGGAAGAAACGCAATGATACAGTGTATATCGTTGATGACTACACCTCATATTGCTTGGAATGTGGAGCATGCTTCCAAGTATGTGAGAGCGATGCGATAAACTTCAGATTCCCTGCTGGAGGAACTGGAATAGTTTACGAGCAGGGTTAGCAATGACTAAACAAGGACGCGAGGACCAAACATGATTGCAGCGGTGACCAAGATCGTCGGAGCCGAGAGAGTCTCCAATAAACAGGAAGCACTTGATCAATACACTGGAACAATCTCTCCATCATTAGTTGTCTGGCCTTTATCAACTGAAGAAGTGGTTGAGCTAGTAGCCTGGGCTAATTCAAACTCAGTTGCACTTGTTCCTGTGAGTTCTGGAAGACCAAGACGCCGGGGTTCATCTTTTCCAAAAGTGAAGAATTCTGTGATTATTGACCTTAGCAGGATGAATAAGATCATTCGAGTTGATCCTAAGAACAAAGTGGTGATGATTGAACCCGGCGTAACTTTTGGGCAGTTGATACCTGAGCTAAAAAAGAATGGACTCCGGCCTTTGATGCCATTTCTCCCCAAGGCCTCGAAGTCAGTTCTTGCAAGCTGTCTTGATAGAGAACCTACAACAATCCCGCGATTTCACTGGGATCTTTCTGATCCACTCCTCTGTACTGAAACTGTGTTTGGTTCTGGTGATACGTTGAGGACAGGATCTGCAGCAGGTCCTGGTACACTAGAAGAACAGTGGGCTTCAGGGCAAGCTCAGAAGAATCCTCAAGGCCCCTCCCAGTTTGACCCATTTAGAATAATCCAAGGGTCTCAAGGGACTATCGGTATCACAACTTGGATTTCAATGAAGTGTGAACTTCTGCCAGAAGCGCATGACATCTATCTCATAGGGGCGGATAGTATTAATGAACTTGAGGCATTCAACTATGCTCTATTGAGAAGGAGACTAGTTGATGAGCACTTTCTGATGAACTCAGTTGCTCTATCAGCTGCCCTCGACTCAAAGAAGAAGATTCCACATTGGATTTTAGTTCTCGGTCTTTCTGGACATGGAATTCTTGCTCAGGAAGAAATTGAGTATCGGACTGGAGACACCTTAGACATCGCAAATGAGATGAACGTGAAACTCACGAGGTCTCTTGGAGATATTAAAGGAGATGACGTAAAATCCCTTCTTAATCGGTCTAGCGGCACTCCCTATTGGAAATATGCTCCACGGGGTAATTGCAGCGAGGTGATTTTCACAACAACTCTTGATCAGGTTAGCAGTCTATATTCAAATTTCTTAGAGATAGCAGAACAAGCTAATTTTCCAAAGGAGCAGATTGGTGCTTATGTCCAACCAGTGGTCCAAGGTGTAACCACACACTGCGGATTTGATCTTTACTTTGACCCAGAGAATGACGAAGAAGTTGAATCAATGAATGCTCTCCTAGACAATGGTCAGCGGAAGCTATTGGATGATGGAGCGTTCTTCAGTAGACCATATGGAAGTTTCACAGATATAGTGTTTGAACAGACCTCGCCAGGGATGGTCAAGGCGATTCAAAGTGTCAAAGCAATCTTTGACCCAAACAATGTACTGAACCCTGGAACTCTCTGCTTCAAGGAGGTGCCTAAATGACCTTAGACCAATTTGAAGAGATGATGGACAGCTGCGTTCGTTGTTCCAAGTGTAAGTACATCCCACAGATAGCGATCAAGAGCCAGAGATTCTCTCACATATGCCCATCTGTCCAATATTACAATTTCCACGCATACTCAGGCGGCGGAAGAATGATCATGGCAAATGCCTACCATAAAGGTCGGCTTGAATGGACTCCTGAGATGCTTGATGTTCTTTATCAATGCACCAACTGTGGTGGTTGCGAGGTTTCATGCAAGTGGGTGTATGACTTTGAACCAAATGAGGTCATTCACGAACTTCGAGTACTAGCTGTCGAGTCGGGTGCTGGACCGATGCCTGCACACAAAAAGTACATCGAGCTTGTGAAGAGGGACAATAATCCCTATGGAGAACCCATCGAGAAAAGGTCCGATTGGCTTACTGATGACATTGAAGTTGATGAGGATTCTTCGACCCTCTACTTTGTGGGATGCACTGCAGCTCTCCGTAGGGAAGAGATAGCACAGAGTACTGCGAGAGTTCTCAATGCAGCTAACGAGCCCTTCAGAATTCTTGGTTCTGACGAAATTTGTTGTGGAAGTCCAGTCTATCGAGTGGGTGACAGGAGGAGTGCAATAGACATCATGAAGGGGAATGTCGAACTCTTCAGAGAGAAGGGTGTGAAACGAATCATCACAAGTTGCGCTGGTTGTTATAATATGTTTAAGACAGAGTATCCCCGATTTGTTGAGCACGACTTTGAAGTGATACACACCTCTCAGCTTATGGATGAGCTACTGAAACAAGGTCGACTGAAACCAAGGAAGGAGG
>CAZPWM010000096.1:0-5414 GCA_964590575.1 uncultured archaeon
ATCATCTCCCTAGTCTTTACATGGCCTTCTCTGATTAAGAAACCACTCAGGACGAAGACCATCCCTACACCTTCAATAACGCCGCCCAAGAAATAGAGAGGCGCAGGTCCTACAAAAACACCGGTCAATAGCCCGAATAACTCAAAGAGAATAAAGAGGCTTCCAAATGACAGAAGTATTGTACCAATGTTCTTCTTTCTTTCTGACACTTCATATCAACCCCATATAGTTCACTAATAGTAAGAGGAAGAGAATGATGGCTATGACCAAGACCACCACTTTGACAGCTAGTCGAGCTGCACTCACCATAGTTGCTGCCTCCCACAGTTTTCGTATCTCGTGTCTTCACACTTCATTCTCATTGTTTCCTCCTCTATAGCTTAGTCTTGAGGATCTCCCTGATGTCTCGAAGTGCAAGCAGAATCTCATCATCGAGAGTGCTGTCACTTCTCTGAACTGGTCCATCTCGTGGTGCGACCATTTCAGTTCCAGTTGTGTAGGGATCTCTAAAGCGTCTCAGTTCACGAAGGATGAATTGTGTAAGCTCTTGATAGAACTTCACTCCTTCAATGACTTCCTCGGGACCGCCTTGACCCATAGGTCCGCCAGAATATCCAGCGGTCTGAATCTCAACAGTACCAATCTTGAACAGCCTGTCAAACACACCTGCTTTACTTGCAATGTTAGTGATTGTCCTGAAGGGGACATGCTTTCTGGTGATGTTGAGGACACCCTTCTTAACATAAATTTCCGGGGATGCCTTACCTGATTCAGAAATCACTGCGTACTCGATTGACCTCACGTAGACGACTATTCCCGTCAAAGTAGGAATCAGCCAGACTATGTGACCAATCCAAATCCACATACTTATTGTTGGAAGCCATTGTAGGATCCACAATCTCTCGTAAGCTACCAAGCTGTCAAAGTACCCAATCAACCAGGCCGTGCCCCATAGAGCAAAGATGGCCAATGCCCATGTCAAAACTGCAAAGCCGATGGCCATGAACCACCACTTGTTTCTCAGTGAACTTGATGGCTTGAATGTTCTCCCAAAGGATATGTCCTGTGGGGATTCCAAAACTCCTTGTAATCCGTTAGCTACAACCAATTATTATCACGACTCCTTTCTTTTGTAACGCGGGATCTCCTTTGCCGCGAGCTTGTTGAAAATCGCTATCGATTGCTGAGTCATTGGGAGTTGTTCCTCATCGGGGCGGAGAGTAATATTGTACTCATCCATGATCGTGTCAAGTGTTTCCCTGCACTCCGCCTCCTTTGGACAATCGGGGCAGAGCTTTCCCGCGTAGGAGTCATGTTTGTACCATATGATTATACCAAGCTTCATCGTGAAGATAATGTACACTTGGGCATTTGCTTGGTAATCGAATCCGATGAGAATTCCCTTGTAGTCGAGAAGGCTCTCTACATCGAGCCTATGACTACTAGCATTTTCGTTCAGTATCTTAGCGATTTTCTTTCGTGCTCTATTGAGCACTCGCGATACATAGGCGGGGCTCCAATCCTCTTCTGCACTCTGTTCAGCAATATCTGTAGTACTGAGTCCTTTCTGGAACTGTTCCCAGACCATTGCTTCATGTGTAGAGAGTTGGGGCATTCTTGAATCACCGCGTTCATGTTTTTACCAGCTTAAGTATCTTTCTGGTAATTCATTGTTACTATCTTGGTAACATTTATATATAAACTTGTTGAATGTTTACCTAGATTTGGTAAACAATTTTTGTTTACGATGGTGAAAAAAATGGCGAAAAATAACGGGATTGTTATTCGAACAAACGGCCTGAACAAGAAATTCGATACTGTTCACGCCGTCAGAGATCTGAACCTAGAGGTTCGATCTGGTAGCAGGTTTGGTTTCCTTGGTCCCAATGGAGCTGGGAAGACAACCACAGTCCGTATTCTATCTGGACTCATGAAACAGACAAGTGGCGACGCCACAGTATGTGGTTATGACGTCAGCACACAGCGTGATGCCATCAAGGCTGTGACTGGTCTGCTTCCCGAGTCACCTGGACTGTACTCAAAGCTGTCAGCAGTAGAGTTTCTAGAGTTCATAGGAGCACTGAATGGAAGAAATGGGGACGCACTGAACAGGCGTATTGATATTATGCTTGACATGCTTGGACTAGAGGGTCGACAGAACGACCTCTTGGAGTCATACTCTTCTGGAATGAAACAGAAGGTACTTGTCGCATCAACACTGTTGAGCGAACCCAAGCTTGTATTCTTAGACGAGCCTACTTCAAGACTTGATCCAGCGGCAAGTGCCTTGGTAAAGGATATCATACTTGTCTTGGCTCAAGAAACTGAAACCAGCTTCTTCATCTGCTCACATCAGACCTCATTCGTTGAGGATGTTTGTGATGTGGTAGGAATTCTCAATGATGGTGCACTTGTCACCCTTGGTTCTCCTCAGGAGATCATTGAGAGCACTGGTACTAAAGACCTTGAAGCTGCATATCTGAAGATTGTGGGCGGTCATGTAGACAGGGAAACCCTGTTAGCTTGGAGGTAATGCTAATGGTACGAACCTGGTTAGCAATTGCAACGGCTGAGTTCCAGGTGTTGACCTCTAGTTTGAGGCGTAACAGAAAGCTCTTCACGGGCATCCTATACGCACTCGCCCTAGTGTGGGCGGTAGTTGTAACACCGATGATCTACAACGCAGTCCTCACTGCAATATTCCCCATGCATGTGCTACGTCCCATGCTTTTGGTGATATTCCCTGGATTGATGCGGACAGTGGGTTTATTCCTTTGGCTTATCCTGCTTCTGTTCCCTATGTCCATGGCTCTGCAGGAGATCAAGATTGGACAGTGGGAGATATTCCTGTCAAACAATGTCCGAACAAGAGACATAATGGTTGGAACTTTTCTGGGAAAGATTGGTCTTTACGGACTGGTCATTGTGTTCTTGGCACCTTTACTGATTGCTCCATTCATGCTAGCTTTCGAGGTCAGCGTCATTGGTCAGCTTCTGGTATACGGAGTGGTCACAATGTTGGCAATGGGAACCATCTGGCTCTCAAACTTCCTCACAAGTTTGGTTCAAGCAAGGCTTGGTGAATCTTCACGAGGCAATGACATAGCAAAAGCAGTGGCTATGGTAATAGCTATAGTTGTCATCATTCCAATGTACGGACTGATGTTCTTCCTCCCGACACTTTCTGAGATGATGGGGATGAACGCTTTTCTGATTCTTCCATCGACCTGGTTTTCTGATCTAATCAGTTGGATTGCCATAACATTCAATGGTATTGGACTGACTAGTTGGCAGATACTAGGCTTTTCAACTGTGCTTCAGCTAGACATACTAGTGACCTCGGTCTTAGTAAGCGGTTTTGTCTTGGGTACCGTTGGTCTCGCACTAGGAGCAGCTGACAGAGTCTTCACAATTGAAGCAGGTGTCCGTACTGAGGTTGTAACAACAATCGGTAGAGAGAACGTGATCCTGAGAGGAATTAGGAATGTTAGCACTGGACCATTTGGATCTCTCATGGTCACAAACATTAAGGACTTCGTACGAAAGGCACAGAACCTGTCAAAGATTGGCTATGGTTTGATTCTCGCAATTATCATGCCTATCATCATGATGGCTATGGATATTGAGTTTCTCCAATTCAGTGAGATGTTCATGATGCTGATAGTTATGATGTCATTGATTGGTGCGATGCCATTTGCTGGTACAGGGTTCCTTGAGAGCAAGGATCAGCTCTGGATTATTCAAAGTGCTCCATCTGGAGCATCACGATTCGTCAAGAGTAGAATCGCTTCTCAGGCAATGATAAGCATAGTACTCGCTGTGATTCCATCAGTGATTCTATATTTCATGATGAGTCTGACTGTCTTCGAGTTCGCAACCCTACTGGGACTTGGATATGTGGCAGTTGTCGGCGGAATGCTGATGGCCACAGGAGTAACAGCACGAAACCCGAACTATGAGGACACAAAGTCACCCGCCCATCAAGCGAATGTGATGATGTCTGTCATGATAGCTGAGTTCTCAATCATTGGAGTCATGTTCGCAGACATATTCCTCACAATCGGCACTGGTATAGATTTCTTTGGAATGATAGAGAGTATCTTTGGTCCTGGAAATATGATGTTTGGAGTTTCTGTCATAGGATTAGTTGTCCAGTGGGTCATCGCTGGTGTACTTGTGTGGTCAGGAATCCGATATCTCTCTAAGCCTGATGCCTAGAGAGAGTGGTAAAGGTGGAGTTCTTTGGTGTTGGTGACTCCACCTTGCCACAACTTTTTTCGTAGGAGGAATTGGAATGAAACTCGTTAGGAACAAAATTGGAATTATCATTATACTAGCAATTATTCTCAGTGCAGGTGCTCCAAGAGCATCGGACACAAGTTCTGTTAGTTTCAAGGAAATTAATCATAGTGTGTCCGCTGACGCTGGAGAGGTGACGGGAGTTCCATACGTCTGGCAAGAAATGAATGGTTTCTGCTATTGGGCAACTCTCTCAATGGCATTACAGAGTATTGGAGTTCCACTAGATCTTGCCAAAGTGTGTGCAGTATCAGGCATAGGATTCACAACAGGATATATTCGATATGAAGACATTTGGAAACTAATCCCCGGACCAATGTATGGGACAGATCAGAGCACTCTAGTCACCATTGCAGACCTTCTCGGTCTAGAAGTGGAATTCTATATGGATACTGATAGCACCGACCTTGGCCCACTCTATTCGTTAGTAATGGAATCGTATAACGTCAGCTGGACTGAGATTGATGGATGGGATGATGCAATCCAAGTTCTGAAGAATGGTATAGATAGTGGGTTTCCAGTCGAGGTTTATGTAAACCTACAGAATCTCCCTGTCTCTGACTACGATCTCTTCAGAGATCTAGGTATCACCGAAACCGATCCTAGCCATTCGATTTTGATTACTGGCTACAACGAAACTTCAGGTACTGCTCAAATCATGGACCCTGGAATTGGATTATTTGACAATCCCGCATCATACCCTGATGATGGAAGTTGGTTCTACGAAATCAATTTTACATCATTGAATCAGGCCTGGCTTGGACTTTATGGCACTACCATTATCAAACCAGGATTGGGAATACCTGAAGATTTCACCGAAAATCTTGCAAACTATATATTGGACAGATTGCGTGGTGATAGAAACTCCTATGCACCTGATGCTGAAGAAGTCTTCTTCTGGAATTATGGGTCTAATGCATTCAGAGCGATGGCTGCTGATCTCACTGATACAGGGCTATCCTCATTTATGGATGAATTTGATGAGTATAATTTGCAAACAAGATCTATCATCTTACAGAACCTTGGTATCGAGATAGAAACAAGTCTGACTCGACAGTATGAGTCATATCGAGCTGCAATTGGTGCTCTCCCAAGTGTACTACCAGATCTCGATC
>CAZPWM010000096.1:5424-12139 GCA_964590575.1 uncultured archaeon
TCAGAGGGTGAGTTAGCTCTCGAACACTTTGAGCTGTTCTCTGACAATTCGACCGTCAATACTCCGTTCTATACAGCCGGAATTAAGCTGGTGACTAAAACGTTCGATAAAATTGCCTATAAGTATGAGTATGTACTTGATGGGGATTTGTCATCAGCAGTGTCTGTATACGAGGAGGATCTTGCAGAGATTCA
Organism: uncultured archaeon; assembly: GCA_964590575.1. Taxonomy (GTDB): domain Archaea; phylum Asgardarchaeota; class Thorarchaeia; order Thorarchaeales; family Thorarchaeaceae; genus SMTZ1-45. The sequence continues at coordinate 5,619 of CAZPWM010000096.1, forward strand.
AACTCATCTCACTGCAATTGCAAATGCTTGGGATGCTGCAGCTGATGCACTTGAAAGAGCATTACAGAGTGATGGAACGTTTCCTATTGTCCTGCTTACGACAAGCATAGCTGGATTCTTGGTATTAGTCATCGTATTAGTTCGAAGAAGATAAAGCATGTAATCTCATCTCCGGGAGTGTATGATCATGTTTCGGTCATCACTCCCAACAAAGAGGGACTCTGAATAGTCAGAAAAGAACCTAGTTTCTCGAAAGCCAGCTTGTGCTAGATAAAGTTTCAATAGGTTCGAATTCAGATTCAATATCTTCTGAGTTGAAACTAGTGAGGTCCATTTACCTCTGACTTTCATCAGGGCTGACATTACCAGAGTTGAAGAGTTTGGAGGATTTGTGTGCTCATAGAATCTCGAAAACACGACATCTTCTCCGTTCCCCGTTTTTCCACTTTTCTGCGGGAAAAATCTAAATCCCGTTCTATGAATCTCTTCGAAGTTAAGTGCCTGAGCTATTAATACACCATCATCATTTAGTGAGTTGTAGATTAATGATATGACCCTCTCTAAGATAATGAGATTATCTAGCAATGCTAAGGAATTACCAAGACAGATTATCATATCATATTGACCTGCGGCAATTGATTGAAACTCAACCATATCTCCAAGAATGAACTTTGGTGAAACATCATTTGCTGCTGCGTGGTCTTTTGCTCTTGATATCATGACCTCACTGTTGTCAATCCCAATAACTTCTGCCCCCTCACAAGCGAGGGCAACAGAATGTCGTCCTGTCCCACATGCTAAATCCAATATTCGTTTCCCTCTCGGATCACCAAGACGAGACATCAAGAATGGTATCTCTCTTGCGAGTCTTGCCTTCCAGTCAATTGCGTCATCATACGCTAGTGCAACATCATCGAACGAACTCATGTGAAACTGGCCTACAGGAAAGTCTAATGACTTCAATCTTATGTGCGTAGGATTAAGAGGTTTGGGGATATACCAAACACGTGTTAGAGATTATAATTCTAGTAATGATCATCATTGCGGCTGGCATAATCCTGATGAGTAGATTAGGTAAGCGTCGGACTGGAGGATTAGGAAAGTATGATGGTCCTTCAGGAGTCTATGCGCATGGTTCGCAGGATGTTGAAACCCAAGTCTACTTTCCTGCATTGAAAGACACCACAATGCCCTTCCCAATGTCCAAAAGAGAAGAGCGTGAGAAGACAGAAACCTATAGTGACAAAGAAAGGAGATTTACTCGTTCAAGAAACCAATCTCGCTAGGCGTGAAGAGTACGCGACCCTCCATACCTCCCGCTACAGTGATTGTCTGTCCACTCACATGACCTGCAAGTTTGTCTGACGCTAAATAGAGAATAGCTCCCGCAACATCTTCTGGAACTGCTGTTTTACGCATCGGTATTGTTTGTAGTATTCTCTTTGTCATGTCCTTGTCAGTCAATGCCTCCTCAGCCATGGGTGTCATTGTCCAACCTGGATTGACAAGGTTCACACGACCCTTGGGTGCGAGATGGACTATCTCATTCTTCAGACTCATCATCATACCATGCATTGCTGACTTCGAGGTGGAATAATCAACATACCACGCTTCTCCAAAGAATCCTGCAGTTGATCCCACAAGAATGAGTGCGGCAGTGTCACCTGAGAATTTCTGAAGGTTGGAAAAGAAGTATTTTGAACAGAGGAATGTCCCAGTGAGATTCACCTTGAGTGTTTTCTCCCATTGGTCAAGGCTCATCTCTTGAATAGCTACACCCTCATGATTAGCTATCCCTGCATTTGCGACAAGTACATCAACACGACCAAATGTCCGATTTGCCTCCTCGAATAGCTTCCTAACGTCCTCTTCTGAAGTTTGATCCATTTTGACATCAAGAAATTGATCTGACCAACTTCTTTTGATGTCTTCAAGCGGTTTCGATGAACGGTTGTATGTTCCAGTTACCTTTGCACCTTCAGCGAGGAGCATCTTTGTGACTTCGAGACCTATCCCTCCTGATGCTCCAGTCACTATTACCTGTTTTCCAGAAAGTCCGAAGTCCAAAGTTTTACCTCCTTCAATAATGATTTTTAAAATCAGGTGCTTGGATTTGCCTTCCACAAAATCCGATGATACCGCTCAATCAGAACCTCTGGCCAGCTACCAACAGAACGAAGCAGAAGGTCCGCAGTTAGTCCAACGTCATCATCAATTTTAAGCTCTTTGAGATTGGGACAATGAAAAAGAGGAGAGAGGTCGATTCTCTTCAGACGGTTTTCTAATAGCGACACCTCCTCTAGATTGGGACAAAAACTAAGTGGCTCGAGATTGATTTCTTGGAGTCTGTTGTGGCTCAACCGTACTGCCTTCAGATTCTTTCCCGACTTCTCTAAAGGCGAGAGATCAATCTCTGAAAGACTGTTATTGCGAAGACAGAGAGTTTCAATATTCTCACACCACACAAGAGGCAGTAGGTCCACTTGTGCAATATTGCGGAGGTCAAGATTGATTCCTGTTTCATCAGAATTGAAGCGTGCTGTTTTTTCTAGACCATTGGTAGTTACATATCTGAGGAAAATTTCGGATTTCACTTTTACACACCTCATTGAAACTCGGGCTGGATTTAGTAAGAACAAGTCCCCCTAAAAAACAATGGTTCTACACAGCCGCTTTAATGGCTAGGTTTAGAAAGGACCCACAGAGCCTCAACTTGGTGCCTGTCATTGAAAACCATTTGGCCGCTATCTCTTTACAGATTTCTTAAACTCACTGAACAGATTGAACTCGAGAAGAAAATACTGGATTGCGGAGCGGGGGGCCCTCTACCACCTCTTGCTCTCTTCCATGATTATGGATACGAAACACATGGGATTGACATCTCTCTGCATGCAATCGCTGCATCAGAAAAATTCGCTTTGGAACAGGGTATGAAACTTAACATAATCAAAGGGGATATGCGCAAGATACCCTTCGACGACGAATCGTTCAGCTTTGTGTTCTCACAGAACTCAATCTGCCACCTTACAAAGAACGATTCAATGATGGCCATCAGAGAGATGGTTCGTGTTTTAAAACCAGGTGGGTATTTGCTTGTAGACTTTATGTCCACAGAATCCTCTTACTTTGGTAGTCCATCTTTAGGAGAGGAAATTGGAAACGGTGAGTATCAATACATTGACGATGATGGTGATAGAGTACTACACTGCTTGCACAGTGATGGAGAACCTGATAAGTACTTCACAGGAATGAAGGTCACCCGTATAGTAAAGACTATCTCGCAGAATCTTAATCGTCAAGCTCGCGATATCGACGTTAGACTGGAGTACTACGTGACAAAATCAATCTAATCGGATTGTCTAAATATGAGAATGCCCATTTCTGCGCCTCGTGACAAATGGGAGTTCTTCAACAATGTCTAACTTGAGTAGTCCATCTACGTTTTCTATCGTTGCTCGTGATTTCAATAATGGCGACCTTGGAATTATAGTACAATCAAAGTTTCCTGCTGTAGGTGCTATTGTCCCATGGGCAAAAGCGAATATTGGCGCCATAGCTACACAGGCTTGGGCTAATGCTGGATACGGTCCGGGTGGACTTGATCTTCTTGAAGCTGGAAACAGTGCATCAGAAACTCTGAAAATTCTTCTTGATGGTGACGAGGGTAGAGAGCATCGCCAAATTGGTATCGTGGATGCAAATGGACAAGCCATGGCTCACACAGGAAGAGAGTGTATGGAGTGGGCTGGTCAGATAGTGGGTGACGGTTTCACATGTCAAGGTAATATTTTGGCTGGTGAAGCTGTGGTGATAGACATGGCAGAAGCTTTTGAGAGTACAGATGGCGATTTGATAGACAAGTTGTTTGCAGGACTTATCGCAGGTCAAATGGCAGGTGGAGACCGCCGGGGAATGCAATCTGCTGCAATACTGGTTGTACGTGAGGGGGGAGGGTACGAGGGTGGTAATGACAGATATGTGGATGTCCGAGTTGATGAACATCCAAGTCCTATAGGCGAGCTAGTTCGGATTTTCAACATATACGATATGACTCTTCTTTCACGAGAAGATCCCAACCTTTTGGTGAGGATTGAAGGAGATATTCTTGCAATAATCCAAGAGGCTCTAATCACTCTGGGATATCTGAAGGAAGCCTCTGAGGGTGTCTTTGACGCGAGCACAAAATCAGCTCTGTCCGAATGGATTAACACTAATAACTTTGAGAATAAAGCACGAGATGATGGAACAATATGGCCTAGTGTAGTTGATTATCTGCTAGAAGATGCAGACCTGACGTCTGAATGGCGTAAACGAGAATAATACCTTTAGGTCTGAAGGTCGTCAGATGACAACCCTCTGGCTTTGACACAGTCTTCGCAAATCATCTCGAAATCGTCAGTCATATTGTAGCAGTCTGTGCAGATTGGTTTACCACATGCCTCGCAGTTGAACAGCTCGTTGTCCTTACTCTCATATCCGCATGTTTCACACTTGCCAGTAATCTTTCCTTTCTTCATCCCTGCAAGTACTTTCTCTGCTACATCTTTCTGTTCATCAGGCATTGAGGCATTCCTCCGAGCATATTAGCGCATTGTCCATATCAATCAACTTGTGTGGTACTATTGAGGTTAGCAAGGTTCTTCTCCCATTCGCGTTCAATTCGTTTCTCACGGTTGTAATGTCCCATTTCTCCCCTTGTTGATGATGGATTGCCGCTCAGTATTACCGATCCTTCAAAGAGGACCAAGATGATTGTGAGAATGAGTGCCGTATAATCCATTGCCAGAATCATTCCTACAACCCATAACCAAAATGACGTGACAACAGTCCAAATTCCTGCAAAGAAAAAGAACCACTTTCGTTTAGAAGCTGGAGCTTTCAGGAAAGTGACGTAGTCAATCTTAACAGTAGGTTCATAATACTGATCTCTACACATACCCTCTAATTTTATGCCGGCCCATTTTCCAGCGATAACTCGACCAATGGGATAGAGGAATGCGACAACTACGAATACAAAGAGAAAACGGATACCAAAGGTCATCCAATCCGAAAGACCCCAAATAAAAATACTTGTCCAATCTAGGGGCGTTCCTAATGCCCAGATGTATCCCCACAGTGCCAATAATCCTAGGATGGTTTCAAGTCCTAGTACTGGACCAAGAGGATACGCTCTTCCCCGATTTGCTTCGAAAAGGATGTTTCTAATCTCAGCCGCCTTTATGACTTCACTATCAACAGATTTTGGATTTTTCTTGATTTGACGAACAATATTCCAGAAACGTTTACGTGTTTCCGGAGGCAAATCCTTTGGATTCTGTATGGCTATCGAATGTATTTTTTCCAATTCATCTAGTAGTTCAGTCATCAATTCGTCCTCTAGATTATAGAATAATGTACATACATTTAATCGCTTCGAGAATGAACTGAAGAGTACATAAGCATCTAGGAGAACCTGATTCCCAATGTCACTCTCCGGAGCTGAACTATGACCTCAAATAAGATGGACAGGAGCATCAAAGCTCTTTCCAAGTTTGATTTAGTAGTAAACCAGTTCAGTTTAGCTCTTGATGAACCCCTAGTGTATTCGCCTTTTATTGAATTCAACCGGATGAGCTACCCTGGTTTTGAAGCGCATCTATATACAATTGCTGACGCATCACATTGGAAACCTGAGATCAATGAAACAGGTGACGTGATTCTTTCAAGACCAAAGAATGAGTCAGACTTGTCCGAATCCTGGTTGAAGCTAATGGCTGTCACTCTGGAAATAATGAGCGCTCTAGAGAATTACAGACAAGGATTGAAGCATGGGAAAATTCCAACAACTCATTGGATGTATCATGAAATAAGATGGTATCGAAAGAATTGGGATGAATCCCCCCACCAACTTAAACCTCCCGAAGATTTTCTCTATTCCGTTGACGAATCAATCCAATCGAACATCAAAGAACTAAACGATCTTGGATTTTCGACCACTCAGTCTTGTTCAGGACTAGCTAAAGACCATGCAGATAGGGAAGCATATCTACCCTATGTGATGTTTGATGAGAGGACTTATCCAAGAGCCAGTGCTCACTTATTCACCCTTGCTGATATGACAGGTTGGATACCTAGTTATGGCCCTCACAATTTCGACATAGAATTCATGTTGCATAATGCTGAAGGTGCGGAGAAATTCTGGGACAATTTAGTGACATCAGCAAGAAGATTAGCGGAGTTGCTTTGTGATTATATGGCATGCTTCAAATGAAGTGGCTTCGACCAACTTTCCGCATTCTCTAAAAGGAACCCTGTGATTCGTTTTCCCATGCCAATTGACAAGGCATTCAGGAATAGATGGCGAGTAGTCAAAACTCATCATGGACATCCTGTTTGGAACTCACCAGATAGTAAAACAACGGAAATTCATGGTCGAATTGTTGGAGTTGACTTCTCATTGTGCTATGGTTGTGGAAAGTGTGTCCAAGCATGTCCGACTCATGTGTTCATACATATTCAAGACGAATCGGGTCGCCAATTAG
>CAZPWM010000097.1:0-11936 GCA_964590575.1 uncultured archaeon
CCCATTTCTGATAAACAGCATCGATGCCATCACCTACGACTTCTATATCCGTAATCTCTCCCATGCCAGCTTCATGGAGCCATCGAACATGATCAATTGTGCAGGGATTGATGCCAATGCATCTTGCAGCTGTTGCATCTGCAGCTACTGGATCGGTACTCGCTATGATTGTGTCCATCTTCACTGGTGTGCCACTCCATGGACCACTACCAGACTTGCCGTAAAAGCCATCGATAACACTGAGAGTGGGTGGTAGGGTCTTACAGATATCGTAGACGAAGTTATTCGTTCCAAATTGGTGCATGGAGTATTTGTTACGTGTAGTGAGCATACCGAACATATTCTTCAATCCCATAGTGATTGTTGTATGATGCAGCGTCTTCATTGTTGGTACCGTGATGATAGCTGACTCCACAGCGATTCGGGCCACCTTAAATTTCGCAATTCCTCGAGGGGTCTCCACCTCTAATTCGACCTTGTCAACAAGCTTCCCCATGTTGACATACTCAGAACCCAATCGATCAATCACTTCCATCATACCTGTTTCAATAATTGCTTTGTCTGGTGATGTTATCCCACCCTCTGTTTCAACCACTATGGCTCTCTTGTCAAGCTCCATGATCTTCATTATCACTGCTTCAACAACAATGGGGTCGGTTGTTATCCCGGTTTCGAAGGTGTGCCCTGTGATGAGATTCGGCTTTACCAGGACAGTCTCATAGGGCTCAAGAGCCTCCTTGAACGGTATCAATTCCATAGCTCTGAATACTGGTTCAAGGCCACGTTCTCCCTTTACAACAGATACTAATGACACGGCTCTATTTACAGAATGTCGGCTATTTAAATCTAAAATTGGAGAGAATGTGTTCGTTTGGCAGATTTAAGTGATCATTGATTTACCAGTTCAGGCAAGAAGAGATATTCGGACCTGATTATCTACAGTACAGGCAAGAGAAGCAGATGTTGTATCCTCAAACAATAGATGAGAAGCCATTCCTCTTCGTAACCTATAATCTTAAAGAAGTTGATTCCCAATTCTAAGGGAACCAGTGAGAAACGGAATACGCTTCATTGAAAGGATGTGACGTTGTGAGTAAACAGGAATCACAGATGCTAGAGAGAGTGCATAGAGAAGAAATCAGCTTCATTGACCTCATGTTTTCAGATTTGTCGGGTCAGCTGAAATGTGTGACCATCTCACCGAGGGAATTAGAAGTATGCTTAGAGCAGGGCAAATGGTTTGATGGTTCGTCTGTCGAGGGGTTTACCAGAATCCATGAGAGTGACATGTTGCTGATTCCTGATGCAGCAACCTATATCAAGTTGCCTTGGCTGCGAGACGGAAGAAAAGCGGCAAGAATCATTTGTGATGTCTGTGAACCTGACAGAGTACCTTTTGCTGGTGCACCTCGAAACATTTTAAGACGCATTTTCGAGAAGACTGAGACCAAGGGCTGGTTCTACAAGGTTGGCCCCGAAATCGAGTTCTATCTATTTGGATCAAAAAGTGAAGGAAACTACCAAGATAGTGCGAGTTACTTCGATTTTTCCCCAAAGGATTTGGGCACCGACATTCGAGCAGTCATCGTTTCCACCTTGGAGGACCTCGGAATACAGGTGGGGATGTCGCATCATGAGTGTGGTCCCAGTCAGCATGAGATTGACATTGGATATAGTAACGCGTTGAATTGTGCAGACAACATCTTGGTTGCTAAGCAAGCCATCAAGACTGTTGCCAGTAGCAGGAATCTTCATGCCTCGTTTATGCCAAAACCCAGATCAGACGTGGCGGGTAGTGGAATGCATACTCACCAATCCATATTCAACAGTAGTGGGGAGAACCTTTTCCATGATGAGGACGACCCATATCGACTCTCCTCTCTCGCGTACCATTTCATGGGGGGACAATTACAACACATCAGAGAGATGGCTGCCATCCTCTGTCCAACAGTCAACAGCTATAAGCGACTAGGTGGATTCGAGGCGCCAGTCTACGTTTGTTGGGGACTACGAAATCGGTCTGCGCTGATTCGAGTCCCAAGATATGGTAAGAATCGACAAGAGCCTGCGAGACTGGAACTTAGATGTCCAGATCCAAGCTGCAATCCTTACATTGCATTTGCAGTTATGTTGGCAGCAGGAATGAAAGGTATCGAGAAGAAGATAGAACCCCCGGAACCTGTAGAAGAAGATGTCTTTGATTTCGACGATGCCAAACTTGCACAGTTCTATATCAAATCCTTGCCCTCTGATCTTGGCGAAGCACTAGAAGAGTTTGAGAAAAGTAAGTTCATGAAAGAAACTTTGGGCGAACATGCGTTTAACAAGTATCTCGGACTCAAACTAGTAGAATGGACAGAGTTCAAGCGATGTGTTTCTGATTGGGAACGAGAACGCTACATGGATTTGTGACTCAATAATCGCTCTCGTTACCGATAGCGAGGTTTTCGGAATTGTCTTTCCACTATCTAGAGTATGCCAATTATCTCAACAGACGGGGGGTATGAAATGAGTGGTCAGCAGCAAATGGCATAACAACGCATCATCTCGAAAACAAGGAAGTGGAAAAGCGTCATGGCACGCGAGATACTCGGACCTGACTATAGGCCGGTTGGAGGATCACCACTGAATATCTACCCAATACGCAGGATGGTCTGATTGTGGGTCCGTAACGTATTCGCAATCCGAAACGGTTGTTCCTGGAGAGAGGAAAATGTGGTCAATTTCCCTGCTATTGTTCTCTCCAAGGCTGTTTGTTCCTGTTGGCCACTTGACCCACCAGGAATCAGCTAGAACATCTGTTGTGAGGTTGTATGGCTCACTGTTCGGTCTAAAATTGAAATCACCCATGAATATCACGTTGCTTTTCCCACTAGACGCATCCAGAATATCATTTTGTAGAATCATCTTGGTAGATGTTCGTCCATATGTATGCGTTACGTAAACAGTGAATGTTGTCGAACCAACAGTTATCTCAGCCTCGATTGTGGCGGTCTGCTTCTGGTCGACATCCTCATTATAATGATAGATGGTTCTAGGATTCTCAATCGGATACTTTGACAGTAGCGCAACTCCTGTTGTCCCTGTGACTCCTTTTGGTCCGAAGTACGAATAAAGGTTCAATTTGTTAGCCAAGTATCTCACAACATCGCAATTTCCCGCAATCTTGCTTGTTTCTTGGAGGCCGATGATATCTGCGTCGATGTTTCTAATAACCCCGAGCTGGCCATCGTAGTTCTTATTCTGAGCATCGCTGACTCCTTGTTGTAGATTGTAAGTAAGGAGTCGCAAAGAAACAGCATCGCCCGATGGGGCTATAGGGTGAGCCTCAAACACAATAGAACCTGTAAGAGTTCCTAGGAACATGACTATCAAAAGCCCCGCGATGATGGTTTCTGTTCGAGGGAGTTGATGTTGTGTTTCAAAGGAGGGTATATTGTCCTTTACCTTGTAGATAGCTATCAGGAGCACTATCCCAGCTATGAGAAATATGAACCAGAACATGTCTCTGAGCAACGGACCAATCACTGGAATAAAACCCCAGACAGAAGTGAGTATTAATGTGAATAACAACACGAGCATGTATAATCCACCTCCTAACGTGAAGGCTATGCAAGCTGCCCGTGATGTTGGTACTAACTCAAGACTTGCTAATTTGTGACAGAGGAGAATGAAATCGAATAGAACGATTGGGAACGTGGCTATCATCAGGTACAACAAGATCGGATGCAGAAACGTTGTAGGCGGAGATAGGATTGGATAGAGGGCCGGGATATCTGGAAAGGGAATTTGATTGACATAGACCGTCAAGACAAACAAAGCCACAAACGAGATATTCCAAAGTAAAACTGCCTTTGGCTTCAATCTAGATATTAAGTGTGGACGGTACAACAGAGTGAGTGCAAACAGTGTGGTCATCAGTGCAACGCCAGATACGACAGCTACATAGTTACTTTCAGTCCATCTAGAGATTACGACAGGGCTACTGAATGCAAAACTGACAAAGAATAGAATGCTTGTCAGCCCGAGGGTGATTCCTGCAAGAGTTCTCTTTCGTAAGCGCTGTGGGGCACTTGTCGGTGTAGCAAGGCTGGATTGAGGGGTCGATGATGCCACATCTTGTACTTCCTTTGAAAAGCCGACCAACATGAAAACTCCTATCGCAGCTAATACCCATCCAATTGCTTGACCCCACCCATATGTAGAGAGGTCGATAGTGAAGTTCAGCGTCCTAAGAAGGACAGATGCTGCTAAAGCTAAAGAGAAGCCAATCCCAAACTTAAGGACACGTTGGTTCTTTTTATCCGACTTACCAAACAACAAGAAGGCAGGAAACAGTATGAAGAAACAGCCAACACCGAGACCTGAGAATGCCATTCTCATCACGGAATCAAAGAGCGGTTCAACTACTCTGCATGCAATCATGACACCTCCTGCTACAATGAGAATCTTGTCAGGGATCGACTTCCTGAATGCAAGGAAAATGATAGGTGAGAACATGAACAACAGCGCGATAGTATTCTGGTTCAGTGATAATGTCATGAGAAGGAGGATGTATGTAGATTCTACATAGTCGGAGAATAGCTGGAGGAAAAACAGCAACATTATGGTAGTGAAGATGACATCGGAATAATATTCCTCAAAGAGCTCGGCGTTTACTGGCATGGCAGAGGATATACTCTACCCACCTAAAATGTGTGTCTAAAAAAAGCAGGAATACTAATTTTATCGCTATGGCACGAGAGATACTCGGACCTGACTATCTGCTGTACAGGCAAGACAAACAGATGTAGATTTACACGAAAGAGGGGATTCATACTCCCCTTTTCTCTTTCTTTTTTAATTCTCATACTCGTAACCATTCGTACCAATGGAAAGATTGCGTGGGTTGGTGAGTCATCATCCACTACCGCATTTGTATGCCACCTAGAGGACGATAGATGAAAGGGATGGAAAATTTACGGACCGGAGTAATTGCCTTTTATATGGTGAAAGTGCAGTGAAAGTACTGGTGTGATCTGAAACGAGATTCACAATAGTGTATGATAACGAGGCAAAGCCAGGTTTCAAGAGTGGTTGGGGATTCTCTTGTCTTATTGGAGAAAGCGTGTTATTTGATACTGGACCGGATTCCAGAGCACTACTGTACAACTTGGAGAAGCTGGAGATAGAGCTCCAAGAGATTGATGCAGTTGTACTCTCTCACAGTCATGGCGATCATACAGGTGGTATTGAGATTGTGGGGCTGCTTGATGATGTCCGAGTGTTTGTTCCAAGATCGTTCTTTAAACCCTTGAGGAGAAGACTCTCCAGATTTGACCATGTAGAGCTGGTAGAAGTCAGTGATGTGATGAATGTCATGGAGGGAATCACTTCAACTGGTGAGATTGGCAGAATAGGAGAACAGTCCTTAGTAGTGCGAACCCCCAAGGGACTTGTGTTAGTAACGGGTTGCAGTCATCCGGGTCTAGATACAATAATGAATATGACACAGCAGTCTGGAGTCATTTATGGTGTCATTGGCGGATTTCATGGGTTTGATAAGCTTGAGATTCTCAACGATGTTCGGATGATAGTTCCATGTCACTGCACAAGACTGAAGAAACGCATTCTCACACACTATCCTGAAACTAGTAGACAATGTGCTGCAGGCAGTATCTTTGACATCTAGCTAATCAAGGCGGTAAAATGGTGTTGAGTGTGCTTAATCATTATTTCTGAGCGAAGAGATCATCTGTTTCATTCAGATGAGTACATGCTCTTTGGACAAGAGAAGCAGATGTAGTTTCGAATTTCTACTTAGCCATTCTACACAATTCAGAATGCTCGAATACGACCAGACTCAACAATATCTATTGGGACCCCCTCAATCTCATCAGGGATGATATCACACTCTTCAAGTTCTCCTACTGGTTTCTTTTGTATGACATAGCAGATAATACAGAGCTGGTTAGTCTTGATGCCATCGATATGCTTGTGACCGATTGCTACACCTACGACTCCGGATTTCCTCATGAGCTCCTTTTCATACTCTGCCTTTACCCGTTTGACTTCTTCCAGCGTGACCATGGAACAACCTCAATCAGTGATTAGTTCCGCATCCAGTAAGTCCAGATAGTTTTGCACCTGATTTGCTATTGTAATGTTCTGCTCGTCACTACCAGCGAAGAGATTGCCCACTGCATATCCCTCCATGTCCAAGATTAGACTTCCTGAGTCGCCTCCAGCACTGAAACCCTCCTTGCTTATAACTATCTGATCTCTGAAATACGCAAGTCTCCCTCCGTAGTCTATAGGACCCAAGGTGGCATCTATACCAGTTACCACTCCATCAACTGTATGGCATGACGTTCTTCCCGACTTCTGTACAAGCATGTCTAATTGAGTTTGTCTAATACCCCGTGGCACTCCAATGTCCACAATGCTACTTGAAACGTCAGTCTCAGTCACTTCAATCATGGCAGCATCTACTATGTTATACTCAGGATACGCAACCACTGGTTGTAGCCTTGTCATCCTTCCAAAAGCCCTCGCAGGAACATTATAAATCCCGCTCCAGAACCTTGCTGCTGCACATTCGCTCTGGTCCAAAGCGAAGCTTATTGGTACGAATCTCAAGAGATGTCCTATCGTGTCGTTTTGAACAGTACCGCCATCATACGATCCAGGCTGGAGATAGGGGTCTCCGATCTTGGCATTATTTGAGTTTGCTCCAACGTGATTGTTAGTTCCAATGCATGTCTTGCCTGTCTTCTTATCTCTGAGCAGCTCTCCATTCGTGCCTGCAGTAACCAAATAGTGACCTCCTGAGGTGCCCATGGGGCAAGGTCTGTGCCGAGCCTTTTTATCTATTTGAAAGGCCCTCAATTTCCCAACCTGTATCACATCAATCATTTCTTCATCTATGATAGAGGGAATAAGGTCTTGTTTTTTCAAGTCCTGTTCCTTGACTTTCCTCTCTACTAGACAAATTATGCTTAATGTATCGGTCTTTTCACCTGCTGATACCTTGTATCCTATCATCACTCCTACTACATTGGCCATCCTCAATAGCCTCTTCTCATGAATCCTCCTTACCTCTTCAATCTTCATACTGCTTAACCACCTATTAGGACTCTCACCTCAGACAATCTAGAATGACATCTATCATGCAAATTGTGGTCCCGTAATGAAGATGCGGTAACTTCTACTTCAATCTTTTCACAAATTTAGGAAATAGGCATATAGATTGGATTCCAATCCTTCCTTGAAGATGGAACCACTCGGTTCGTCATGGCACGAGAAATATTTGGACCCGAGTATCTGCCGTACAGGCAAGAAGAAACAGATGTAGTTTCAAGAATTCAATGAGAGAGGTGAATCCTCTCTTTTCTGACCAAGCAGCTAAGAGCAATCGTCAACCGGAAAGTGGATTCCTAGAAATGCTTCACTGCGATGACGGACGGAGCTATTGAAGTCGCTGTAGTGGTAGTAGTCATTTTCTTTACTTGAATTGGTTATCCAGTTTTTCGTCCCTTTGTGAGATAATAAACCACCGAGATGGCGAAGAGGATGAGACCTCCTATATGAATCAAGGTAATAGTCCACCACTCAACTACCAAGTTCTCAGGAGGAGTTACCCAAATACCTAAGGGAATTCCCAGAATGAGCTTCCAGACTAATCCGATTATAAATAAGACAAAGCCCACTATTGCTACTTTTCCTGAAATATGCAAGACTCTTCCTCTCCCGTGTATGTCAAACAGGTATCTAATTAGTATTCCGTTCAGTTTATCTTTTAAGAATCATCATGGCGAGAGAGATATTCGGACCTGAGTATCTACCGTACAGGCAAGAGAAACAAATGTAACTTCCATCATTTGAGAGGGGCATTCCCTCTCAACACTTCTTTTCATAATAGATTGATTAATTATTTCTATCTTAATCTCACTTGTGCTTCACTTCTTCTCAGAACAAAAGGCAGAAATTACAATTCATCCATACCTAAGATGGATGCTGGTGGAGTTGAGGTTTTGAATAAATCGTATTTTCAGAGCTTTTTGATTGTTGTTTCAAGCTTAGTATTTCCATGTGCTGTTATGGAGTATAGTACACCACTATTCACATACGTTCAAGTATGGATTTTCCCTTTTGGGGCTTTTTTTCAAGAATTCGGGATTGGTAATTATCCTACATCCAGCCAATTTGTTATGCTATTCTCTCAGAGCTATCTGATTCTATTCAGTATAATAGAACTAGTGACAAGCGTGGCGATTGGACTGATTCTTGCCACAATAGTAGTTACATTACAAGAAAGCACAGATATCATTAAGAAAATATATGTCTTCACGATTTTATTATTATTAATTACAATACAAGTTGCTCTCGCTATTGATGTGGTGACATTATTTGCGTTAGGTGGATCCTTATTATGGGCTAATTACATCTTCCCTCTACCAATCCCACTTCTCATAGCGATCCTATTGTTAAAGCATAAAGGCTTTAGATTTATGCGTGAATCGTATTTTCAGGGGTTTTTAATTTTTATTTCAAGCCTAATGTTGCCATTCGCTGTCGTGGGCTTTGAGACTAATAGCCAAAATTGGCTCTTCCCATTTGGTGTGTATCAACTAAGTTTTAGTGAACATCTAGTAAGGAGTGGATTTCTTATGCCATTCTATCGTGAAAATTGGTTTCCTTATTTCATCATATTTGCAGTTGTCTGGGGGGCGATAGGACTGATTTTTGCCGCAGAAGTGATTAAATTATGGGGAGGTAAAAAATTCACTAAGAAAGCATTTTCTATTTCTATTATATTGCTTACATTGGAAATTGTTGGCCCCATTGTAGCGGTATTATTGATGTATGGCTGGACCTTAGCATATATTTCATATATCATTCCTCTACCGATTCCATATCTCGTAGCAATTCTATTACTGAGGCGTCGCGGTGTCACGCTTATGTCTGTAAAGAAACTTAGAAGATCTTGAAATAACTCATGATATACTTTAGATTCAATTCATTATTCATACAGACAAGAGAAGCAGAGGTTGCCTTCTCCATAGTAGCCAGTGTTTGCTACCAACTAGCCTCTTGAGGTGAATGGTCAATCACTCTTGGTATAGTTGAACTATACATCTAGAGAAACAGATGTAGTTTCAAGTTCAGATCCAGAGATGGGCTTCCTTTCTCTTCATTCTTCTTTTTCTAACACAATCAATTGTCATCGTAATCTATTGGCTTCCAAGAACTTAGCCCAATATCGCTCATTTCTGAAGATATAAGTGGTCGGAACTGCGGACTTAAAACCGATTCCGGATTTTTCCCGCCGAAAACCACTAGTCCTCTCTTGACAACTTCTGCAATAAGGCACGCCAAGCGCCACAGCGTACTGCCTAAGACCAGCAACAGCGAACTCCTCACTATGGTCTATACGCACCTCAGCCGGACCGCAACAGAGACAACAGCAGTCAGGCCAGACCACATCCTTTCTGAGCGTTTCCACTTCGTATTCAGGCGAGGAGCTTACCTCGCCGCTGACTTCAAACGTGTCTATGACCGAGGAATCCTCCGAGCTGCGAAAAGCATGCAGAATCTTCCCATAAGACACAAAGACCATCCCGAAGCTAACTACTGGCCTGCTGATATCAGCCATCAACCCACCCGGGAGGCTCTCCGACTCCCACCGCTTGGTGACACGGGAAGTGTTGATGACGATGATCTTGTCGATTGAGGTCACGAAAATGAATCCGTTCGCTATATCCCATGAGTCCCTGGTGACAAGTGATTTGATACAGGTGTGCCATTGCTCCTCTCCGGTGGAGAGATCGTAGGCCAATATGACATTCGCTGTGTGGAGCGGAATTGTTTTACCAACTAGTCCTTCTACGTAGAGAGTATTGCCTTGCACTACCATAGAGTCCATCTTCTCCATAGTTGGTGTGAACATTGCCGCAACTTTTCCGCTGGACAGATCTAGTCCAACCAGCTTCTTTGTACAGTATGCATATCCGCCGGCAATCGTTGGGGGGCGACCGTAGTGCAGCACATCATGAGCCTCCCACAAGACAGCCCCGTTGTTGGGGTCAAGTGCATACAGGTTGTCATCTGCAGCAATCAGCAACTTGTCCTCGACCAGTATAGGAATGGAGTGGTTCTTGTGTTTTGACTTCCATATCCATCGTCTGGAACCATTAGAAGAATCAATTGCATAGACATGCTTGTCTTGGCATCCGAAGAAGACTGTCCCATAAGCCACAGTAGGGCATGATATTTCGCCCCCAGAAGAGAATTGCCATCTTCCTTTGCCGGTTTCCATATCAACAGCATGCAGCTTCTTATCCTTGGTTGTCACATAGACGACCCCTTCAGCCAAGACCGGTCCTTCGACCCAATTAATGAAGTCTTTACCAGAAGAGAAATGCCAAATTTCAGAGCCTGTTTGGGAATCAAGAGCGTACATCTTCTTATCATTACTAGGGGCGAATATAATGTCGTTTTCCTCGATAAGAGGAAGCTTCAACCCCTTGCCCATTTTGAAAGTCCACTTCACTGATCCTGACATAGCATCAAGCGCGTAGATGATACCTTTCTTGCTTCCAAAGATGATTGTGCTGCTCTCTGAGGTTGTGCCTCCTTGACGGAGGCCAAATATACTGCTATCTGCCTGAAACTCCCAAGACTTCTCCAACGGAGGAACTGGTTTTGACATGATATGTAGAACTCCCTTAACTCACCGACTGTCTTGGGAAACGGATGGAATGGAGCTTCCTTGAAGATAAGGATGTCGATTCTGATCTTCTTGCTGCACCGACAAGAGAAACAGATGTAGTTTTCAGTTTCAAGTGAGAGAGGGTTTCCCTCTCTCCTTTACTTTTCCAATTGCAGTCACAAAGGAAACTGTTTGGATAGCCAAGGACAGCAATCTCTGTTTGTCCTGTGGAAGTCCTCCCAGGTAAGCCATCCTAACCTACGGCGTATCTTAAGCCAATCCAGATTCTTCCTGTGAGGCAGGTCGACAGCTATGGATTCTGCATTCCTCTTGTAATCATTGAATTTGCATCCATATAACCTGCGAGAGGGATGGATTTTGAACATTTGAGGTGTCAACAGGAGGAACAGTGTGTTCTCAGGATTCCTCTTGGATAATGGTTCACAGAGATGTTTGTTTTCTTCCAACAGGACATCGATGATTCTAGAAATCTGGTTCCGAGTGGCGTCATAGGTGATCTGATAGCTGATGTCTGACAACACCTTTGCTTCTACTAGCACTGCGAACCCGTTGCTGGGATTTATGAGCAAGGCGTCTAGGTGTGTGGGACCTTCCACATTCTTCTTTCCATAAGCACTGCTTAAGACGTGGGGTACGAATTGGCGCTCATGTAAGTTTCGGCGAAGCCACGCCTTGTAGGAGGGCGGTGAGGGGAGGGTGGTTTCAAAGAATAGCTCTAAATCTCCTTCCAGACACTCTCGCCAAGAAGCCAAGCCGGTAAGAGGAGGAGTTTCACCAAAAGCCTCAATGAAGAGCTTCTGCAACCTCTGAAGTCGTCGTTCGTCATAGAACATTATCATCATACAGGAGGCAACCCAGAACCGTTCATCCTTCTCTATCTGACAGGGTTCCTTCATCTTTGACAGAGGTCTTCCTCTCATATCCGGGGTGTCAGCAAGAAAACGATGATACCTTTGGATGCTATTCTTGTAGTAGCTCAGATGCTTCTCATTCCTAATGCATTCTCCTCGATACTTGACCTTGGCAAAATGGTTCATCAACTGCTCTTCCGTGAAAGGTAGATATGTATCATCTAAAACATCTTTCATCAATGATTACTCCCTACTTCAAGAATAATTCGTTCGATATGAATCTGCTGAAGATTGTCATGGCACGGGAAATTCTCGGACCTGACTACTTATCTTACAGGCAAGAGAAACGGACGTAGTTTCAATTATCAAATCGA